>JAFKKS010000356.1 GCA_017304555.1 Hyphomicrobiales bacterium
TGCTGCATCACCGCCACGCGGTCCGCGATTTCGGCAACAACGCCAAAATCGTGCGTGATGAACAGCACAGCCGTCCCTTTGCGCTTCTGCAGATCGCGGATCAGCGTGAGGATCTGCGCCTGCGTCGTCACGTCGAGCGCGGTGGTCGGCTCATCGGCGATCAGCACCTTCGGGTCGAGCGCCAGCGCCATCGCGATCATCGCCCGTTGGCGCTGGCCGCCCGAGAGCTCGTGCGGATAAGCATTGGCTGCGGCAGCGGGCTCCGGGATACGGACTTCGTCCAGCAGCGCCAGCACCTTCTCCCGGATCGCCGCGCGCGAAAGCTCCGTATGGATCGAGAACATCTCTGCGATCTGATCACCGATGGTGCGCAGCGGATTGAGCGCCGTCATCGGCTCCTGGAAGATCATCGCGATCTCGGCGCCGCGCACGGCGCGCATCTCGGCTTCATCGATCGCCGCGAGATCGCGGTCGTTGAACCACACGTGCCCGCCATCGATGCGCACGCCGCCGGGCAGCAGCCGCATCACGGCATTGGCCGTCATCGACTTTCCGGATCCCGACTCACCGACCAAGCAGAGAATTTCGTTGGCCGAAACCGAGAGCGACACCTCCGACAAGGCGCGGTCGCGTTCGGCGCCGGCCGGCAAGCGGACGCTCAGCTTTTCGATGGAAAGGATCGGCGCTGGCGCTTGCGTCATCGGCCTTTGAGCCTCGGGTTGAGCGCATCATTGAGCCCCTGCCCAACGAGCGACACCGCCAACACCGTGACGAGGATCGCTACGCCCGGAATAGCCGAGACGTACCATTGCACGCGCAGCACGTCGCGCCCCAGGCCGATGAGGTTACCCCACGACGCGACGTTCGGATCGGAAAGACGCAGAAAGGCGAGCGCGCTTTCGAGCAGGATCGCGACCGCCATGACTACGCTCGCGTAAACGATCACCGGCGGCAGTGCGTTCGGCAGGATCTCGCCGAAAATCAACTTCATGTCGCGCATGCCGAGCGTGCGCCCGGCCTGAACGAATTCACGGTTGCGCAACGACAAGAATTCCGCCCGCGTCAACCGCGCCGGCGCCGGCCAGGAGACAACGCCGATCGCGATGGTGACGGTGGTCAGTGTCGATCCAAACACCGCGACGAGAACCAGCAGCAGAAGGAAATTGGGGAGCGTCTGGAACGCCTCGGTAATCCGCATCAGGACGTTGTCGACCCGCCGACCATAGTAGCCGGCGAGCGCCCCGATCACCACGCCGATGGCGATGGCGATGAAGGTCGCGACAACGCCGATCAGCAGAGAGATACGCGCGCCGTGAAAAATCTGCGCTGCGATGTCACGCCCGGAGTTGTCCGTCCCCAGCCAGAAACGCGGATTCTGTAGCGGCCAGAGCAGTGGGCGCCCGGCCAAGGACAGCGGATCACGCGGGAAAATCCAGCCGGCGGTGAGCGCCATTAACAGCACCAGCAGCAGAAGCAGCAGACCGATCACCGCCGGCGGACTACGGAAGTAGAGGCGCAGGAACGCCATCTCACGCCTCCGTGCTGATGCGCGGATCGAGGCGCGCGTAGAGGATGTCGACGACGAAGTTCACCGCGATGACGACCAGCGCCGAGACGAAAATGATGCCGAGCAGCGTGTTGAGATCGCGTTGCACCACGGACTCGTAGGCGAGTCGGCCGAGCCCCGGCAGCGAGAAGACGCTCTCGACGACCACCGACCCGCCGAGCATGGTTCCAGCCTGCAGGCCGATCAGCGTGACCATCGGTAAGAGCGCGTTGCGCAGGACGTGACGCACGATCACCCGCGTCTCATCGAGCCCCTTTGCCCGCGCGGTGCGCACGAAATCGAGGTTGAGCACCTCCAGCATCGAGGCGCGCATGATGCGCAGATAGATCGCGAGGAAGATCAGCCCGAGCGTCAGCGTCGGCAGGATCAGATGCTGCGCGATATCGAGCGTGCGCCAGATACCCGTCTGCACGAGGCCGATATCCTCGAAGCCGCCCGGCGGCAGCCACTGCAGATAGACGGAGAACACGACGATCGCCATCAAGCCGAACCAGAACGACGGCGTCGCATAGAAGATAAGGCCGAGCGTCGAGATGATCGTATCCGGCCATTTGTTGACGCCGCGCGCCGCGATCACCCCGAAGACGAGCCCGAAGAAGAAGGCGAACGACAGCGAAGCCGTCATCAGCAGAATCGTCGGCGGCAACCGCTCCGCGATCACCGTCGCCACCGGCTTTCCGTAGATCGAGGAAAAGCCGAGGTCGAAGCGCACCAGACGCCAGAGGTAATTGCCGAGTTGCGCCGGCACCGAAAGGTCGAGACCGTAGAACTGGCGCAACTGCCGCGCGGTGGCGGCATCGCCCCCACCCATCTGCGCCATCATCGCGTCGACCGTGTCGCCCGGCGCAAACTGAAGCAGCAGAAAGACGCCGATCAGAATGAGGATCAGCGTGGGGATCGAAGCGGCGAGCCGCCTCCCCGCGAGGCTTAGGATACGCATCGGCCAAGACTATTCGGTGCTGAACCGTTCGACATCAGATCATTCGGCGAGCCAGAGATCGTGCCAGCTCGACGAGCCCCAGCGCGGCGTGTTCGAGTGGTTGCGCGCCTTGGCGCTGATCACGGTGACGAAAATCTGCTCGATCGGCATCCAGAGCGGCAGTTCCGTGTTCACGCGCTTGACGAACTCGGCATAGAGCGCCTTGCGCTTGACCGGATCGAGTTCGGTCGCCGCGTCGTCGATGACCTTGTCGACCGCCGGATCCTGCCAGCCCCATTGATTGGTCCAGGGCGCCCCCTTCGGCTGGCCGGAGCGATACCACACAGTGGTCGAAACGGCCGGGTCGCTACGGTACTGGTGCCAGCCGGTGGCGAGGTCGAAGTTCCAGTCGTTGTAGACTTGGCGCAGGAAGCCGCCACCGTCATTGCGCACAATATCCACCTTGATGCCGACTTCGCCGAGCGCCTGCTGCACGAACGTCGCCCACAGCGAAACGTCCTCGCCCCATGGCGCCGGCAGGAGCCGCAGCGAAAAGCGGGTGCCGTCCGCGCCCTTCTTGAAGCCAGCTTCGTCGAGCAGCTTCGTCGCCAACGCCTTGTCATACGGATACTGCGGCGTGTCGGGGCCGGGATAGAAGTCGGTCGATGTCGAGGGGATTGGCCCGGTGCCGATCTTCGCGAAGTCGCCGAGGAAGTTCTCGATGAAGAACGGCACGTTGATCGCATGCGCGATCGCGCGTCGCACGCGAATGTCCGAAATCTCCTTGCGGCGGAAGTTGAACTCGATGGTGTTGGTGCGTGCGTTCCCCTCGTTGCCCTTGGTCGAAACGATGAAGCGCTTGTCCTTCGCCAGCCGCGCCATGTCGGAGATCGTGAGGCCGGAGAACGGGCTGTAGTGCAACTGCCCCGCTTCCATCTGCGCCGCGGCCGCGGAGCGGTCGGTGATCACGCGCCAGACGATGCGGTCGAGATACGGCGCGTTCGGCCGCCAATAATTGGGGTTGCGCTCGGCGATGATGTATTGGCCGCGCTCGTACTGGACGAACTTGAACGGCCCCGTGCCCACCGGCGCGAGGTTGTGCGGGTTCTGACGGATATCGCCGTTCTCGTAGAGGTGCTTCGCCGAAACATAGCCGAGGTCCGGCAGCGCTCGCAGCAACAGGTTGAGCGGCATCGGCCGCTCGTAGCGAAACACCGCGGTCAGCGGGTCCGGCGTGTCGACCGCCGTGAGGAACAGCTGCAGCGTGGTGCCGTAGTTGAGAATCTTCTTCCACATGTTCATGGCGGTGAACTGAACGTCCGCCGACGTGAACGGCTTGCCGTCGTGCCACGTCACGCCCTTGCGCAGCTTGAAGGTGATCGTCTTGCCGTCGGGCGAGGCTTCCCAACTCTCCGCCAGAACGCCGACGGACTGGCCGTTCGCGTCCAGGTCGACAAGGTTTTCCTGGATCTTTCCACCGATGATGTAAACGCCGGTCGACGCCTGCAGACTCGGATTGAGTTGCCGTTGTTCCGCGCCGTAGTGGACAAAGAACACGCCGCCCTTGCGTGGCGTTTCCTGCGCGAAGGCGCGCATCGGGTTGATCACGTTTGCGGCGATCGCCGCCGAGGTCATCAGCGCGGCGCGCCGGGTTATCTCAAAACGCTTGGTATCCATGGAAATCTCCTAAGTGACGCAGCGTCGGCGGGTGATGCCACCGGACGATGAAACGTTTTCCCGATCACGCCGCCTGTTGCGGCACGAAGCTCACGATCACGCCGGTTGCCGCCTGCGCCGGCACGCTCGCGCGCCCGCCATGCGACACGGCCCCGCTCGCCGCTTGCGCCTTTGCAACATCGCTCGTCGCGATGACGAGGGCGACGGCGCCTTCCGGCGCGGCGCCGGCGCGCACGCTCTCCGGATAGAGCCGCGCAAATGTCGCCGCATCGTAGAACAGGAAATCGGCGCGGCGGCCGCCCGAATGGACGCGGAAACCGTCAGCCGTCTGCGACACCGGCTCATCGATCAAATGTGACAGTTGCTCCGCCGCCGCCTTTGGGTCTTGCGACAGAACTTCGAGCCGCACGATCCGGTGTGCGCCGTTGGCGTGGCTTTGAAGCTCCCGGATCCAGACGTTCTCACGCGTCAGATGCTGGCAGGCGAAGATCCGCAAGCCGCCCGGCTGCTCGTTGAGCGGCCAACGGAACACATTGAACTTCGCCTCGCTCTTTCCGCCGTTCGGCAAGTCGACCGGGCGGCCGAAATGCACCGGCCCGATCGGGACGAGACCGCGCCCCTTCAACTCTTCCACGCCGGCCGCGGCATCGTCCGTCGTGAACGCCGCCCGCTCAACACCTTCGCGATGCTTGAGAAATTCAATGGTCGGCTTGAGGTGCTCGGTCTCGGTGATGACGCCCAGCAGTTCGAGATAATCGTCGCCGAAGACGATCGTGTAGTTGCCGGAGCCGAGATGCGCGGAGTGCGTGCCGCGCGGCGAGACGGTGAAACCCAACTTTTTCCAGGTCTGCGCCGATGCATCGAGATCGCGAACGTTGATGACGACGTGGTCGAGGCCAAGGATGTGTTTCAGGGGCATGTCACTCTGTCTGATGTCGGCGACAATCGCTTTGGGAAGGCGGATTGCGGGCGGGATCACTGCACCGCCACAATGCTGCGGCGCAACAACGCACTCAGAAATGTATGCTTTTTCTCCCTCTCGCAAGAAATTTCAGCATCGAAACAACTTCCTTCCCTTCGATTACGACTCACGAGAAGAATTTGTTCAATGCTCAATTTGGAGCGGGTGATTTCTTCGCTTGCGATCCGCGCACGGTAGGGAAAACGCGACACTCAGGAGGCGCATCAGGGCGAAAGCTGCTGCGGCGCAGCCTGGCTTCGAGCCCTTCGTCCGGCAACCCGCGAAATCTCTATTGTGCGAGAAAACCGCCATCGACCGGCAGCGTATGCCCGGTGACCATCGCCGAAGCGCCGCTTGCGAGATAGAGGATCGCCGC
>JAFKKS010000357.1 GCA_017304555.1 Hyphomicrobiales bacterium
GAATGGGGTTACTTTCGAGCTTTTGGGCGTGGGGCTACGGACTTTTCAGTTACTTAATTCCGTTTCTTTTTGTCCTGACCATCGTCGTATTCTTCCACGAGCTGGGCCACTTCCTCGTCGCGCGGTGGTGCGGCATACGCATCCTCACATTCTCGATCGGCTTCGGCCCTGAGATCTGCGGCTTCAACGACCGTCACGGCACGCGTTGGAAGCTCGCGGCGATTCCGCTTGGCGGCTACGTCAAGTTCTTCGGCGATGAAAACGCCGCCAGCGTCCCGGATACGGGCGCGATCGCGACCATGGACCCGAAGGAACGGGCGGTCAGCTTCTTCGGCAAAAGCCTCGGCCAGCGCGCGGCAGTCGTTGCGGCCGGTCCGATTGCCAATTTCATCCTCGCGATCGTCATTTTTGCCGGTATTTTCTCGATTTACGGCAAGCAGATCGCGGCGCCGCGCGTCGACGCCGTGCAGCCGGGCAGCGCTGCAGCCACGGCTGGATTCAAACCTGGAGACCTCGTCGTTTCCATCGACGGGACGGCGATCGATAGCTTCAACGACATGCAGCGCATCATCAGCACCAGCGCCGGTGAAAAGCTGCGGATCGTGGTCGAGCGGGGTGGGGTTTCGGAAACCCTGACGGCGATTCCGGACCTGCGCGAACTCAAGGACAATTTCGGAAACGTCCATCGCCTCGGCGTGCTTGGAATTTCCCGCTCGACGGCGCCGGGCGATGTGAAGGTGCGGTCGGTCAACCCGATCGCGGCGATCGGGATGGGGATGCAGGAAACCTGGTTCGTGATCGACCGGACCCTGAGTTACCTCGGCGGCATCGTCACGGGACGAGAATCGGCTGACCAACTCGGAGGGCCGATTCGCATCGCCCAGGTCTCCGGCCAGGTGGCGACGGCCGGATTCGTCGCCCTCATGCACCTCGCCGCAGTGCTGTCTGTCTCCATCGGAATGTTGAATTTATTCCCTATTCCACTGCTGGATGGAGGGCACTTGCTGTTCTACGGAATCGAGGCCGTCCGGGGGCGCCCGCTGTCTGATAGAGCGCAGGAAATCGGCTTCCGCGTGGGGCTTGCGATCGTCCTGATGTTGATGATTTTCGCCACCTTCAACGACATTCTGCATCTGGCCACCTCTTAACCGTGGCCGCCGGGCAACGCTTTGAATTGAAATGATATTGTGACCAGGGGGATCGGTTGCGGCGGGGCCAAAAGATTGTACAAGCGCCTGTGGTGCCATGCGTCAGTCCAGCGCGAGGCGAAAAGAAGAAGGACGTGGTGCGGATGAAGTTTTGGGCGGGGTTGGTGCGCGGACTGGGGGTCGCGTGCGCCGTATACGGGGCGGCGATTGCCGGCGTCGGAGTGGGCGCTGTTGCGGTTTCTGCGCCTGCACAAGCGCAGTCTGCGAACTCGATTGTCGTGCAGGGGAACCGCCGCGTCGATGCCGAGACGATTCGCGGCTACTTCCGCACCAATCCTGGCGAGCGCCTCGATGCGGTGAAGCTCAACGAGGCGTACCAGGCGCTTCTGGCGACCGGCCTGTTCGAAGACGTGCGCATCAATCAGGCCGGCGGCCGGGTTGTCGTTACCGTGGTCGAAGCTTCGATCATCAATCGGGTCCAGTTCGAGGGCAATCGTCAGGTCAAGGACGAGCAACTCGCTGCGGAAGTCCAGTCGAAGTCGCGTGCGCCGCTCTCGCGGCAGACCGTTCGTTCCGACGTGCAGCGCATTGTCGATATCTATCGCGGCAATGGCCGCTACAATGTCCGCGTCGATCCCAAGATCATCGATCGTCAGAACGGTCGCGTCGACCTCGTCTTCGAGATCACCGAAGGTAAGAAGACGACCGTCAAAGACCTCAATTTCGTTGGCAACCGCGCTTATTCGTCGAGCCGGCTCGCGGACGTCATCAAGACGTCGAAGACCAACATCTTCAGCTTCTTCAAGTCGACCGATAACTTCGATGCCGACAAGGTCGAGGCTGACAAGGACCTCCTTCGCCGCTTCTATCTGAAGCACGGCTATGCCGACGTGCGCATCGTCTCTGCGGTGTCCGAGTTTGACCCTGCGCGCAACGGCTTCGTCGTGACCTTCGTCATCGATGAGGGCGCGCTGTATCGCTTCAGCACCGTCGACATCCAGTCGAACGTGCGCGACGTCAATCCCAACATGCTGCGCTCGAAGCTGCGCATGTCGTCGGGTGAACTCTACGACGCCGAGGCGGTGGAGAAGACCGTCGAGCAGATGACGCTTGAGCTGGCGAAGAGCGGTTACGCCTTCGCGCAGGTGCGTCCGCGCGGCGACCGTAACTACGAGAATCACACGGTCAGCCTCGTTTTCGTCGTCGATCAGGGCGCGCGCGCTTACATCGAGCGGATCAACATCCGCGGCAACACGCGTACGCGCGACTATGTTATTCGCCGTGAGTTCGATATCGGCGAAGGCGACCCCTACAACCACGCGCTGATCGATCGCGCTGAGAAGCGCCTGAAGAACCTCGGTTACTTCAAGACCGTGAAGCTCACCAGCGAGCCCGGCTCGGCGCCGGACCGCGTGATCGTCAATGTCGATGTGGAAGAGACCGCAACGGGTGAGTTCTCTGTTGCCGGCGGCTACTCGACCTCGGACGGATTGCTGGCTGAAGTCAGCATCGGTGAGCGCAACCTGTTGGGCCGCGGCCAGTACGCCAAGGCATCGGTGCAGTACAGTGAGCTCGCACGCGGCTTCGAATTGTCGTTCGTCGAGCCCTATCTGCTTGGCTATCGCCTGGCATTCGGCATCGACGTGTTCTCGCGCGTGTCGCTCGCGTCGACCTATCAGTCGTACCAGAGCGAGACGACGGGCTTCGGCTTCCGCTTCGGCATTCCGATCACGGACGAAGTGAGCTTCCAGGCTCGCTATTCGCTGTACAACACCGAAATCAAGATCAACCCGCTCAATAACTGTTTCCCGTACAGCGTCGACCCGTTGGGGCAGGCGACCTGTATCCCCGCATCGCCTGCCATCCGCGAGTTGGCTAATTCCGGCGGCGTGTTGACCTCTCTCGTGGGCTATACGCTGACCTACAATACGCTCGACAACAACCGGAACCCGACCAAGGGTATGCTGGCTGAGTTGAAGCAGGACTTCGCGGGCGTCGGCGGCGATTCGCAGTTCATCCGGACAACCGGTGACGTCAAGTACTACTACAATGTCTGGGATGACCTCGTCGCACTGTTCCACGTGCAGGGCGGCAACGTCACCGGCTGGGGCAACCGGGCGCTGCGCTCGACCGACCACTTCTTCCTGGGCCCCTCGATTGTCCGTGGCTTTGAGCCGTCCGGCATCGGTCCGCGCGACACGACGCCCGGCTCTTTCCACGACGCGCTTGGTGGGACGCTGTATTGGGGCGCCAGCTTCGAGGTGCAGTACCCGCTGTTCTTCGCGCCGAAGGATAACGGCCTGAAGCTCGCAGCCTATGTCGACGCCGGTTCGGTCTGGGATTATCAAGGCATCAGGTCGTACCAAGGTCCGAACGACCTGATTGCCCAGACGATCACGCCGCGGGATGCCAACATCATCCGCAGCTCGGTCGGTGTCGGCTTGATCTGGGATTCTCCGTTCGGTCCGCTGCGCTTCGACTACGCCGTTGCGCTGACGAAGGATGACTTCACGGTGTTCAATCCTGTTACCGGCTTGAACGAAAAGTCCGGCGACCGGACCCAGGCCTTCCGCTTCAGCGGCGGCACCAAGTTCTAAGATCCACGGCCCGATCCGGGTTTTCCGGCTCGGGTCGTGTGTGCTTTGTCGGTCTTGGCGCCGGCAAATGCCTGTATCGCCATCCGGCGAAGCTTCCGCTAAGACTCACGGAACAAATGCCAATTTGGGGCGGCGCGAGCCGTCCCAATTCATGTGCCGATGCAATGAGTGAACCGCTTTTCCATGCTTGCCCGCAGGGGCTGACCGTGCGCGAGATCGCCGCGCTGACGGGGGCTGAGCTGGCGGCGGACGTTCCGCCGGATCGCAAGATAGAAGGCGTTGCAGCCCTCGACCATGCCGGCCCGTCCGATCTCACGTTTCTCGACAACCCCAAGTACCTGGGGCAACTAGCGGGGACCGACGCGGGCCTTTGTCTCGTTGCCAAACGTTTTGCCGGCCAGATCCCTCCGGGCCTTCCTTTCGCCATTGCCCGCGAACCCTACCGCGCCTTCGTGACGGTGGCGCGCGCCTTGTTTCCGTCTGCCTTGCGCCCTTTGCCGATGTTCGGTGGAAGTTCGGAGGGGGCTTTCGTCCATCCGAGCGCCCATCTCGAGGCCGGGGTGAGCATCGATCCCGGCGTAGTCGTCGGGCCGGGTGCCGAGATCGGCAGCGATACCATCGTCAGCGCCGGGGCCGTCATCGGCCCGCAAGTCCGTATCGGGCGCAACTGCGTGGTCGGCGCCGGCGCGACAGTGACCCACGCATTGGTCGGCGACCGCGTGGTGATCCACCCCGGCTGCCGGATCGGCCAGGACGGATTCGGTTATCTGCCCGGCGCGAAGGGCCACGAGAAAGTGCCGCAGGTCGGCCGCGTCATCATCCAGGATGACGTCGAGATCGGCGCCAACACGACGATCGACCGCGGCGCCAGCCGCGACACCGTGATCGGGGAGGGCACCAAGATCGATAATCTTGTCCAGATCGGCCACAACGTTGTCATCGGCCGGCATTGTGTGCTTGTTGCGCAGACAGGGTTGTCGGGCAGCACGACCCTCGGCGATTTCGTGGTGCTGGGAGCGCGCGTGGGATCCAATAATCACGTGACCATCGGCGACGGCGCGCAGATCGCCGCCATCAGCATCGTCAACGACGATGTGCCGGCAGGCGCACGGTGGGGCGGCACGCCGGCAAAACCTATCAAGCAGTGGTTCCGGGAAATGAAAGTGTTGGAGCGGATGGCAAACCGCGACGCGGCGGGCGCACAGCATGAGGGAGATGCATGACGGAATTTCCTTCTTCACTAAGCCCGCAGCAGATTCTCGAATATCTTCCGCATCGTTATCCGTTCTTGCTGGTCGATCGCATCGAGCAGATCAGGGGTGACGAGTTCTGCGTCGGCATCAAGAACGTCACGTTCAACGAGCCTTGCTTTCAGGGGCATTTTCCCGGCCGTCCGGTCATGCCCGGCGTCTTGCTGTTGGAAGGCATGGCGCAGACGGCGGGCGCCATTTGCGCGGTGGCGCTCGGGCAGGATCGCCCGCGGCTCGTCTACTTCCTCACCATCGATAAGGCGAAGTTCCGCCAGCCGGTGGTTCCCGGCGACCGCGTCGAGTTCCATATGACCAAGCTGTCGCAACGGCGCACCATGTGGTGGTACCGCGGCGAGGCGAAAGTGGACGGCAAGATCGTCTGCGAGGCTGAACTCGGCGCGATGATGACGGATCGGTAGTCCGCTCATGGCGCGTATTCATCCACTTGCTCATGTCGAATCTGGCGCCCGCATCGCGGCCGACGCCGAGATCGGC
>JAFKKS010000166.1 GCA_017304555.1 Hyphomicrobiales bacterium
TTCGAGCTTGAAATGGACGGCGCGGTCGCGCCAGCGCCGCTCGGCGAGCGGTGTGCACCCGACACCGAGCGATACCGGATTCTTGACGACGACCGGAAAGGCCGCGCGATAGCGCCAGAGCGAACGCTCGCTTTTGTCGATGGCGTCGCGGCGGATGCCGGGCAACGGCGTGATCATCAGCGGCGTGCGATCGTCGGAACTCCAGCGCGGCTGCGCCAGCGGATAAAGGTCGCCGTTGCGCGGGTCGACATAGGACGGGACGGACGAAGTCATTGCGTAATCCAGATGGGGGTGTGCGAAGGCGGAGGCGCTTTCGCGGGCGGGCCGCGACTATAGCGATATTTTACTTGCGCGCGAGCGAGACGCCTTTGACCTGCGCATAGACCGGCGCGCCGTCGGCGAAGCCGAGCTGTTCCCAGGAGCGTCGCGTGATGCGCGCGAGCAGACGCTGCCCGGCATGATCGTGTCCGAGCGTGAGCACCACCGTGATCTCATGCGGCCCCGAGGCTGTGTGGGACACGATGCGCGCGGGCAGGACGTTGAGGATCGTGCTGCCTTGCGGCGGCGTGCTCGCGAGGCTCACGTCGCTTGCGGCAATGCGCAGCCGCCGCCGTTCGCCCGGGCGCGCTTGCGTCGACGGCGCCAGCAGGCGGCCGCCGTCGACGCGCACGGTGAGGATGCCGTAGGCCGGAAGCGCGCTCAACGGTCCCGCGCCGATCACCGACCCCGCGCGCATCAGGACCAGATGGTCGGCGAGGCGCTCGATCTCGCTCATGTCGTGCGTGACGTAGATGACCGGCAGCGACATCCGCTCATGCAGGCGTTCGAGGAACGGCAGGATCTCGTCTTTGGTCAGGCGGTCGAGCGCGGAGAGCGGCTCGTCCATCAGCAGGAGCTTCGGCTGCGAGAGCAAAGCGCGGCCGATGGCGACGCGCTGGCGCTCGCCGCCGGAAAGATTTTGCGGTGCGCGCTCGACAAGCGATGTCAGGCCGAGGAGATCGAGCACTTCGTCGAATGCGATGGCGTCGCTTTGCGTCGGCTCTTTTCCACGCGGCGCGCCGTAGAGAAGGTTGCGGCGCACCGAGAGGTGCGGAAACAGGCTCGCTTCCTGGAACACGTAGCCGATCGGTCGCACGTGCGGCGGGCGGAATGCGTCGCCGTCCTGCCACACGTCGCCATCGATGGCGCAAAATCCGTCGAGCCGCTGCAAGCCGGCGATGCAGCGCAGGACCGTTGTCTTGCCGCAGCCGGAGGGGCCGAACAAGCCGGTCACGCCGGTGGCCGGCACGCTGAAGGAGGCGTCGAGCGCGAACTTGCCGAGCATTCCGCGAAACGCGGCGGTGATGCTCTTCGCGGACGCTTCGGTCATAGGCCGACGCGCGCCACGCGCTTCTCGATCAGCATCATCGCGAGGATGACGACGAAAGCGAACACGACCATTCCCGCCGCGAGGATGCTCGCTTCGTACCACTGCGAGGTCTCGACGAAATCGTAGATCGCGACCGACAGCACTTTCGTCTCGCCGGGGATGTTGCCGCCGATCATCAGCACGACGCCGAACTCACCGACCGTATGCGCGAAGCCGAGCACCGCACCGGTGAGAAATCCGGGCCGCGCCAGCGGCGCCGCGACGGTCCAGAACGCGCGTCGCGGCGAGGCGCGCAACGTCGCTGCGGCTTCCATCGGCCGTTCGCCCATCGCAACGAAAGCGTTGCGGATCGGCTGTACGACGAAAGGGATAGAATAGACGACGGAGCCGATGACCAGGCCTTCGAAGGTGAAGGCGAGGGTGCGCGCGCCCCAGAGGCCAGCGAGCGCACCGCCCGGCCCGCTCGGGCCCAGCAGGAGGAGAAGATAGAAGCCGAGGACGGTCGGCGGCAGGACGAGGGGCATCGCGACCAGCGTTGCGACGGCCTCCTTCCATCGCGCCTTGGAGCGCGCGAGCCACCAGGCGATCGGCGTTCCAATGATGAGCAGGATAACGGTCGTGATCGCGGCCAGCTCGATCGTCAGCCGCACCGGCTGCCATATGCCAACCGGCAGGGCTGTCATCGGCGCTTACTTTCCGCCCATGGCGTAGCCGTATTTCTCAATGATGGCGCGCGCTTCGGGCCCTTTGAGAAACGCCAGGAACGCCTTGGCCGCTTCATTCGACTCTCCCTTTTTTAGGAGCACCGCGTCCTGCCGGATCGGCGTATAGAGTTCCTGCGGCACAAGCCACTGTGATCCACCGGTCTTTCCGGCGAGCTGCGACAGAGCGACAAAGCCGAGCTCGGCATTTCCCGAATCCACGAACTGGAACGTCTGGCTGATATTGTTGCCCTGAACGATCTTCGATTCCAGCGCGTCGTAGACTTTCACCGCCTTGAGCGTCTCGACCGCCGCTGCACCGTAAGGCGCGGCCTTCGGATTGGCGATGGCGATCTTGGCGAACTTGCCGTCTTTCACCGTGCTCTCGCCTTTGACGAGATCGGCGTTCTTGCTCCACAGCACGAGCTTGCCCACGGCATAGGTGAACACGCTGTCCTTAACGCCGAGACCTTCTTCGGCGAGCTTCTTCGGCCGCTCGTCGTCGGCGGAGAGGAACACCTGGAACGGTGCGTCCTGCTTGATCTGCGTGAAGAACTGGCCGGAGGAGCCGAAGCTCAGCACGGCGTTATGGCCGGTCTTCTGCTTGAAAGCGGCGGCGATGTCCTTCGCCGCGGCGGTGAAGTTCGCGGCGACCGCGACGTTCGTTTCGGCAGCGGATGCGCTGCCGCCGAGCGTGAAGGCGAAGGCGGCGCCGAGGGCGAAACCCAGAAGAACTCTCTTTTGCATAGCGAACAATCTCCCGATCCGATCAATCGATGGCGATGACGACGTGCGCCGCTTCGAACAGCGCGTAAGCCGGTTTGCCCGGCGTGAGCGCAAGCGCTTGCGCGCTGTGCGCGGTGATGGTGGCGACGAGCGTCTTGTCGCCGCCGATATCGAGGATCACTTCGGCGTTGATCGCCGAGGTCTCGCAGCGGCGCACGACGCCGTGCACCGCGTTGCGCGTGGAGACGGTCGGTGGCGCGTCACCGGGGGCGATGAAGACGAACGACGCCTTGACGAGAACGATCGCCTCGCGCCCGACGCACAGGCCGAGGGCGCGGGCGCTCTCCTGCGTCACATGCGCGTAGATCGTCGTGTCGTCGGAGACGGCGACGGCCACCTCGACGTTGAGCGTGTCGGAGCGCATCGCGACGATCGTGCCGCGCAGCGCGTTGCGCGCGCTTGTCCGCATGAGGAATCCCGTGACGAGATTGAGGGGTGAAATGCCGCTGCCCGCGAGGTCGGGCTCGAGCGTGCGCAGCACGCGCGTCATCTCGGATTCGAGCCGGCCGAACGCTTCGATGACGCGCAGTCCGGTCGGCGTCAGTTGCGCCCCGCCGCCTTGCCGTCCGCCGGTACGGGTCTCGAGCAGCGGCTGCCCGAACAGGTTCGCCATCGCCTCGAGCGCGTCCCAGGCGGCTTTGTAGGTGAGCCCCGCTGCACGCGCGCCGGCGCTGATGCTGCCCTCCCGCGCGACCGCCTGCAGCAGCCGGATCCGCTCGCGGCCGACGCCGGAAATACCCTCTGTCTTCAATGTGATAGCGGCTTCGATAGCCATCGGCCCAGCATCGTCATATAGTTGATCTATATAACGTATACGGGTGGCGCAGCCGCCCTGGCAAGTGGGCAAGGGCAAGGTGCAAGAGGTCGTGATGAGGATCAGCGCGCGCAATCAACTCAAGGGAACGGTGGTGGACGTCGTCAAAGGCGCGACCACCTCGCATGTCCGCATCGATATCGGCGGCGGGACGATCGTCACCGCCTCGATCACCAATCAGGCGGTCGACGAATTGAAGCTCGCCAAGGGCGTGCCGGCATTTGCGGTCATCAAGGCGTCCGACGTTCTCGTCGCCATCGACTAGATCACGATGATTTTGGATCGGATCGATCCAAAATCATGAACGTGATCGATTCTAATAACTTGGAGCATGATGTAATCCGAAAACCGCTTCACACTTTTCGGCGTCATGCTCTAAGTGCCGCGCTTCACGGGCGCGTGACGGCAAATTGTTTTTCATTGTCGCGGGCCGGCGCGTACAAGCGCAGGCAGTCGCGACAATGAGGAGCCGGTCTGGCGCTTATGGCGTTTCTGCGGGAAAAGAACGGGCGCTGGTCGCCGGAGAAGATCGCGGCCTTCGTCGTCGCCGTGCTGCCGGCGCTATGGCTTCTCGGCCGCTTCCTCCTGCACGATCTCGGGGCGCGGCCGATCACCGAGGCGATCCACTTCACCGGCGAATGGGCGGTGCGGCTGCTGTTGCTCTCGCTGCTGATCTCGCCGGCGCGGCGCATTCTCGGCGCCGGAAAGCTCATCCTCGCCCGCCGCACACTCGGCGTCGCGGCGATGGCTTACGCGCTGCTGCATCTCTCGCTCTACATCCTCGACCAGAAGTTCAATCTCTTCGTCGTGGCGAGCGAGATCGCGCTGCGCTTCTATCTCACGATCGGTTTCGTTGCGCTCATCGGGCTCATCGCGCTCGGCACGACGTCGTTCGACGCCGTCATCCGGCGGATGGGGCCGCGCTGGAACACGCTGCATCGCATCGTCTATGGCATCGCGATCCTCGCGATCATCCATTTCTTGCTGCAGAAGAAGCTTGAGATTTACGAGCCGACGGTGATGGCCGGGCTCCTCCTTTGGCTGTTCGGCTATCGCTTGTGGCAGCGGCTGGCGGGGGCGGCACCTGGCTGGATCGGCCTGACGGCGCTCGCATTCGCGAGCGCGCTGCTCACCGCGGCGGTGGAAGCGCTGTGGTTCGGGGTGAAGACCGGCGTCGATCCTTGGCTCGTGCTTGACGCCAATTGGGCGCTCGACATCGAGATACGCCCCGCCTGGTGGGTGCTCGCCGTCACGCTTGCCGTCGTCGGTATCAAGCTCGTGACCGACTTTCGCTCCTCGTCCGGCACTCCGCGTCAACGCATGTCGGTCAGCACCGCGCGCGGCTGATTTCGAGCAGAAACTCAGCGGAACGGAATCAGGCGCGCTCGTTCGCGGCAGTGTGGATCGCCGCGCGCACCCGCTGGAACGTTCCGCACCGGCAGATATTGGTGATCGCGGCGTCGATGTCGGCGTCGGTCGGCTTCGCGTTCTCTTTCAGGAAAGCGGCGACGGCCATGATCATGCCACTCTGGCAGTAGCCGCATTGCGGCACGTCGTGCGTCAGCCACGCTTTCTGCACCGGATGCGACGCATCGGGGGATAGGCCTTCGATGGTGACGATCTTCTGATCCGGCCGTATCGAATCAAGCGTGACGCTGCAGGAGCGCACGGCCTCGCCGTCGATGTGCACCGTGCAGGCGCCGCATTGCGCGATGCCGCAGCCGTACTTCGTTCCGGTCAGCCTGACATGCTCACGGATCACCCAAAGAAGCGGTGTGTCCGCGTCTGCATCGATGTCGTGTGTCGTACCGTTGATGGTGATGCGAGCCATGCGTCTCGTGGTCCTGGCTACGCCCCCGATGCGCCTTCCGAGCGGCGCTTAAACCGCGCCTTCGACAGTCCTTATCCCGGCCGCACCGGTTCGCGTCAACTGCCGCCTGGTCAAAAAGAAGAGCACGACCGATTCCAGGATCAGCGCGAGCGTCGTCGAGACGGCCGCGCCCTCGACGCCGAAGCGCGGGATCAGCACGAAGCAGCACGCGAGATTGCAGGCGAAGGCCACCGTGTAGACGACGGCGCAGGCTTTCTGCCGTCCGTACATGATCAGCAGCCGCTCCGCGGGGCCAACGGCCGCGCGCGCCATCAGGCCGACGGCCAGAATGCCGATGAGAAAATACCCGGAGACGAATTCGGGCCCGAACAGCCATAGCAAAGGCCAGCCGAGTGCGAGCAGGACGCCGACGCCGGCGAGTGAGGGCCAGAACGTCCACCGGCGCGAACGCGCATAGAAGTGAGCGAGCGCGCCTTCCTCACCGCCCGCGCGCAGTTCGGAAAATCGATACGCCACAGTCGCGGCGATCGAGAAATGCACGAAGGCGACCAGCGCCATCAATTTCTGGACGGCGAAGTAGATCGCGACGTCCGTCGGTGGACGATAGATCTGCAGCACCAGCACGTCGACGTAGCTCAAGAGAAAATAGAAGGCGCCGGCGATCGAGATCGGCAATGACGCGCCGATCCACGTCTTGAAATCGTAATGGCGGATGCCGGCGGCGACGGTCTCGCGCAGCCGGCCGTTGATGATGAGCCACTGACCTGCGACGGCGAGAATACTTGCGACGACCGAGGCGAACAGGACGCTGACGGCGGTCGCCGGCAGACCGTAGAGATAGGCCGCGAGAACCAACGCCAGGATCAGAATGGGGCGGATGATATAGAGCGGCAGCAGCGCGACGCCGATCCACCCGTAAGATCGCGCGATGCCGTCCTGCGTGACGGCAAGGCCGCAAAACGGAAGCGTCGCGCAGGCAAGGTAGAGCGGCAGCACGACGTTCGGGTCGAGTGACGTTTCGAAGGTTTTGATGACCGCAGCGGCAAGCAAGGCTGCTGCCGTCGCCGCCGCGGCAGTGAACCATCGGCTGCCGGAGAGAAAGCCACGCAGCAGCGCCAGCGAAGAACGGCCGTGATACTCGGGGATGAAGCGCTGCGCCGCGGTGGACAGGCCGAAATCGACCATGCCGCCGAACAATAGCGCCCAGGTCCAGACATAGGCGTAGATGCCGAACTCGTCGCTGCCCATCCAGCGCGCCAGCAGCGGCTGCGTGAGGAACGCGATTGCCGCGCTGGCGACGCGAATAAGAAAGGCGCCGCCCGCCGCGCGGCCGAGCGAGGCCGACGAAAAGAGCGACGTCAGCTTCCCGAGGCGAAAACGGCTCGCGGCGGACCGCAAAGCGTCCATCGGGCTCGTCGCGACATTGAGCGGCCGTGAGTTCGACATGCTTCCGTATGTTTAAGAGCGCGCTTGTTCGCGCAGGCTCGTCTGCGCTTGCGCGGCGTTCAAATCCGGCATCGTGCCGATGTTGCCCGGCACCGCGGACACATCCAGGCTCGGCGCAACGGCGATCAGGTTTTCTTGCGCCGCACGGATTTCTCCGACGGGGCCGGCAGCGTGCTTCACTTTTGTGCGAGCGCGGCGCAAGGCGCCGACGGCCGCATGACCGATGCGCCGGATCTGGCGGCGCGCTTCCCAGATCAGGCCTGGGTCGGTCGACAGCGAGCGCAGGAAGAAAGCCTTGGCTTCGGACTGCGCATCCGTTTCGATCTTCGTCGGGTCGTCGTAGAACGCCTTGATCTTCGCGCTGTCCATTCCCGGCGACAGAAGCCAGTGCGGAATGTGTGTGTTGCACAGCCTTTCGATGTCGGTCAGCACCTTGTTCGTTCCCGTCCCGGCGGCGGGACATGAGGTTGCGAAGGCATCGCCGACGAGCACGACGCCGTCGCACAGCGGATTGCGCATGCGGCACAGGTCGACCGGCCGGATCTTGACGAACCCGCTCACCTGGAAGGGGCCCGTCACACGCTCGAGTTCCGGCATGAGGCTGAGCAGGGCTTCATGCGGCGCGGTGCGCAGCGCGCGCAAAAGCGGGTCCGCCATATCGCGGTAAAGAAAGAGATTGGCGCGTGTGCCCGATTGGATCGGGAACATCGACATATACGCCATCCGATCCGCGATGCTTTGCGGGTAGCAGGTGAGCGCCCGGAACGGAAAGCGCGATTGACCGACGGGAGACACGTCGAAGCCGACGCTGACGGAGTGGGAGGCGCTGAGGATTTCGCGCTCGATGCCCAGCATGTGCCGCAGGCCGATGTTGAGCCCGGTGGCCAGGACGACGAGACGCGCGGAGAGCGTCTCACCGTCCGCCAGCGTCAGTGATTGGCGATCGGGACCGTTCGCGATCTCCGTCACCTTGCCGGCGATGACGGCGACATTGGCTGGAATTTCGCGGCGCACCGTGTTGACGAGGTTGTCGTAGAGAATGCCGCATTGGTTGTGCGGCCGGCGATCGATGATCTTGCCTGCGCGCGCCGTGACGATTTCGTCGTCCGGGCTGGCCACTTTGAATACGGCGGGCGCGAGCCCCGTCTTGTGCAGGATCGCGATCTGCGAGCCGTCGAGCTTCTCGCACCGGAAGTCGGGCGGGTAGATCTCGTGCGGGTCGATGAGGGTGACGTCGGCGCCGGCGCGCCCCAGCATGACCGCGGCGAGCGAGCCTGCGAGGCCGCCGCCGACAATGGCAATATCCGTACGCCGCATCTTCGTCTCCGGGCGTGTTATCGCGAAAACAGGTTTCCGGCGGCCGCGCGCGCTTTGCTGAAAGCGAGCCACATGGTCGGATTCTGCTTGATGGTCCGCTTCAGCGCGCGAAACGCGGTGAGGGCTTTGACGACGATAAGGCCGCGCAGTGTCGTCGCGGACAAGTGATCGTGAAGGACGAGCCGAGTATCGCTCCAGTCCATCTTGTAGGGTTCGTCGCCGATCGTGAAATCGAAACAGCGAAACTGATTTGCGATGGCATAGCGCAACAACTCGTGCAGCAATGCGCGCCCTGGCCCATGCTTCGAGGTCTCGCCGTCGTCATAGCTCGAGAGAATCAGATAATAGCGCCCGTCTGCCCTCAGGCCGACACTGACCGCGGCGCAGACGCCGCCGATGTCCAGCCGGCTGACGTGGACGAGGTCGCGCGTCGCATCATTCGTTGCGATGTCGAGATAGAACGCGCGCCGCTCAGGTGACGCAAAAATGTCTTCGGCGCCCATGCGGGCGAGCGCGCGCGACTTCTGTTGGAACAAGAGTTCCAGCGTGTGCCTGCGCTCGTCCGTGTCCTGCACGTCGACGAACTGGACGGCGCCGAACTCGGCAAGGTGCTTGAGCTGGCGGCGCTCTTTTTTTCGCGTCTGCGACGACCGTTTCTCGGTGTAGAAGGCGTCCCAGTCGCTTCCCAAACTTGTGATGTAGGCGCCGCTGGGATTGGGCGCGGTCGGCATCGCAAGGAAAGGATTGGGCTGCTCACCGATCGTCTCCGGCATTTTCGCCAGGTCGACGATGTCGAAGGTGTGGCCGGATTCCGTTTCTATGAGCGTGACGATGCGCGCCCACAGCGCCGCGAAGCCGTCCGCAGCGAAGCGTTCGGTAAACCGCTTGTGCAGCGTCGGGCCGTTGTAGTCGCACTGGTCGGTGCCGAGCCAGGTGAGGCGGCGCGCAAGACCGCGCGTTTCGATCCCAAAGGCAAGCATCAGAAGCGGCGTCCCGTCGCGGTCGCTGCCGACAATGGCGAACGGAGCGACGCCATGCGTGCGGCCGATGTGCCGCTCCCAGGCGCTCAGCCATTCGAAATTCTGGAATGCGGTCCGATCGCTCTCGCGCGCGAACGCATCGAGCGGCACGCGCGCTTTGTCGAGATCGGTGTAGAGGCGGAGATCGATATCCTCGGCGCGAAGCGGGGCGGACGCGCCGTGCGTGCTCGCCGTCCATCCCGATGAGGCTTCGTTCAGCGATGCCGTGTAATCCGCGGCTTCTGCATTTGAATGGTGAGGCGTCAACGTCAGGGTCATGGACAAATGCGCGATGCCAAAATGTGACATGTCGCCTCGACAAGAGCGACGTAATGACGCGCTGTTGATGCGCCTTGAGCCGTAAATAAACCGACAATCGGCACGCCGAATAACCGTTAACGGACCACAAAAAAGTGGCTGGAGTGTCGATTCAAAAATAAGTCAGTGTGAGCTTAAATGCCGATTCATCATAAACGGATCGGCGTCTTGCCAACCGATCCGAAGAAGCGGCAAATCGAACCGTGTTCCCTGGTAGCTCAGCGGTAGAGCAGGCGGTTGTTTCCCGTCAGGTCGATGGTTCGAATCCATTCCCGGGGAGCCATTTCGTTCCAAGCGCAGATCGTTGCGCGCCTCTTGGACGATATGGCTCCAGCGTTGCTCCGACGACGGCGCGCTTATCCGCCGCAAGCGAACGTCGAGGCCCCCAACATCGTCACGGAGCTTTGCCGCAAATGAGGCGGCAACCGCAACGTCAAGCTTGTTTTGCATTCACGGCGCGCAGCCGTGCCAGCACGAAGCGGCGATTGGCGTTTGCCGCGCGGGTGTAAGACTATCGGCGATCTTGAGTCGCTCTCCGATTGCATGAGTTGCGATATCGAGGGCCTGCTTCGTCAGCGGGGCTGTCCGTCTGCGCCGCAAACGGTCAGAATGAGAAAAATCCATCGAGGAAATGCCGATGTCCGCACTGCCCCTGTCTCACCTTTCCGTCCTTGATCTCACCGCGCATCGCGCCGGCCCGACAGCCGTGCGCCAGCTCGCCGATTGGGGCGCCAAGGTGATCAAGATCGAGCCGCCGTCCGACGGCAAAGAGGATTCCATGGGCGCCGCGCGCCACGGCTTCGACTTCCAGAATCTGCATCGCAACAAGGAGTCGATGACGCTCAATCTCAAGAGCACGCAAGGACATGCAATCTTCATGCAACTCGCGGCGAAAGCCGACGTAATCGTGGAAAACTATCGCGCCGACGTTAAGCATCGCCTCAAGGTCGATTACGACACGGTGGCCGCCATCAACCCGCGGATCGTCTACGGTTCCATCTCGGGCTTTGGCCAGAACGGGCCGGACGCGACGCGCCCCGGCGTCGATCAAATCGCGCAAGGGATGGGCGGCCTGATGTCGATCACCGGCGAGCCGGGGCGGGGGCCGATGCGCGTCGGCATCCCGATCGCCGATCTCACCTCTGGACTGCTGTTGGCGCAGGCGATCATGCTCGCGCTCTACAATCGCGAACGCACCGGAAAGGGTCAGTGGGTGCACACGTCCTTGATCGAGGCGCAGATCTTCATGCTCGATTTCCAGGCGGCGCGCTGGCTGATGAAAGGGGAGGTGGCGAAGCAGGCGGGTAACGACCACCCGACATCCATCCCGACCGGCGTTTTTCCAACCAAGGACGGCTACATCAACATCGCCGCCGCCGGCGGCATCTGGAAGCGTTTCACGGAAGCCTTGGGCGCGCCCGAACTTGCGAACGATCCCGATCTCGCGACGCCTAACCTGCGTTCGCAGAACCGCAAGGCGCTGAACGAACGGATCGCCGCGGTGACGCGGACGCAGACGGCGGCGCACTGGATCGAGGCTTTTACCAAGGCCGGCGTGCCGTGCGGCCCGATCAACAGCATCGACAAGACCTTCGCCGAGCCACAGGTGCAGCACCTCGGCATCGCGCGGCCGGTGAAGCATCCGACGATCGGCGACTTCAAGGTCGTCGGTCAGCCGATCAATCTGTCCGACGCGCCGCAGCCCGAAGCGCTGCAGCCGACGCCGGACCTTGGGCAGCACACCGAGAAGGTGCTGACGAGTTTGGGCTACGACAAGAAGGCGATCGAAGGGCTTCGCGCGGGGGGAGTGATCTGATGGCAGTCAACGGAAAGGCCGCCCTGGTCACGGGCGGCGGCCGCAATATCGGCCGTGCCTGCGTTCTCGGTCTGGCCGAGGATGGATTCAACGTCGCCATCAACGGCGCAAGCGATCGCGGCGCCTGTGAGCGCGTCGCCAAGGAGGCTGAGGCGTTCGGCGTCAAGGCGATCGTCGTGATGGGTGACGTCGGGACCTCGGCCGATTGCAAGCGCATCGCCGACGACGTGATCAAGGCCTTCGGCGCTGTCGATGTGCTGGTGAACAATGCCGCCATCCGTCCGGCCGCGCCGTTTCTCGAAATGAGCGAAGCGGATTGGCGGCGCGTCATCGCCATCGACCTCGACGCCGCGGTCTGGCTCGCGCGCGCCTGCCTGCCCGGCATGCTGGAAAAGAAATGGGGCCGTATCGTCAACCTCACCGGCATGAACGCGATGCACGGCTATTCCGGCCGCGCGCCGGTGTCGGTCGCCAAGCATGGCATCTGGGGGCTCACCAAGGCGCTCGCGAAGGAGTTCGGGCCGAAGGGCGTGACGACGAATGCGATCTCGCCCGGTCCGATCGCCTCCGACGTGGAGAAAGAGGACGACTCCTTCCATCACCGCAACGAGAGCGTCGCGCGCGTTCCGCTCGGTCGCATGGGAACGCCGGCGGAGATCGCCGCCACCGCACGGCTGCTGATTTCCGATGGCGGCGCCTACATCAACGGGCAAATGCTGCAGGTGAACGGCGGCGCGCAGACCTGAGCGCGACGGACGGGGCGTTCGCTCAGTCTCCGACGAGCTCCTCACGCAGAAGCTCAATCTCCAGCCATTGCTCTTCCGCCGCGGCGATCTTCGCTTGAACGTCACCGAGTGTGCCGGCGACGTTCTCGAAGCCGGCGCGGTCGCGCGCAAAGAAATCCGGATCGTCGAGCTTTGACTGCAGCGCGCGGGCTTCCGCCTGCAGCGCCGCGATCGTCTGCGGCAGCGTCTCGAGCGCGTATTTGTCCTTGAAGCTCATCTGCCGCTTGCGCGGGCCGGGGGCGGCCGCGCTCGGCGTACGCTCGGTGCTCGCTTTGCGTGGCGGTTCGCTGCGTCGTTCGCGCGTGAGATCGGCGCCGCGCTGCGCAAGCATGTCGCTATATCCGCCGGCATATTCGATCCACCGGCCGTTGCCTTCGGGCACGATGACGCCGCTGACAAGGCGATCGAGAAAATCCCGGTCGTGGCTGATGAGCAGGACCGTGCCTTGATAGTCCGCCAGCATGTCCTCCAGCACGTCGAGCGTCTCCATGTCGAGATCGTTCGTCGGCTCGTCGAGCACGAGAAGGTTGGACGGCTTGGCGAGCGTCTGCGCCAGCATCAGGCGGCCGCGCTCGCCGCCGGAGAGTTTGCCGAGTGGCGTGCGCGCCTGTTCGCTCGCGAACAGGAAGTCGCGCATATAGCTGACGACGTGGCGTGTCTGGCCGTTGACGGTGACGTTGTCGCCGCTGCCGCCGGTGAGCGCGTCAGTGACGGTGACGCTGGCGTCGAGGCTGTCGCGGTGCTGGTTGAGCATGGAGACGGCGAGATTGGCGCCGAGCCGCACCGTGCCGGAGTCGGGCGGCGCATTGCCGATCAGCAGGTTGACGAGCGTGGTCTTGCCGCTGCCGTTCGGCCCGACGATGCCGATGCGGTCGCCGCGCTGGATGCGGATGGAGAAGTCCGTGACGATCGAAGCGTCGCCGTAACTCTTGTTGAGGCCGTTCGCCTCGATGACGAGCGCGCCCGATGGGTCGGCGGCGCCGGCCGTGATGGTCGCCTTGCCGGTGCTGGCGCGATAGGTGCGGCGCTGTTCGCGTAACGCCGTCAGTTCGCCGACGCGCCGCATGTTGCGCTTGCGCCGGGCGGTGACGCCGTAGCGCATCCAGTGCTCTTCCGCGACGATCTTGCGCGCGAGTTTCTGCTGGTCGCGCTCTTCCTCCGCCAGAATCTGGTCGCGCCATTCCTCGAAGCCGGCGAATCCGGTTTCGACGCGCCGCGTCTGTCCGCGATCGAGCCACACCGTCGCGCGCGAAAGCTTCGAGAGGAAGCGGCGGTCGTGACTAATGATCACAAGGGCGGTTTGCCGCCCGCCGAGATCGTTCTCCAGCCACTCGATCATCGGCAGGTCGAGATGGTTGGTCGGCTCGTCGAGCAGGAGGATGTCGGGCGACGGGGCAAGCACACGCGCAAGGGAGGCGCGGCGTGCTTCCCCGCCGGAGAGGTGCGCCGGATCTTCCTGGCCCGTGAGGCCAAGCTGCTCCAGGAGGTATTGCGCCGCGTGCGGGTCGTCGCTCGGCCCGAGGCCTGCCCGCGCGTAATCGGCTGTCGACGCAAAGCCCGCGAAGTCCGGTTCCTGCGGCAGATAGCGCACGACCGCATCCGGCTGCACGAACGCCGTCCCGCGATCGGGTTCGACCAGTCCGGCCGCGATCTTCAAAAGGGTCGACTTGCCCGACCCGTTGCGGCCGACGAGGCAGACACTCTCGCCGGTGGAAACGGAAAGGTCGGCGCCGGTGAGCAGCGGCGTACCGCCGAACGTCAGCGCGATGTCCTTGAGTTGGAGAAGGGGAGGAGCCATGCGCCGCCTTATAGGGTGGCCGCCGTGTTTATTGAAGCGCGCCCGTGAAACGAACGAATGCCGACTCTACAATCGCGGAAACTATTTCTAAGCTTCGCCCCGCTATGGTGCGGCTATGGACCAACGCATTCTCCGCATCCTCGCATGGGCTTCGATCGTCGCGATTTTCGTCGTGACCGACGGCCCCATTGCGTTTCGCCCGTCGCTTGGGCTGGGCGCCAACGCGGAGCGGTTGCTGGCGTTCACCGTCGTCGGCGTTTTGTTCGCGCTTGCCTATCCGCACCGATGGCCGATGATTCTGGCGTTCCTGATCGGAGCGGCGGCCCTTTTCGAGGTGCTCCAACTCCTCGTTCTTGGCCGGCATGGCTATTTCAGGGACTTCGTCTTCAAGGCGACGGGCGCCGTCGTCGGCGTCGCCGGCGTGTGGGCGCTCGGCTTTTGCCGCAGGCCGGGCGGCGGGGCCTAGCCGCGCAAAGCGCGCGTTCGATGGCCTCGGTCCGGGTTACGGGGCGCCGGCCTTTCCACTCTCGAGCTTGAGCAGTCGCTCTTTCGCCGCGAGACCGCCGGCGAACCCGGTCAGCGATCCGCTAGACCCGATCACCCGGTGACACGGCGCGATGATCGAAATCGGGTTCTTGCCGTTCGCCGCGCCGACGGCGCGGAACGCGGTCGGCTTGCCGATCTGTCTGGCGATGTCGGCATAGGTGCGGGTCTCGCCGAACGGGATGGTGAGCAGCGCCTTCCAGACGCTCTTTTGAAACGCCGTCCCCTTGAAATCGAGCGGCACGGTAAACGCTTTGAGTTTGCCGGCGAAGTATTGCGCAAGCTGCCGCTCGGTTTCGCGCAGAATCGGGTGGCGCGGGCTTTCGACCAGGGGGCCGAACCGGACGCGGTTGGGATCTTCGTTTTCCCACAGGATCGCGGCTAACCCCTTATCGCTGGCGATGAGTTTCAGTTGGCCGACCGGCGAAGCGATCATCTTGTAGGCGTAAGACATATCGGCCTCCTTCGCGTCGTTGGTCGCCTTTGGTGCCCGGAGCCAAGACGGACTCATCGCCTATAGAACACGGGAACGGCCATGGGTGTGCAAGCGAGGTTTCGGCGTCGACCGAACCGTCGTCCACAGCTCTTGGCCGACCAAAAATAGGCCGAGTCTGAACGGTCATTCATCTCGACGTGCGACGTTTTCATCCACGCTCCGTTTCTGCAGCCGACAGCCGCGTTTCATTCAGTCTGCGTTCATGCGGCGGCACTCATGGTCAATCGGGGTAATGGCCGAAAGAGCCACGGAATTCGGAGGCTGGAGAGCTTTCCAAGCTTCGACATTCGACCTTCAGAAAAAGGCCGTGGTAGCGCTCGGCTGTGGACGTTTCTGTGCCCTGGACGAGCGCCGTAGAGATAGAGATTTGCATCCGTGCGCCAGCAGCCGACTGAATTTCGCCCTTCGGTTCCTCGTCCGGTCCAGCTTCGCCGAACCGGCAAGCGGGCGCGTCTTTCGACGTCTCGATTTGAGACGCAAATTCTCTCCGGCGACAGCGAGGACTTCCCGTTCCAGATGCAGGAAGGGGAGCGGCTCAATCATCTGATCGAGAAGGCTTGCGATCGCTTCCGCGACAGCGACGCGGTCGTGACCGACGACGCGGCCTATTCCTATGGCGAGCTCGACTGCCGCGCCAATCAGGTGGCGCGCTATCTGACCGAGCAAGGCATCAAGGCGGGCGATCGCGTCGGCCTGTTGTTCGACCGGACGGTCGAGACCTACGTCGCGATGCTGGCGGTGATGAAGGTCAACGCCGCCTACGTGCCGCTCGACACCGGATTCCCCACCGAGCGCATCCGCTTCATCGCGGGCGACGCCTCGCTTGCCGCCATCGTTTCCATGGCCGCTTTCGACGAGCGGCTCGGCTCGCTTGAGCTTCCGCTGATCTATCTCGACGCCGCCAAGCGCGACATCGACATGAAGCCGTCCGGCCCGCTCGGCCGGGAAGAGGTCGCGCCGATCGTCGATCAGGCTTGCTACGTCCTCTACACGTCCGGGACCACCGGAAATCCCAAGGGCGTCCTCATCGAGCATCCGAGCATCTGTAACTTCGTGCAGGTGGCGGCGGATCGTTATGGCTACGAGGCGGGCGACCGGGTCTATCAGGGCATGACGATCGCCTTCGACTTCTCGATCGAGGAGATCTGGGTGCCGCTTCTCGTCGGCGCCACGCTCATTCCCGGCAAGCCGGGCGTCGTCCTGATGGGCGACGAACTGGCCGACTTCCTGGAAAGCCGCGACGTCACCTGCATGGCCTGCTGCCCGACGCTGCTGGCCACCATCGAGCGCGACCTGCCGAAGATCCGCTTCCTGCTCGTCGGCGGCGAGGCCTGCCCGCAGAGCCTGGTCCTGCGCTGGTACAGCCCGAAGCGCACGATCCTCAATTCCTATGGCCCGACCGAGACGACCGTCACGGCGACGGTGACGGAGCTGACGCCGAAAAAGCAGGTCACGATCGGCCGTCCGCTGCCGAATTACACGATCGTCATCCTCGACCCGGTGAAGGCCGAGCTCATGCCGTTCGGCGAGCAGGGCGAGATCGGCATTGCCGGCATCGGCCTCGCGGCGGGGTACCTCAACCGCGCCGACCTGACGGCGCAGAAGTTCATTCCCGACTTCGTCGGCCTGCCGAACAACCCCTCGCAGCGCATCTACCGCACCGGCGACCTCGGGCGCATCACGCCGGACGGCGAGGTCGAGTATTTCGGCCGCATCGACACGCAGGTGAAGATCCGTGGCCACCGCATCGAGCTTGCCGAGATCGAGTCGGTGCTGATGGGGCTGCCGCAAGTCTCGCAGGCCGCGGTCACGACGTTCGAGCCGGAGCCCGGCATCGTCGAGCTCGTCGGCTATTACGCCTTGAAGCAGGGCGTGTCCGAGCTTTCGCTCAACGACATTCTGCAGACGCTCCGCGCGCGCCTGCCGGCCTACATGGTTCCGGCGTTCCTGGAAAAGCTTCCCTTCATTCCGATGTCGATCAGCAACAAGGCTGATCTCAAGAACCTGCCGAAGCCGAAGGGCTCGCGCGTGCAGAGCGGCAAGACGATCGTCGCCGCGACGAACGACACCGAGCGCGCCATCGCCGGTGCGCTCGCTGCCGCGCTGAAGCTCGACGCGGTGTCCATCGAAGATCACTTCTTCAACGACCTCGGCGCCAACTCGCTGCTGATGGCGCGTTTCTGCGCCAATGTGCGCAAGAGCTGCCCGACCGCGGCCGCGCTTTCGATGCAGGACATCTACCTGCACCCGACCGTCGCGCAGTTGGCCGCGCATCTTGGCCAGTCGGACGCGGAGAGCGCGCCGGTGATGGTCGAGGAACCGCTCCACGTTCCGTCCGACCTCTCCTATTATGGCTGCGGCGCGCTGCAGCTTCTGTCCTACTGCGGCTACGGCATGGTGAGCCTCTGGCTCTTCATCCTCGGCTTCGATTGGATGTATGCGGCGATCGACAACCCGGTCAGCTTCTATCTCCGGAGCACGGTCTTCGTCGTCGCTGCCTTCGCCCTCGCCGCCGCGCTTCCGGTTGCCGCCAAGTGGCTGCTGATCGGCCGCTGGAAGGAAGAACGCTTCCCGATCTGGAGCCTGCGGTATTTCCGCTTCTGGGTGGTCAAGACCCTGGTGCGGACCTCGCCGGTCGGCGCTTTCGTTGGGACGCCGATCTTCAACATCTATCTGCGCCTCCTCGGCGCCAAGATCGGCCGCAACACCGTCATTCTGTCGCGGCTCGTGCCGGTCTGCACCGATCTGTTCACGGTCGGCGACAACACGGTGCTGCGCGACGACTCGATGCTGCCGGGTTATCGCGCGCGCTCGAACTACATTGAGACGGGTCGCGTCGACATTGGCAGCTACGCTTTCGTCGGCGCCGCCAGCGTGCTCGACATCGACACGGCGATGGGCGACCGCACGCAGCTCGGCCACGCCTCGTCACTGCAGAGCGGCCAGCGCATCCCCGACGGCAAGCACTATCACGGCTCCCCCGCCGTCGAGACGGCGACCGACTACTGCCCGCTCGAAATGCAGGACTGCTCGTCGCGGCGCCGCACGCTCTATGCGGCCGGCCAGCTCGCCGGCCTGCTGCTCGTCGCGACGCCGCTGATGACCGCGATTGGCTGCTACTGGTACGAATACTTCACCCAGTTCGGCGCTGAGACGATCGCAAGCTTCGCCCTGCCGACGCCGGTGCTGATCGGGCTGACGCTGATTGCGGCGACGGTGCTCCTCGCCGGCGCGCTGGCTGCGGGCCTGCTGCGGATTTACGTTGTGCCGCGGCTCTGCAACCTCTTCCTCGAGCCGGGCAAGGTTTACCCGCTGTTCGGCTTCCATTACGGGCTGCAGAACATCATCTCCGCCGCGAGCAACGTCCGCTTCTTCAACCTGCTGTTCGGCGATAGCTCGGCGATCGTGCATTACATGCAGTTCGTCGGCTGGAACCTCGGCAAGGTCGAGCAGACCGGCTCGAATTTCGGCACCAACCAGAACCACGACAACCCGTTCCTCTGCGAAATCGGCGGCGGCACGATGGTATCGGATGGGTTGTCGATGATGAACATCGACATCTCGAACGCGTCGTTCCGCCTCGCTAAGGCGCGCATCGGCGAGCGCAACTATCTTGGCAACGACATTCATTATCCGCCGCAGGGCCGCACCGGCGACAATGTCCTGCTTGGCACCAAGGTGATGATCCCGGTCGACGGTCCGGTGCGCGAGAATGTCGGTCTGCTCGGCTCGCCGTGCTTCGAGATTCCGCGCATGGTGGAGCGCGATCAGCAGATCAACGCCGCGTTGTCGGAAGAAGAGCGCCACGACGCGATCCGCCGCAAGAACCGCTACAACCTGGCGACCGGCATCCTGTTCCTGCTGGCGCGGCTGGCGTTCGTGTTCTCGGCCTTGCTCATCGCGCATGTCGCAATGCTCAACTACCAGAGCTTCGGCATCCTCTCGCTCTTTGCCGCCGGCGCGATCCTGACCATCCTCTCGGTCGTATTCTTCGCTCTGCTCGAGCGCGCGAGCCTCGGCTTCAAGCGGCTCACGCCGAAGATCGTTTCGATCTACGACCCCTATTTCTGGTGGCATGAGCGCCACTGGAAGCTCTCGGACACGCCGATCATCGGCCACTTCGGCGGCACGCCGTTCAAGAACCTGATCTCGCGCATGGTCGGGCTGCAGGTCGGCCGCAAGGTGTACGACGGCGGCTGCTCGATCACGGATCGCTCGCTCACCGAGATCGGCGACTACGTCAACCTCAACGAAGGCAGCGTTTTGCAGGCGCACTCCTTGGAGGAGGGCGTGCTCAAGTCCGACTACATCCGCGTCGGCGAGGGCGGCACGCTCGGCTGCGGCGCCTTCGTCCACTACGGCGTGGTGATGGGCGAGCGCGCGGTGATCGACCCCGACTCCTTCGTCATGAAGGGTGAGGTGATCGACCCGCAGACGCAGTGGCGCGGCAACCCGGCGAAGATGCTGCGCCGCCCGCTCGTGCGCACGCCCGTCCAGACCGGCTCCGGCAAGCCGCTGGAGCCGATGGTCGACTACGTTCAGCGGATTGCCGCCGAGTAACGCGAAGGGCGGCGTAGGTGCGGCGGAATGGTAAAGCGCGTCAAGCTCGCGGACGTGACGGAAGACAATTGGGAAGCCGTCGTCGATCTCGAGCTTGATGAGGCGCAGGAAGATCTCGTCGCGAGCAACGCCTACTCGCTCGCCGAATCGAAGTTCGATCCCGATGCGCGTCCGCGTGCGGTCTATGCCGGCAAGCGCGTCGTCGGCTTCCTGATGTATGAAGTCCGCAAGGCCAAGGACAAATCACGCAAAGCCTCGATCTATCGCTTCATGATCGACCGGAAATATCAGGGCAAAGGCTACGGCCGCGAAGCGCTGGCGCGCGCGCTGGACGAGATCAAGGCGATCCCGCGCATGCGCAAGATCACCATCCGCTACATGGCCGAGAATCCCATCGCCAAATCCTTCTACGGCAGCTTCGGTTTCGTCGAGGTCGGCCGCGACGAGGATGACGAAGTGATCGCGGAACTGAAATTGTGACGTCGGATGCGCGTTGTGACGATCCCGTTGCTGCTGTCGCGGGCGGCCTTCGCCCGCTTGGCTGGGGCGCGCCGATGAATGCCGCTTCGCTTCAGCGGGTGTTGGATGGCTTGGCGCCGCCCGGGGTCGTGGTCGGGCATCGCGTGATCTCAGCGGGCGACGAAGCCGCGCTGTTGCCACCCGAGGTGGCGTCGATGCGGTCATCGCTTCCCGTCAGGCGCCGCGCCAGCGGCGCCGCGCGCTTTGTGGCGCGGCAGCTTCTCAGCGGGCTCGGCTATCCGTCTTGCGCCATACCGACGGGCGCGGACGGCGCGCCGCAGTGGCCGGAGGGAATTGTCGGCTCGCTGGCGCATGACGATGACGTCGCCGTCGCGGCAGTCGCGCTCGCGCGCGATGTCGCGGCACTCGGCATCGACGTCGAGCCGGCGGAGCCGTTGCCGGAGGAGATGCTCGATCTCGTCGTCACGAAGCAGGAGCGGCGGCAGCTCGGAAACGACCCTTTGACCGCGCGCACGCTGTTCGCCGCCAAAGAAGCCGTCTACAAGGCGGCCTACCCCGGCGACCGCATATTCCTTGAATTCCACGACATCGAAGTCGACTTGATCGAGGGCAGAGCGAAAACGAAAAGCGATCGCGTCTTCACGCTGCGCTACTGCGCCGCGCCGCGCATCGTCGTGCTGGCGTTCGCCTGAGACACGATGCGTTCAGTTTAGCCCGTCATGCCCCGCTTTATGCCGGGCATCTCGTCACCGTTTCTCGCTGATGAGAAGGTTGCCGAAGCGGTCGGTCGTGGCGGTCTGGCCGTCGAGCACGAGGGTCGTGGCGTCGAGCTGCGTGACGATCGCGGGGCCCTCGATGCGCGCGTCGCTGCCGAGACGTGCGCGATCGTAAACCGGCCCGTCGACCGTTCCCGACGCGAGATGCATCTTCTGATGTGCGACGATGGCGTCCTTGGTGTTCCCGCCGTGCGCAATCTCGCGCATCGCCGGCGCGGGGAACACGCCTTGCGCATCGACGCGTAGCGTCACGATCTCGACCGGCGTGTCCTCTTGCGCGAACGTGTAAAGGCGCTCGTGCGTCTGGTGGAACGCCGCGATCGTCGCCGCAAGCGCGTCCGGCGTCACTTCGCGTGCCGCCCAAGGGATGAACAGCTCGAAGCCCTGGTTCTGATAGCGCACGCTCGCCGTCCAGTTGGTCTGCCGCGCGTTTTGCGGGACGTCTTCCTGTTCGAGCCATGCGACCGCATCCGCTTCCAACTCGCCGAATACGCGCGCGATGAGCGAGAGGTCGGTGGCGCGCGCCTTCTGCAGACAGGTGCGCGTGAACTCGGCCTTCAGGTTTGAGACCAGAAGCCCGAGCGCCGAGAGAACGCCCGGATTGGGCGGCACCAGCATCGTGCGCATGCCGAGAAGGCGGGCAAGCGCGCCGCCGTGCAGCGGCCCCGCGCCGCCGAACGGCAGCAGCGCGAAGTCGCGCGGATCATGCCCGCGCTCGACCGAGACGATGCGGATGGCGCCGACCATGAGATTGTCGACGATCGACAGGATGCCGCGCGCGGCGGCTTCCACGCTCATTCCGAGCGGATCGGCGACATATTTGCGGACCGCGCGCTGCGCGCCTTCGATGTCGAGCGCGAACTTGCCGTCGAGAAGATACGGCGGCAGATGGCCGAGCACGAGATGCGCGTCGGTGACGGTCGGCTCCTCGCCGCCGCGCCTGTAGCAAACAGGCCCCGGCTCGGCGCCCGCGCTTTCCGGCCCGACCGTCAGCGCGCCGGATTTGGAGACGCGCGCGATCGAGCCGCCGCCCGCGCCGATGGTGACGATGTCGACCATCGGAAGCCCGAGCGGCCAGTCGCCGACATGCCCGCTGGTCGTCAGGCCGGGCTTGCCGTCATGGATGAGGCAGACGTCGGCGGAGGTCCCGCCGATGTCGATGCCGATGAGGTTCTTCACGCCGGCATTGGCGCCGACGAAGGTCGCGCCGACCGCGCCGGCAGCGGGCCCGGACAGCGCGGTCTCGACCGGCGCCCGCTTGACGTTGCGCGCGCTGGTCACGCCGCCGCTCGATTTCATCAGCAGCAGCGGCGCTTCGATCTTTCGCTCGGAAATGCGCTGGTCGAGCCGCTCGACGTAAGCCGACACGACCGGCATGACGGCGACGTTCAGGATCGTCGTCATGCTGCGCTCGTATTCGCGGAACACCGGCAGCACGTCGCTCGAGATCGAGACGAGTGCGTCCGGGTGCTCCTCCTCGATGATCGCGGCGGCGCGGCGCTCGTGGTCGGCGTTGGCGTAGCTGTGCAGGAATACGACCGCGACCGCGCTGATGCCGGCGGCTTTGATCTCCTTCGCCGCCTGGCGGATGGCGGCCTCGTCCAGCGCTTCGAGTTCGTTGCCGTCCGGCTCGATGCGGCCGCCGATCTCGAAGATATGTTCCGGCGCGATCGGCCGCTTCGGCTTCACCCAAGCGAACAGGCTGCCGCGACGTGGCACGTCCTGCCGGCCGATCTCGATGACGTATTTGAACCCGCGCGTGGTGAGCAGCGCTGCTTTCGCGCCCTTGCCTTCGAGGATGAGATTGGTGGCGACGGTCGTGCCGTGCAGGACACGCGCGATCTCGCTGCCCGCGAGGCCAGACGTGCTCAGGATTTCGGTGATGCCGTTGCCGAAGCCCTGCGAAGGGTCAAGCGGCGTCGAGGGCGTCTTGGCGTTCCACACTTCGCCGGTCGCCGGGTTCAGCAACGTGATGTCGGTGAACGTGCCGCCGGTGTCGACGCCGATGATGGCCTTCGCCTGGCTGTGTTTCGGTGCGTGCGCCATCAGTCGAGCACCTCGTGGTAGCCGTGGCGGTGGAAGAGCTTCGTCGCCGGGCGCTTGGCGCGGCGCTTCTCGGTCGCGGCGGTGTCAACGGAGCGCCCGTCGGGCGTCAGCACCACGCCGTAATTCGCTTCCGCGCTCTCGCGGCTGACGAACCCGCCGCGCACGTCGCGCAGCACCGCGTCCGCCTCGCGGTCGAATGGATGTCCCCAGCCGCCGCCGCCGCCGGTCTCGATGCGCACGATATCGCCGCGCTTGACCATGTTGCCGTCGCTCAAGGGGCGCAGCACGCGCTCGTCCGGCCGCCCGGGATTGATGACGCAGCGCCCGGTGCCGGCCGCATGGCCGCCGGCGACGCCCCACGGCGGATTCTCCACGCTGTCGATGCGCATGGAGATCATCGCTTCCTTCGCCAGCACTTCAACTTCGCGGATGAGCCCGCAGCCGCCGCGCCAGCGCCCTGGTCCGCCGGTGTCGGGATTGATGGCGTAGCGGCGCACGCGCACCGGAAACACCGTCTCCAGAAATTCGGAGGGGAAGTTCTCTTGCGCCACGAGATAGACGGCGTCGTTGCCGTCTGCCGTCGTGCGCGCGCCGTAGCCGACGCCGAGCCCGTCCGAGAGCAGGAACAGTTCGTCGTTCTCGTCGCGCCCGCGCATGTACCAGATGACGTAGGCGCTGTGCGCGGCCATCGCCTTGCCGCCGGTCGCGACGTTGAGCAGGCCGAGACAGGCGGCCATGTTGCGCATCATGGTGACGCCGCGCATGCCGAGCGGCGCGGGAAAATTCGGCTGCAGCACCGAGCCCGGCCGCAGGACGATTTTGTCGAGCGCCTGGTGCGCGCCTGAATTGAGCGTGTTCGTGTTTTCACCGAGCAGATACGAGGCGAACACCATGGCCGGGACTTCCGGCGCCATCAGGAAGTTCACCGGGCCGCGCACTTGATCATCGCTCTCGGTCGCGTCGAGCGAAATCGCGTCGGGGGTGACGTTGAGCTTGTAGCGCAGCTTGATGGGGCCGTTCCCATGCCCGTCGCTGTCGACGCGATCGGTGAAGCGGTGCTCGCCTTCCGGAAGGAGCGCACGGAGCTTGGCGCGAAGTTGCTGCTCGGTGTCGGAGATCAGCGCATTGAATGCCGCGAGCGTGGCGGCCCGGCCGAAGCGCTGGAACAGTTCTTCCAGCCGTCGCTCGCCGAGGCGGATCGCGGCGATCGACGCGCGCGTGTCACCCTTCACCATCTCGGGAAAGCGGGAGTTGCGGTAGAACAACCGCAGCAGTTCCTCGACCACGACGCCTTCGCGCGCGACGCGCACGGGCGGAACGATGATGCCTTCCTGATAGATCTCCGTGCAGTCCGGCGACAGCGAGCCGGCGCGCATGCCGCCGACGTCGTTGAAATGCGCCCACGATTGCGCGAACGCGGAGAGCTGGCCGTCGGCGAAAACCGGCGCGACGAAAACCTGGTCCGGCGTGTGCGACACCGCGCCGCGCGAGGCGTAGCAATCGTTGAACCAGTAGATGTCGCCGGGCCGCATCGTCTCGAGCGGATAGTGCTCGGCAATCGGCGCAATGACGTCGCCGAACAGCGGAAGATTGGAGCCGGAGATCAAGCGGCCGGTGCCGTCGAACAGCGCCGCGTAGAAATCCTTCTTCTCCCGGATAAAGGGCGACATGGCGGTGCGCTCGATGACCGCCTCCATCTCGCTCTGTACGGCGCTGAGCGCGCCGCGCACGATCTGCAGCGTGACTGGATCGGCGGCGTCGGCCACGTCGTCGCTCTGCAACTTCTGCATGCGCTGCCTCCGGTTTGCGATCTGTCAGGATACGCGCCGTGGCGCGAGGTGGTGAGGGAGTGCGATTTTGCCAGCGAGTCTTTTCATGCCGCCCCGTGCGTCGTCAACCACGGGGGTCGGAATGCAGGGATTGCAGATTTGAGGGGAGGTAAAGGTGTTGTCTCAGCCGCCTTCGAACACGCGCTTGCGTGCATTCTCGATGTGCCGGCGCATGGCTTGGCGGGCGCCCGCTTCGTCGCGCGCCGCGATCGCCTTGAACACCTGCCGGTGCTCCTCTTGTCCGGCGACGATCCGCTTGCGCGGCTGGATCAGCGATAGATTGCGGTTGAGCCTGATGCCGATCGCGATTTGAGGGCGCAGCGCCGAGAGCGTCTCGGCGAAGAAGCGGTTTCCCGTCGCCTCCGCGATGACGCGGTGAAAGGCGATGTCTTCCTCGAGGCCGAGGATGTTGTCTTCCAGCGTTCGGTCGAGTGCGATCAGCGCTTCCTCGATCCGGCGCAAGCTCGCGGCGTCATGATCGCGCGCGGCTTGCTCACCGCAGCCGACTTTCATTACGGATCAGATCCAGCGACTCCCGCGAAGTCTGCAATTCCCGAAGAATGTCGCCCTGCAAATCCTTGAACTCGCGCAGCAGGTCGTTCGTTCGCCGAGTTTCTTCCGCGATCTCAGGCACCGACTGCATCATGTCGTGGAGCGGGCCCATCATCAGCCATTGCGGGACCGCTTTCCCTGGCGGCGGCGCGGCTGGGGGCGTCGGGTGAATCGTCCGGCCGCCATGCGACGATGCAGCAAGCAAATTCAAGTCGGTATCGAAGTTGAAGCCGTGAAGTAGCAGACTGCGAACTCTGGATGGCTTTGGTGTAAAATAGTGTTTTGCCAGTGGTGACAGAAAGGGCCTGGGTGTAGGGAATTACGCCCCGCCAATTACGACGGGCTTTTTCGAGGAACAAATCCAATGCATAACCATACAGCACTTGCGATTGCGGCTTCGGCCGCGCTGTTCATGGTGTCGTCCGTTGTCATGGCGCAAGATGCTGAACCCTCCTACAAGGCCGACCCTGGTGTTTACAAGGTCATTTTTGAAAATCAATATTTTCGGGTGATCGAAGCAAATAAAGAAAAAGGTCAGCGCGACAGGGCACATTCTCATCCCGTTCAGTCGGTCGTTTATTTCTTCACCGATTGTAGCGAAAAGCTGACCGGCCCCGATGGACAATCAAGGAACACCTCCAACAAAGCCGGACATGTTGTAGCGCCGCCGATCGTAAGATCGCATACAAGCGAAAATATCGGGTCCGGCGCGTGTCACCAACTATTCGTCGAACGTAAATAGCTCTTTTGCTGGAATAACTTCTTGAAACAAAACGCCCGCACTCCATGACCGGCCGGCCCCGCCGCACGGCGGGGCTTCCGTTTCGCCGGGTCATGCGCGGTATGCGCGACCAGACCACGCGAATTCCTCACTTCCCGACCTCGGCGTGAGAGGGGTCGGAATGGGTCGCCGGCCGAGAGGCGAGAAAGCCGCCGGCCGCTGCGGACATCTTCCCGGACGACATCGCTAGCTCAGAACAAGCACACATTAAGACTCAAACTGGACCACAGGATGGGGTTAGGCCAATCAAAGTATCGGCCTCGATATTGCGCATAACGATCTCCCGAACCGGGCTCTCAGCCGCCTTCGAACACGCGCTTGCGTGCATTTTCGATGTGCTGGCGCATGGCTTGGCGGGCGCCCACTTCGTCGCGCGCCGCGATCGCCTTGAACACCTGCCGGTGCTCCTCTTGTCCGGCGACGATCCGCTTGCGCGGCTGGATCAGCGATAGGTTGCGGTTGAGCCTGATGCCGACTGCGATTTGAGAGCGCAGCGCCGAGAGCGTCTCGGCGAAGAAGCGGTTTCCCGTCGCCTCCGCGATGACGCGGTGAAAGGCGATGTCTTCCTCGAGGCCGAGGATGTTGTCTTCCAGCGTTCGGTCGAGTGCGATCAGCGCCTCCTCGATCCGGCGCAAGCTCGCGGCGTCGTGGTCGCGCGCGGCAAGGCCGGCGGCCTCTCCTTCGAGCGCGATGCGAAAGATGAAGCAGCGCTGGATGTCCGCGATGCTCTGCAGCGGTGCGAATTCGGAGACGTTCTTCGCCGGCGAGCGCATGACGAACGAACCGGCGCCCTGCCGCGATGCGATCAGGCTGTCTTCGCGCAGGCGTTTGAGCGCCTCCCTCACCACCGGGCGCGATACGTCCAGTTGCTCTGCGAGCTTGGTTTCCGATGGCAGCCGTGAATTGACGGGAAAGATGCCGAGAATGATCTGGCCGAGAACGTGGTCGTACACCCGGTCGCTGAGTTTGCCGGTGGCAGGCGAGGGGGTGGTGTCCAGCATGGAATCTGCGTGCATCGTCTCGGCGTTTAACAAGCGGCGCGCCGCCATCATCTCGAATTCCCCGATTTTTGCCGACATTACATATTTTTGACAAGTAGCGCATAAAGACCAAAGCTCACGACGGGAGAGGCCGATGGAATTCAGGCAGGTCGGAAACAGCGCCGTTCGCCTATCCAGGGTCGCGCTTGGCGGGCACGAGTACCTGCCCAGCGGCCATTCCCGCGGCTTCAATGAGGATTTCGCCAAGGCGATCACGCCGGGGCATTCGTTTCCCGGCTTCGGCGGGGACAGGCGCAAGGCCGTGCTCGCCGCCGCCTATGATCACGGCGTGAATGTCTTCGACGTGACGCTCGATGCCGAGAAGGAGGCGCTCGGGCGCAATCTCGCGGAGATGCCGCCGCCCTACGACGTCTATGTTCAGACGCGCCCGGAAGCGATGAACTACAGCTACGATCCCGGCAATCGGAAGATGACGGACCTCGCGCTGCTGCGCGCCGAGGTGCAGCGTATTCTCAAGATTCTCCGTCGTGATCGTCTGGAGATCTTGAACCTCGGCCCGATGCGGACCGCGATCGAAGGCGATCCTGATTTTGTCGCGAAGGTCGCCGCGAATGTGCGCGCACTGCAGCGGGAAGGCCTGATTTTGTTCGCTGCCGCCGACACATTTTCCGGCCAGGCGATCTACGAAGCCCTTGTCGCGAGCGGGGCTTTCGCCACCCTCAACATCAATTTCAACATCGCGGACGATGAGCCCGCGCGGACTATCTTTCCGCTTGCGCACAAGAAGGGCGTGCACGTCACGGTGCGCGAAGCGTTCATCAAAGGTGCGCTCTTCGGGTTCGGCCGCGGGCTCGGTCTCGACGACGCCATCGTTGCGCGCGTGGTCGACGGCCACTACTGGTGCATTCCCAAGGGCGTTCCGCAGGACCAGGTCGACATCATCGTCGATCTCATGAAGTTCATGTGGAAGCCGGACCAGCAGGCGCTGACGTGGGCGGCCTTCATCGGTCCGGTCGTCAAGGCTGCGACGATCGTCTCGGCGCCGAAGAACATCCAGGACGATGTGAAGGAGTTCTGGCGTCCCGAATACGATCAGATCGGCACCAAGTGGAAAGTGTCGCCGCCGCTTGGCGTGAAGGAGTTGAGTTACGCGATGGACCGCTGGGACCGCGAGATCGGCGCCGACCAGGTCAAGAAATAACAAAAACGGCAGCGTGTGTGCGGGGCCCCAGCGGGCCCCGCTGCACAAGGGGCGGGCGACGGGGCGGGCGACGCATGGCCGATTCCATCCAGAGCTTACGGTTCTCGATCACCAAGCGTTACGGCGCGAAGACCGTTCTTGCCGGCCTTCCGCTCGAGATCAAAGGCCGCGAATTCGTGACCTTCCTCGGCCCGAGCGGTTGCGGAAAATCCACGGCGCTCGGCATCGTCGCGGGCCTCATCCCGCCGACCGAAGGCGAGATTTTTCTCGACGGGCAACGCATCGAACACCTGCTTCCCGAGAAGCGCGGCTTCGGCATGGTGTTCCAGAACTACGCGCTGTTTGCGCATCTGACCGTGTTCGACAACGTTGCCTTTGGGCTGTCGTTGCAACGGCGCCCGGCGGACGAGATCAAGCGGCGCGTTCTCGAAATGCTCGGCCTCGTGCGCCTTGCCGGCTATGAGGAGCGCTATCCCGGGCAATTGTCCGGTGGGCAGCAGCAGCGGGTCGCGATTGCGCGCGCGCTCGTTCTGCATCCGCGATTGATGCTGTTCGACGAGCCGCTGTCGAACCTCGACGCGAAGCTGCGCGTGGAGATGCGGACCGAGATCAAGCAGTTGCATACGCGTCTCGGCCTCACTTCGATCTATGTGACGCACGATCAGGCGGAGGCGCTGTCGCTCTCCGACCGCATCGTCGTCTTGCGCGAGGGCGTGCTGATGCAGGTCGGGACGCCGCAGGAGATTCACGATCGGCCGAAGAACGTGTTCGTCGCCGACTTCATGGGATTCCGCAATTTCTTCGACGTCGATCTGCGCCAGACCTCCGCCGGCTTCGTCGAGGGCGTCGGCAAGGGCATGACGCTGCGCGCGCGGGCATCGGAGATCGTCGGCGGATCGGCCGCCGTCATGGCGATCCGGCCGGAAGACGTCCGCTTCGGTGGCGCGGCGGACGATGCCAATGTGCTGCGCGGCAAGGTGGAACTCGTCGAATATCTCGGGCGCGAGCAGGAATCCGCCATCGTGATCGAAGGCGGGCAGCGCATCTGGGTGCGCACGACGGATAAGGTTTCCGTCGGCGACACGGTCGCGGTGACGTTGCCGCCCGATAAGCTTGTCTTGTTGCCGCGGGAAGGCTGAGGATCATGGCGCTGGCGCGAAGTGGCGAACGCAGCGAACTGGATTGGGTCGCGATCCTCTGTCTCGCGCCGACGGTCCTCTACGTGCTCGCGATGTTCGTCTATCCGTTCCTCTACGGCGTCTACATCAGCCTGCAGCCGATGAAGGGGGCGGCCTGGAGCCTGCACAACTACGCGACGTTCTTCTCCGACCCGTATCAATACGCGACAATCAAGACGACGTTCGCCCTGGCGCTGCCGACCACCATCGTCGTCGTGCTCGTCGCGCTGTTCCTCGCTTACGGCATGCGGCGCGGCATCTGGCTGGAGCGCACCATCACCACCATCCTGGTGCTGCCGATCTCGCTCGGCGTGATCTTCCTGTCCGAAGGCATCCTCGGCTTCTACGGCACCAACGGCTGGCTCAACCAGATGCTGATCGGCGCCGGCATCATCAGCGAGCCGCTGGAACTCACGCACAATTTCATCGGCGTCATCCTTTCGCTGTTCATGCAGAACTTCCCGTTCTGTTTCCTGATGCTGCTGGGCTACATCTCCGGCATCGATCCGAGCCTGGAAAATTCGGCGCGGATGCTCGGCGCCGGGCCTTGGGCGATCTTTCGCCGCGTCATGCTGCCGCTGATCGCGCCGGGGCTGATCATCGCTTTCGCCCTCGTCTTCGTCATGAGCTTCGCGGTGTTTCCTTCCGCCGTCATGGTCGGCCAGCCCGCCGGATCGACCCGCACGATCTCGATCGCCGCGTATCAGCAGGCCTTCGAGCAATACGACATGTCTTACGCGTCGGCGATCGCGGTGATCATGGGGCTTTGCCAGTTGGCGGCACTCATCATCATCATCGTGGTGCGCCGCCGGATGACGATTTCCACCACCATGGGCGTCGGAAAGCGCTGAGGGAAAGCGATGCTGCGCGGACGGATGTGGAAGCTCGCGATCTACCTCTTCCTGCTCGGGTTCATTCTGAATCTGGTCGGCATCGTCTCGCACGTCGTGGTGAGCAGCTTCGCCAAGCGTTGGTTCGGGAACCCGTTGCCACCCGCCTTCACGACCGCCTGGTTCAGCTACGCGTGGACGAACTTCGAGTTGGGCTACGTGCTGTTCATCACACTGTTCGTCGCGCTCGCGGTGGTGGTCATCGCGTTGGCGATCGGCTTTCCCGCCGCCTACATCCTGGCGCGGCGGAACTTCCGGGCGAAGCCGGTGCTGCTGCTGCTGTACTTTCTGCCGCTGCTGATTCCGCAGATGACCTACGGCATCCCGCTCGCCACAACCCTCTATAAGTTCCACGTCGGCGGAACCGTCGCCGGCGTCATCCTTGCGGTGCTGGTCCCGATGGTGCCGCTCACGGTGTTCATCCTGCTACCCTTCTTCGAGCAGATCAGTTTGAATCTCGAATGGAGCGCCTCGATGCTCGGCGCCAACCGGCTGCAGATCTTCCGTCGCATTCTGCTGCCGCTAATGGTGCCGGGGATATTGACGGCGGGCCTGCTCGTCCTCGTCAACACCATCTCGAATTTCGAGCTCGCCTTCCTCATGGCCGGCGGCGGATCTCAGACGCTCGTCGTCGCGCTGTATTACAATGTCTTCGCCGGCGGCGTGCGGCCGGTCTATTCGATTGATGCGATGGCCGTGATCTATATGTGCATGGTGCTGTCGGTGCTGCTCGTCGCGCTGCGCTTCGTGCGCCCGACGCAGATGGTGTTCAAGCTCGACCGAAGCTGAGGCCGCCAAGCGGCACTCGGTAAGCGCGTTGGCGAAGCGATCTCCAACTTTAGCGGTTAATCCGAAATCGGCTGACAGCGCCCGCGCACGAAGGCGTTGATTTCCACGGGAGAGCCGGTCACACTTCTCCGACGTGACGGAACGATGGTCTTGCTCGCGAGAGCAAGGCGTGAGTTGTGGGAGATCGCAACTGAGCGTTCGTGAGCATTTTTCAGACGATGTGAAAGTCACGCCGTACTGGTGGGAAGAGGCTCCCCTTACCGTACTGGAAGAACGGGCGCTGCCGCAACGCGCCGATGTCGTGATTGTCGGCGCCGGCTACGCAGGCCTCTCGGCGGCGATCACGACGGCGGAAGCGGGCCTCGACACGCTGGTCATCGAAGCGAAGGCGCCGGGCGAAGGGGCGAGCACCCGGAATGGCGGCGCCGTCGGCGAGACGTTGCGCATCTCCTACAGCACCATGTCGCGCGAGTGGGGCACGGAGCGCGCCAATGCGTTCTACCTCTCCGTGCGCGAGGCGCGCGAACACCTCGAGAGCCTGGTCGGGGAGGGCGGTATCGCGTGCCACTATGCGCGCGTCGGCCGCTTTATCGGCGCCCACAAGCCGCAAGACTATGAATCGCTCGCGCGCGATCTCGAAGTGCGCCGCAAGGCGATCGGCTTCGATGCGGAGATGGTCCCCGCCTCCGAGGTCCACAGCATGATCGGTTCGGACGCCTATTGCGGTGGCCGTTTGATCAAGAGCGACGCCAACCTGCATCCTGGACTGTTTCATCGTGGGTTGCTGCACCGTGCGCTCGCGGCCGGCGTGCGCGTCGTGGCGCAAACGCCGGTGACGGCTTACGAGAAATCGGGAGCCGAGTTTCGCGTCACCACCGCGCGTGGCGAGGTGCGTGCACGCCAGCTTGTGATCGCCACGAACGGCTATACGGAATCGCTCTCTCCGTGGCTGGCGCGCCGCATCATCCCGATCCAGAGCCAGATCATTGCGACCGAGCCGCTGCCGCCCGACGTCATCGAGCGTTTGATCCCCAAGCGCCGCCAGCTTGGCGACACGCGGAAGCTTCACAATTACTTCCGCACTTCGCCCGACGGAACGCGCATCCTGTTCGGCGGCCGCGCCGGCGCGACGGAAACCGAGAACCGGCTGAAGTCCGCCAGCGCGCTGCGGCTGCAGATGATCGATGTGTTTCCGGAGCTCGCGAAGGTGCGCATCACCCACGCTTGGGCAGGTTTCATCGCGTACACCTTCGATTCATTGCAGCACATGGCGATGAAGGACGGCATTCATTACGTCGGCGGGTGCTGCGGCAGCGGCGTCGCGCTGCAACCCTATCTCGGCCACAAGACCGGCCTCAAAATTCTCGGCCGCAAGGAAGCCGAAACACCGTTCGATCGCGTGGCCAAGACCATGCCCGGCTACACCGGGTGGCCGTGGTTCATGCCGATCGTGTTGTTCTACTACGGAGTGCGGGACAAGCTGCGCATGTAAGCGCCGCAAAAATCAAACGGGAGGGGATGTGCCTATGAAACGATGGATCGGTTCCTTGGCAGCGGCGCTGCTTGTCGCATCGTGGTCGGCGCAGGCCGCGGAAGGCCTTCCTCCGCTGCCCGACTCCGTCAAAGCGAAGGGCGTCATTCGCGTCGGTGTGAAATGCGACTATCCGCCGGACGGCTATCTCGATGCCTCCGGAAAGCCGATCGGCATCGAGGTCGAGATGGCGAAGCAGCTCGGCGTCTATGCCCTCGGCAGCGCCGACAAGACCGAACTGACATGCGTGACGACGGCCAATCGCGTGCCGACGCTGCAGGGCGGCAAGGTGGATCTCCTGATCGCGACGATCGGCGTGACCGATGAGCGCCGGAAGGTCGTCGACTTCACCGACTACTACGCGTGGGCGTCGTCTTCCATCTTGGTGCGCAAAGACAGCCCGCTGAAGACGATCCAGGACGTGAAGGGGAAGAAGATCATCTTCGTCAAAGGCGCCTGGCAGATCGGGTGGTTCGAGAAGCATATGCCCGACGTGAAGGATATGCGGCTCGACACCGTATCCGACGCGCTGCAGGCGCTGATGCAGGGCCGTGGTGACGGCTATGCGCACGATTTCGCCGTGCAGGTCGGCATCGCGAAGAAAAACCCGAACGTGCGGATGCTCGAAGGCCGCTACCAGATCGGCTATCGCGGCGCTGCAGTGCGCAAGGGTGAGCATGAATGGCTCGCCTACGTCAACGCCGCGTTCAAGAAGATGCGTGGCGACCACCTGTTCGACAAGTGGATCAAGCAATACGAGGATCCCAACCTTCTCGCGGAGAAGATGCAGATGTGGGATCCGGCAAAGGCGCCGGCTGAGGCGAAGTGATCCGCGTGAAATAGGTTCAACGGACGGCGCGGCGCTGACGCCGCGTCTCGGGGAGCGCTTTGGCCTATAGTTTCAGCTTTCCCTACATCGCGAGCGCCGGGCCGGATCTGCTCGCCGGCCTCGTGATGACGATCAAGGTCAGCTTGGTCTCGATCGTTATCGCCGCCGCCATTGGCATTGTCGGCGCGGCGGTGCGTCTCTTTCGCGTCCCGATTCTGGCGCCGCTCGTCACCGGCTACACGCACTTCATTCGCTCGACGCCGCTCTTGGTGCAGATCTTCTTCATCTTCTACGGCCTCGCATCCGTCGGCCTGCCGTTGTCGGACTATTGGTCCGGCGTGCTGGCGCTGTCGCTGTGGGGCGGCGCCTACAACGTCGAGAATGTGCGCGGCGGCTTCCTCGCGGTTCCGAAGGGGTTGCGTGACGCGTCGAGCGCGCTCGCGCTGCGGCCATTGCATTATCTCGCGCTCGTCGCCCTGCCGGTCGGCTTGCGCGTCAGCATCCCGGCGATGCTGAACACCTCCGTCTCGGTGCTCAAGAACTCGGCCTATCTGCAGGCGATCGGTCTCGCCGAGCTGACCTTCGTCGCCATGGATCGCGTCGCCACCGATCTGCGGACGCTCGAGATGTTCGCGGCCATTGGCTGCCTCTATCTCGTCCTGGTTCTCGTCCTCTCGATGTTCGTGCGCTACATCGAGCTCGTGCTCTCGCGCCCGTTCCGAACAAGCTGAGGAGGGGCGATGCAACTGATCATCGACAGTTTCCCGCTTTTTCTCCAGGGCCTGGCGAATACGTTCAAGCTTGCCCTCACGACGCTCCTGTTTTCGACGATCGTCGCGGTCATCTTCGGGCTGATGAGCATCTCGCGCTTCCGGCTTGTTCGTTGGATAGCAAGATCGCTGGTCGAATTTGTTCGCGCCATTCCGCTGGTGGTCAATCTTCTGTTCGTCTATTTCGGCGCGCCGCTTGTCGGCGTGCCGCTCGATCCGTTCGCGGCGGCGACGATTGGGCTCACGTCGTGGGGGGCGGCGAACGGCGCCGAGATCGTACGCGGCGGCTTCAACGCCGTCTCCAAGCATCAGCGCGAAAGCGCGATGGCGCTCGGCCTGCGCGGTTGGGAGATCATGGTCTATGTGCTCGCGCCGCAGGTGCTGCTGCCGATCATCCCGCCGTTCACCGGCCTGTTCAGTGTTCTCGTGCAGGCGACCTCGCTCGCATCCTTGATCGGCACGCTGGAGTTTCTGCGGACGGCGCAGATCGTCGTCGAGCGCACCACGCTGATGACCGGCTTCAGCCCGGCCTTCCTGGTCTATGGTTTCGTCCTGATCGTCTATTTCATCATTTGCTTCTCGCTCGCCGGCGCGACCAGGGTTCTCGAGCGCTACCTTATCGAGCGGACGTCTCGCCGCGGTCTCAAGGTGCAGAAGCTGGCGCAGCAAGCCGCGGAAGGCATCTGAGGAGTGCGCAAATGACGGAATCGAAAGTCAGCGGCTTCTTGCGTGAAGGCCTCGCGCCGGAAATAGCGCAAGGCTTCATGGCGCCTGCAATGCAGCGCAGTTTTCCGGCGATCTTTCCGTTGCTGTGCGCGATTAACAAAGCGCATGTCGTGATGCTGGCGCGGCAAAGTCTGATCACGTCTGAGGGCGCGCAGGCGCTCCTGCGCTGCACATGTGACATGGAAAGCGAAGGCACCGCCTCGGTGCCGCTCGATGCCGCACGCGAGGAGGCCTACTTCAATTTCGAAGCCGAGGTGATCCGCCGCCTCGGCCCCGATGTCGGCGGGCGCATGCATATCGCGCGCAGCCGCAACGACCTCAAGGCGACGTTCGATCGCCTACGGTCGCGCAGCTTCGCGCTCGAAATCATGGATCGCCTTGTGGCGCTGCGCGAGAAGCTTCTTGCGGCCGCCGCCCGCCATGCGGACTGCGTGATGCCTGGCTATACGCACATGCAGCCGGCGCAGCCGATCACGCTCGGCTACTATCTTCTCGGCGTCGCATGCGGCCTCGAGCGGGATTTTGCCCGCATCGCCGACGGCTGGGAGCGCCTGAATCGCTGTCCCATGGGCGCCGGGGCGCTCGCCGGCGCGACATTCTCCATCGATCGTGAACTTGTGGCGTCGCTTCTCGGCTTCGATGGGCCGGCGCTCCACGCGCTCGACGCCATCGCCAGCCGCGACACGCTGATCGAGCTGCTTTCGTCCGCGACCCTGCTGACGACGACGATCGGCCGGCTGGCGCAGGATTTCTACATCATGACGACCTACGAGGTCGCGACGCTCGATCTCCCGGATCGTGTCGCCATCACCTCCAGCATCATGCCGCAGAAAAAGAACATGTCGGCGCTGGAGAATTTGCGCGGGCGCCCGGCGCAACTTGCCGGCGCGCTGATGACGGCGATCGCCGGCTTCAAGGCGACATCCTACAGCCATGGGCACGACGGCAGCACGGATGCGTTGCGCTGGGTTTGGGATGCGCTTGAGGAGGTCGTGCTCGCGCTTCCGGTCGCGTCCCTCATCGTTGAGAGTGCGGAGCCCCGGCGCGAGCGGATGCTCGATCTCGTGCGGCAGAATTATTCGACGGCGACCGACCTCGCGGACGTGATGGTTCGCGTCGGCGGACTGTCGTTCCGTGACGCGCATCACGTTGTCGGTCGCGTCGTGCGACTGGCGATGGACGAGGGCCGCAGCGCCGACCAGATCGACGCTGCGCTGGTTGAACGCGCCGGGCATGATGTGCTGGGTCGGGCCGTGACGCTCGAGCCTTCGGTTGTCAAGGATGCCGTCGACCCGGAGCGCGCCGTCGAAAGTCGCCGGAATACCGGCGGCCCCTCGCGGCATGATGTCGATGCAATTCTCGCTGTGGCGCGCGCTCGTCTGGATGCCGACCGCAAGCAATTGGCGGAACGGCATGCGGGCGTCGACGCTGCCAAAGTGCGGCTCGACGCGGCGGTCGACGCGCTGCTGCAAGGCCATCCTGCATGAGCGTCGCGGTCTCCGAATCTCGCGGGGGTGAAAGCGCCGAGCGGCCGCCGGTCATTGTCGCGACCGGCTTGGTCAAGACGTTCAAGGGCCATCGTGCGCTCAACGGCGTCGATCTCACGCTGCGGCAGGTCGAGGTCCTGGTCGTAATCGGCCCGTCCGGCTCCGGCAAGAGGACGCTGGTGCGCTGCCTGAACGGCCTCGAGAAGATCGACGCGGGCGAGATTTATATCGAAGGCACGCGCGCCGACGGCGGCTCGCTGTCGGATTGGCGTCACGTGCGCCAGCGGGTCGGCATGGTCTTCCAGGACTACACGCTTTTCCCGCATCTCACGGTCATCCAGAACATTTGCCTGGCGCCGCGCCGAGCAAAAATCCTGGACTATGCGCAGGCGGAAGCGGTGGCCAATGGCCTGCTGCAGCGCGTCGGGCTGAAGCATAAGGCGCATGATTTTCCGGCCCAACTCTCGGGCGGCCAGCAGCAGCGCGTCGCCATCGTCCGCGCGCTCGCCATGCGGCCGGCGGCGCTTCTGTTCGATGAGCCGACGTCGGCGCTCGACCCGGAGACAATTGGCGAAGTGCTCAACGTCATGCGCGAGCTTGCGGACGAAGGCACGACCATGGCGGTTGTGACGCACGAGATGGGGTTTGCCCGCGAGGTCGCAGATCACGTCATCTTCATGGATCACGGCGTGATCGTGGAGCAGGGATCGCCATCGCAGATATTCGACGCTCCGCGGGAAGAGCGCACGCGACAGTTCCTGGCAATGGTGATCTAGCGCGCGACGCGCATTCTCTCAGATCAAACGCGTGCGCACCGTCGTCACGATGATTTCGGCCAGGACGACGACGGCAAAGATGGCGAGAAGAACGACCGCGACCTGATCCCAGTAGAGAAGGCTCATGGCCGTCTCGAGTGCGACACCGATGCCGCCGGCGCCGACCAGGCCAAGCACCGCGGATTCGCGGATATTGATGTCCCAGCGGAACAGCGCGATCGACCAGAAAGCAGGCCGTGCCTGCGGCCAGTATCCCATCAGCAAGGTGGAGAAGCGCGAGGCACCGGAAGCCGTCAGCGCCTCGATGCTGCCCATGTTCGCTTCCTCCAGGGCTTCGGCGAACAGCTTGCCGGTGAAGCCGATGGAGCGGAACGCGATGGCCATGGTGCCGGCGAGGGGGCCGGGGCCGAAAACCGCGACGAACAGCAGCGCCCAGATCAGCGAGTTGACCGAGCGCGACGTGACGAACACGAACTTGGCGAAGAGATTGATCGGCGCGCTCGGCGTGACGTTGCGCGCCGCGAGAAGCCCGATCGGCACCGCCATGAGGACTGCGAGGAACGTGCCGACGGTCGCGATGTGCAGGGTCTCGATCAAAGCCGTGAGCGTCGGCTGAAGATAAGTCCAGTCGAGCGGCCACATGCGCGTGATCAGGTCGGCCATCTGCGTCGGCGCGTCGTAGAGAAACTCCGGAATGACCTCGATGGTTCGCAGCGAGATGACCAGAGCTGCGACGGAGGCGAGATAGAAGGCGTAGCGCGAAAGCTTCTGCGCTAGCGTGAAACGCTGCCAATCGTGATGCAGGGCCTCGGTGACGGTCATTGGAACACCCGCCGCGCCCAGCCCGACACAATTTCCGCGACCATGATCATGCCGACGATCACGATCAGGATCGCGAGAACGACGTCGAAGTCGAAACGCTGATAGGCGGTGAACAGCGTCGCGCCGATGCCGCCGCCGCCCACGATCCCGACCATGGTCGAATTCCGCAGGTTCGAGTCGAGCTGGTAGGTCGAGAAGCCGATGAAGCGTGGCAGCACTTGCGGCAGAACGCCCATGACCAGCACGGCGAAGAAGCCGGCGCCGGTCGCGCGCACGGCCTCCACCTGCTTTAGCGATATCTCTTCGATCGCTTCCGCGAACAGCTTGGAGATGAAGCCGACGGACGCGACGATGAGCGCCATCACGCCGGCGAGCGCGCCAAACCCGATCGCCTTGACGAAGATGATGGCGACGATGATCGGGTGGAACGACCGGCAGAGCGCGACGAAGGCGCGCATCGGCCAAGTGATCCACACCGGCATCAGATTGCGCGCGGCGAGGAAGCCAACCGGCAACGCCAGGACGATGCCGAAGAAGCTTGCGATGATCGCGATCTGCAGGCTCTCGACGATGCCGGAGATGATGAGTTCGGAGCGCGCAAAGCTCGGCGGAAACATGCGTGCCAGAAAGCGTTGACCGTGCTCCAGCCCGTAGCTCATGCGTTCGAGATTGAAGCCGAGCCGCGAGGCGGCGTAGACGAGATAGATCGCGAAGGCGAGGAAGAACAGCCGCGCCGGCCAGTTCGGCGTGAACGCGCGACGGCGCGCGGCGGTCTGGTCGAGCGTGCTCATTCGAGCCAGTTCTCGCCGCCGTAGATGGTGTTGAGGTCTTTGTCGGTGAGGTCGCCGGGCGACCCATCATAAACGACGCGCCCGCCGGTCATGCCGACAATCCGTGTCGCGAAGCGGCGCGCCAACTCGACATTGTGAATATTGACGACGACGGGAATGTTCCGCTCGGCGCCGAGGTTGCGCAGGAGTTCCATGATCTCGACCGATGTCTTCGGATCGAGCGAGGAGGTCGGCTCGTCGGCAAGGATGATCTTCGGCTCCTGCATGACGGCGCGGGCAATGCCGACGCGCTGCCGCTGTCCGCCCGAGAGCGCGTCGGCGCGCCGGTTCTCGAAGCCCGCCAGCCCGACCGCTTCGAGCAAGCTGAAGGCGTGGTCGATGTCGCGTTGGGGGAAACGCCGCAGCCACACGCGCCAAGCCGAGACGTAGCCCAGCCGGCCGCACAGCAGGTTCTCCATCACCGTCAGGCGTTCGACCAGGTTGTATTCCTGGAACACCATGCCGATGCGGCGGCGCGCCTCGCGCATTGCTGCGCCGCCAAGCTTTGCGAGATCTTGCCCGCCGTAGAGGATTTCGCCGGACGTCGGCTGCACCAGGCGATTGATGCAGCGGATCAGCGTGCTCTTTCCAGTCCCCGAGGGGCCGATGATGGCGGTAAGCCCGGAGCCCGGAATCTCCAGGTTGATGTCCTTGAGGACCGGGACGCCGGCGCGATACTCCTTCGACAGGTGCCGCAGCACCAGAGCATCGCCGGCGGCATCGCCTTTGTCCGTCACATCATTCGCCGTCGCAGGCGTGAGCATTACTGCTTCTTGTCGGCTTTTGCCTTCGCTTTCGCAGCTTCCCGCGCCGACTCCTTCTCGTAAGCCGCCTTGTTGTACGGCGTGCCGGATTTCTCGGCGACTTCGCGGATCACCGCCCAATCCTTGACGTAGTTGATCGGCGCGAAGCGGTCGTCGCCCTCGAAGTCCTTCTGCATCTCCGGCGGGAAGCGGAAGTCGTAGAAGCACTGCACCATCTTCTTGGCGAGTTCCGGCTTCAGGTCATGCGCATAGGCGAAGCCGGACGTCGGGAATCTCTGGCTCTTGTAGATGATGCGGTAGTCGTCGGCTTTGATCGTCCCGCGCGCCACCATACGCTCGAACACGTCGGACGCGACGCCGCCGGCATCGTAGTCGCCGGTTCCGACGCCCAATGCGGTCTTGTCATGGCCGCCCGACCAAAGCGGCGTGTAATCCTTGCCCGGGGTGAGCCCTTCGGCCGGGAACAGCGCGATCGGCGCGAGGTTGCCGGAGTTGGAGGAAGGCGCGGTGTGCGCGACCCGCTTGCCCTTCAGGTCGCTGAGCTTCTGGAAGGGGCTGTCCTTCTTCACCAGCATGATGAGGTGATAGCCCTGCGGACCCGCGGCCGTGCCCTTGGCGGCGAACGGCACGGCGCCCGCCATGTTCACGGCGAAGCCGAGCGGCCCCGTGGAGAAGCCGGCGACGTGCAGCCGGCCCGAACGCATCGCCTCGATCTCCGCGGAGTTCGACTGCACCGGGTAATAGACGACGCGCTTGCTGATGCACTTGCCGAGATATTCGGTGAAGGGCTTGAAGGCGTTCTCGTAGACAGCCGGATCTTCCACCGGCGTGTAGGCGAACACGATCACGCTCGGGTCGCGCGTTTTCGCCGGCACATCGGCGACGAGGTCCTTGTTCTCGTCGCAGTAGGCCTCGTCGAGCTCGCCACGATTGCTGCAGGCTTGCGCCGGCGCGACGCTTAGCGCCAGCACCGAGGCGCCGAAGGCGAGACCAAAGCTCAGAAAAAGTGCGGCGTTGCGCGTCTTCACGATCGTCCTCCCAAACAGTCATCGCGCTTTATGGCGCTGTGTGATTCACCGGTGCAGGATCGCCGGGTGACATTGTCCGAGACATGAGTGTAAGATTTCTTCCATAGGGTGACAAGCCGCCGCAGAGCGAGATCAAGGCCCCGGTCGATGAATCGCACACAGACAAAAGTCGAAGCCGCGGCGCTCACCGCGCGCCAGCGCCGGGTGCTTGCCGCCGTGCAGGAGCTCGGCTTCGCGACGATCGACAGTCTCGCGCGGCAGTTCGCCGTGTCGAGCCAGACGGTGCGCCGCGATATCATCAAGCTGCAGGAGGAAAATTACCTGCAGCGCTTCCACGGCGGTGCGGGCCTCGCCGACGGTTCGTTCCGCGTCGGCTATGCGCAGAAGCTGCGGACCTCGCCGCAAGGCAAACGCCGGATCGGTGAGGCGGTCGCCGCCATGATTCCGGACGGCGCCGCCGTGTTTCTTGATGTCGGCACGACGGTCGAGGCCGTGGCGCGCGCCCTGCTGGTAAAGGCTGATTTGCGGGTCTTTACCTGCAGCGCCTCGGTCGCGATGATCTTGTGCACCAGCGGAAAGTTCGAGGTTTTCGTCACCGGCGGCGTGGTGCGCGGCGCCAACGGCTCGCTGGTCGGGGGCGCGGCCATCAATCAGATCAATACGTTGCGCACCGACTACGCCGTCATCGGGCTCGGCGGCTTCGACGACGACGGCTCTCCGATGGATTTCGACCTGGAGAAGATCGCGGTGCGTCAGGCGGCTCTCGCCCGCACGCGGCACGCGATCGCGGTCGCCGACACCTCGAAGTTCGAGAAGATAGGAGTGGCGCGCATCGCGCCTCTGTCCGCCTTCCATGCGGTGGTGACGGACGGGCGGCCCCCGGCAAAGCTGCAAGCCAGTCTGAAAAAAGCCGGCGTCCGTGCGGTTGTCGCCGCCGGTTGAGGCTGGTCGTTTTCGTTCAAAGTGGTAGAAATAGATCATCAACACGCCGCATCCGCTCGCAGAAGGCGCACGGCAAGGGAGAAGACGACATGAGGCTTTGGGCAGTTACGGCCGCATTGGCATCGGCGCTGGCGGCGTTTGCAGGCATCGCATCCGCGCAACAGTCTTGCGCGAGCAGGGGCACACTCGATGTGCGCTATTGCGACGCCAACGGTGACCTTGTCGCGGATACGCCGGCCGACAAGGCGCAGCAGAAGAATCCGGACACGCTGATCTTCTCCTACACGCCGGTCGAGGATCCGTCGGTCTACGAGAACGTCTTTGCCGACTTCCTGACGCACCTCAGCAAGGTCACCGGCAAGAAGGTGAAGTGGTTCGCGGCCGAGTCCCGATGGAGCGCAAGGACGGGACAATCGGTTACACGCTGCAGGTCATCGTGCCGAAAGACAGCCCGATCAAGACCATCGCGGATCTCAAGGGCAAGCGCGTCGCGCACGTCTCGCCGTCATCGAATTCCGGCGACACCGCGCCGCGCGTTCTCTTCAAGGCGCAGGGCATCGAGCCCGGCAAGGACTACGAGATCATCTATTCCGGCAAGCACGACAACTCGATCATGGGCGTCGTGAACAAGGATTACGACGCGGCCCCCATTGCGTCGAGCGTTCTCGATCGCATGGTGGCGCGCGGTATGCTCAAGCGCGAGGACCTGCGCGTCATCTACGAGTCGGCGCCGTTCCCGCGCACCGCTTTCGGCGTCGCGCACGACCTCACGCCGGAGCTGCAGGAGAAGATCAAGCAAGCCTTCCTCACCTTCGATTTTGTCAATTCCAAGCTCGGCAAGGAGTTCAAGGACGAAAAGGCGTTCAAGCCGATCGACTACAAGCGGGATTGGGTCGACATCCGCACCATCCAGAAGGAAACCGGCATCAGCTACACGCATGAAGGCTTGGCCAAGCTGAAGAAGGACTGACGGTGTCGGCGACGTCGCAGATCGCGGAAGGCAAGCCGCGACCGATCCTGCAGATAGAGAGCCTGGAGAAAGTCTACGCGACCGGCAAGCGCGCGCTTGGCGGCATCGATCTCGCGATCGATCATCCGCAGTTGGTTGCTGTGATCGGCTCCTCGGGAGCGGGCAAGAGCACGCTCATCCGCTGCATCAACCGTCTGGTCGAGCCGACCGCCGGCCGCATTCTGCTCAACGGCGAAGACGTGGTCGCGCTCGACCGCAAGGGCTTGCGCGCGGCGCGGCGGCGCATCGGCATGATCTTCCAGGAATACAACCTGGTCGAGCGGCTGACCGTGATGCAGAACGTCTTGTCGGGCCGTCTGGGCTATGTCGGGTTTTTTGCGTCGCTGCGTTATCGCTTCCCGCCGGAGGATATCCGTGGAGCCTTCGCGCTGCTCGATCGCGTCGGGCTCGATGGCTACCATAACCGCCGCGCGGATGCGCTCTCCGGCGGCCAGCGCCAGCGTGTCGGCATCGCGCGCGCACTGATGCAGCGCCCCGATCTTCTCCTCCTCGATGAGCCGACTGCGAGCCTCGATCCAAAGACCGCGCGTCAGATCATGCGGCTGGTCAAGGAACTGGTGAGCGAACGCCAGACGCCGGCGATCATCAATATCCACGACGTCGCTCTCGCCAAGGCGTTCGCGGATCGCATCGTCGGCTTGAAGGACGGCGTGGTCGCCTTCGACGACGATCCCGCGAAACTCGATGATGCCGCGCTCGCTGACATCTACGGCGACGAAGACTGGACTGCGGATACGGAGGATGCTCCGCCGTCCGAGACGTTGCCAGCCAGAGAGACAGCGTCGTGAGCGTCGTCTCGCCGTCGATCGACCCGGCGACATGGCGGCCGCCGACGCTGTTCGGCACTCGGGCGCGCCGCACGGCATTCTGGCTCGCGGTCGCCGCCTACATCGTGTGGTCGCTGTCAGACCTCAACATCGACGGCGCCCGCGTACTTGCCGGCTTCCCGCGCGCGCTCAACATGTTCGAGCGGATGATCCCGCCGAGCTTCGAGCGTTGGGAGATCCTCGTCAACGGCATGGTCGAGAGCATCCAGATGGCGATCGCTTCGAGCCTGCTCGGGGCCGTGCTGGCGTTGCCGATCGGCATTGCTGCAGCGGTCAATCTCGCGCCGCGGCCGATCTATCTCCTGGCGCGCGGCTTCATCGTTGTTGGCCGCACCTTCCACGAAATCATCATCGCCATCTTCTTTGTGAAGCTGTTCGGCTTCGGTCCGGTGGCGGGGCTGCTCACCCTGGCGTTCGCGTCCGCGATCTTCCTCGGCAAGATGCTGGCCGAGGACATCGAGAACATGAAGCCGGGGCCGGTCGAGGCCGTGCGCGCGACCGGCGCGACCTTTCCGCAGGTCGTCGCCTATGCCGTCGCGCCGCAGGTCATGGTGAAGACGCTCGGCGTTTTCATCTATCGGCTCGACGCCAATTTGCGCCATTCGACGGTGGTCGGCATCGTCGGCGCCGGCGGTATCGGGCAGACGCTGTCCGCGTCCTTCTCCCGCTACGATTATGACTTCGCGAGCGCCATCCTGCTGTCCATCGCCGCGTTGGTGGCGCTCGGCGAATGGTTCAGCGACTGGGCGCGGAGGCGGTTGCGATGACGCGCGACGTGCCGATACGCGGTGATTCACGGCCGCTTCGCGACTACCCGGACGTTTGGGCTCGCTACTCACCGCGCGAGCGCATCGTGCATTGGCTCTGGCTCCTCGGCGCCGCCGCTGCGGCCGCCTGGTCGATCTCGGCGCTGGATATCGAATGGGAGTTCTTCGGCGACGCGCACGAGCAGGCCGTCGATCTCATCACGCGCATGTGGCCGCCGAACTGGGCCTATCTGCCGCGCATCCTGCATCCGCTCATCGAGACGATCCACATCGCGACGCTGGGCACGATGATTTCGCTGATTTTCGCGCTGCCGATCGCGTTCCTCGCGGCGCGCAACACCACGCGCAATCAGGCGACGTGGCTGCTCGGCCGCGCCATGCTGGTCGGCTCACGCTCGATCAACACCGTCATCTGGGGATTGCTCTTCGTCGCGATCTTCGGTCCCGGCCCGGTGGCCGGCATCTGCGCCGTCGCCGCGCGCTCCGTCGGCTTCGTGGCGAAGATCGTCGCCGAGGCGATCGAAGAGGTCGACGCGGGCCAGATCGAAGCGGTGGAGGCGACCGGCGCGCGCACGCTGCAGGTCTATGGCGTTGCGATCCTTCCGCAGGTCCTGCCGGTCCTCATCGGCACCGCGATCTATCGCTGGGACATCAATGTGCGCGAGTCGAGCGTGCTCGGCTTTGTCGGCGCCGGCGGCATCGGCCTTTATCTCTACGCCTCGATTAACCAGTTCGCCTGGTCGCAGGTGCTCGTCATTCTCATCGCCATCCTCGTCATCGTCATCCTCAGTGAGTTTGTCTCCGCTTATGTCCGTGCTCGCACCACGTAAGGGCGTCATGCCCGTCGAATTTCCGGGCGGCATCGGGCCGCTGATCGATCGCTATGACGGCTTTGTGCTCGATCAGTGGGGCGTGCTGCACGACGGGACGTTGGCTTATTCCGGCGCGCGCGAATGTCTTGCGCGGCTGCGCGAGGCGGGAAAGAAGGTCGCCATCGTCTCGAACTCGGGGCGGCGCGGCGCGGAGAATGAGGGACTGCTGGCGCGCATGGGTTTTCCCCGCTCGCTCTATGATTGCTTGCTATCGGCCGGCGACGACGCGCGCGATGCGATCCTCAACGATCCCGACCCGTTCTATCGTACGCTGGGCACGCATTGCTTTCTGTTTGCGCGGGACGGTGACGATCATCTTATCGACGGACTCGGATTGACGCGCGCTGCGCGCGTCGAAGATGCCGAGTTTCTTTTCGCGGTGAGCATGGATTCGCCGCGGCAATCGGTGGCCGGCTGGCATGATGCGCTCGCGGCCGCTGCCGCGCACGATCTGCCGATGGTCTGCGGAAATCCCGACCTCTGGCGCGTGCATGCTGACGGCAATTTGTACGAAGCGCCAGGGCAAGCGGGGCGCGCCTACGCCGCGATGGGCGGGCGCGTGCGCTACCACGGAAAGCCCGAGCGGCGGATTTATCGCACCTGTCTCGCGCAGCTCGGACTGCCTGCGAGTCGTGTGCTTGCCGTCGGCGACTCGCTCGATCATGACGTCGCCGGGGCTGTGGGAAGCGGGCTTGACGCGGCCTTTGTCGTTGCCGGCATTCACCGTCACGACGTTGCCTGGCCGACACCGGACACGTTCGACCAAGCCGACTGCGCGCGCCTTATCGCCGAATCCGGGTGGCGCGCCCGCTACGCGATTTCGTCCTTCGCGCTTTGAGAGCCGCACGCAGTTACGATAACGCCATCGCCGTGATCCGGTCTCTCTTGGCGAGACACCATGATCACGGCGACGGTCCTTGGCGATTCAGCCTGCGTCCTTTAGTGCCCGGAGCCGGCCTCGACCTTTCCGTCGAAGATCTCCGGGTTAGCGGGCCCTTCGACATGCAGGATGCCGACCAGACCGCGCTCTGCGCGTGACAAGGCGTGGTCGACCAGCGTGTAGTTCCCCGGCACGTCGAGCTTCGCTTCGGTGATCACGGCGCCGCCCGCCGGCACAGTCACGGTCTGGATGCCGCGCAGCGGCTCGCTGAGCACGCCTCCGAGGTTGTAGACCTTGTCGAAGATCTCGCCGATCAGATGGAACGACGAGGTGTAGTTCGGGCCGCCGACGCCGAAGAAGAAGCGGACCGTCTCTCCGACCTTTGCCTGCAGCGGATGCAACTTCGACAGCGCGCCGACGGAGCCGTTGAAGACAAAATACTCCGGTCGCTCGGCGAGCAGCTTCTCGACGTCGAATTCCTGGTTGCCGTGCTGGCCGAACGGAGCGGCCGTGTAGATCTCGCCCTGCATCACGTAGAACTCACGGTCGACCGGCGGCAGACCTTCCTCCGGTTCGACGAGAATGAGCCCGTACATTCCGTTGGCGATGTGATGCGCCACCATCGGCGTCGCGCAATGGTAGACATACAAGCCAGGGGTCAATGCCTTGAACTTGAAATCCTTCGTTTCGCCCGGATCGGCCTGCGTCGCCGCGGCGCCTCCGCCCGGGCCGGTCGCAGCATGGAAGTCGACAGAGTGCACCATGGCGCTGCCGTCGGCATTCTTCAGGCGGACTTCGACGGTGTCGCCGACGCGAACCCGCAGCATCGGGCCCGGCACTTTGCCGTTGAAGGTCCAGTAGCCGAACGTCGTGCCTTCCGCGAGACGGCCTTCGAGTTCGACGGTCACGAGGTCGACACGCACCGTCTGCGGCGCGCGCTTGCCGATCGGCGCAGGCACCTCGGTCGACTGCAGCGAGATGTCGGCTTCGACGACCGTTTGCGCGGGCGGCTGTGGCGTGACGAGGAACTTGCCTTCCATGCCGGCGAGCTGGTGCCCCGGAATGCTGCAGAAGTAGATGTAGTCGCCTGCCTTCGAAGCGACGAAGGCGATGTTGGTGCTGGCGCCGCGGCCGACGATGTGCGGCGAACTGGCGGCGGGCCCTTGATCCTGGAAGACGATGTCGTGTTCCGCGCCCTCGCCGTTGATCAAGGTAATCTGCACGACCTGTCCTTCCGCCGCGGACAGCAGCGGGTTGATCTGGCCATCGATCGTTCCGCCGACGCCGATGAACACCATGCGGCCCTCGGCGATGCCGGATTTCAGCGTGTATCGGATGCCGGGGAGATAGCTCCCAGCCGCCTGCGGCGCGGCCGATGGTGTCGACGCGGCTGGGGCCTGCTGTGCAGTCTGGGCGGGCGCAGCCGGAGCGGGCTGTGAAGCCGGCGCCGGCGCGGCGGCGGGAGTCTGCTGTGCGGTCGCAGGTGCGGCCGTCGGCGGAGCGGACGTTGCCGCGAGATAACTTATGACCGTCTTGCGCTCAGTCTCGTTCTTCAGTCCCGGGAAGGGCATCTTGTTGCCCGGAACGACTTTCTGCGGGTCCGCCAGATAGCGGTCGAGCGTTGCGGCGTCCCACGTCAGGCCGCTGTTCTTCATCGCCGGCGAGTAGTTGTAGGTGGAGACATGGCCGGCCTTTTGATCGATCACACCGGCGAGGCTCGGTCCCAGGCCGTTCTTGCCGGCCTCGAGCGAGTGGCACGCCTGGCACTTCCGATAGACCTGTCGGCCGGCTGCCGCTTCTTCGCTCAACGCCGGAGCGGCCGCAGCCGTTTTGCTTGCAGCAGGGGTAGCGTTCTGCGCAACCGCCTGTGGTTTCGCTGCGGCCGCATGATCATGCGTCATACCCGCGGCGGGCGCGGGCGCCGGGGCCGCGGCGGCTTTCTCATTCGCCTTGGACGGAGCCGCTGCAGCCGGAGCCGCTGCTGGCGTGGCGGGTTGAGGGGCTTGCTTGCTTGCAGGCGTCGATGCGCCGCTTACAGGCGCTGATTGCGTTTGCGGCGCGGCAGCAGTTGCAGGAGGTGCGCTCGCCTGCGGTGTCGAGGCGATTTGCGTCGGCTTATCCGCCGCTGCGGATGTCTCGCTTGTGCTCGGCGCTGACGCGCTCCGCACCTGCATCAACGAAAGACCACCGACGATAATGACGAGGGCTGCCACAAGAATCGACCATTCTCGGACAAACTTGTTCGCCATCAAATCCTCCAGCATTAGACCAATTTGCGTTATCGCAAGCTCATGCTTACGCATCTGTGCGGAAAGGTCTTTGCGATTGAGCAAAGAGCAGATTGTCGCGTGCGCGGGCCGCAATAGTGCGGCCTAAACGCGACACGATCAACAATGGAAAACGCTTTCCCGAATGTCTCGGGGCGCCGTGAGCGGAAGCCTATTCGCCGCTTTATCGTGCGAGGTGAAGGACGCGCCCCCGGTGGGCGGCGATATGATCAGTCTTGTCACTCTTGATTTCGTATTGAGGGTCCTCGTCCGAGGCGCGATGAATATGACCCTTATAGTCAAAATCGCTGGTGTGAATCGCGATGATGGTCCCCGACACATGGCCAGCCTCGGAATTCCAGCGGACATGGTCGCCGATTTTGAACCGCTTCGTCATTGTGCGAACTCCTCTTCGTCCAGAAGGTCGCCCCTTCGTTTGGTCGCATCATAGCGCGTCTCGCCATGCGTGCCAGAGACGCAGGCCGCCATTTGCGTCCGGGTCGAAAATGAGCGTACTTCGGAATTGGCCGCGCAAAAGGGGATGACATATAGTCCGGCGCGGGCGCCCGATCTTCAGCGGTGGCTATGCTTGAGTCCCGACAACTTCGCTATTTCTTTCAAGTCGCCGAGACGGGAAGTTTCTCGCGCGCCGCTGCCGCGCTTTCGATTGCGCAGTCGGCGCTGAGCCGGCAGATCCGCAAGCTGGAGAACGATCTCGGCATGCCGCTGCTTTATCGGCATGGCCGGGGCGTCACGCTGACGATCGAGGGCGACAAGCTTCTGGCTGGCGCCAAGCCGCTTCTCGCGAAACTCGAGCAGGTCGAAGAGGAGTTGAGGGCTGGCCGCAAGGCGGTGCGCGGCACGGTCAAGATGGGGCTTCCGCCCTCGATCAGCGCCGAGCTGAGCGCGCCGTTGCTGCAGGAGTTTCGCGCGAATTTTCCGGATGCGTCGCTCCGGATCACCGACGGCTTCAGCGCCCACATCCACGAATGGCTGGCGTCGGGCCGCCTGGATTTTGCGATCTACTACGCCGAGGGAAAGAACCCGAGCCTGCATACCGAGCCATTGGTCGCCGAAGATTTGTATCTGTTTGGCCCCAATAAACGGCAGGGGCCGTTCGCGCGCGGCCGGCGCACGACGATCTCGCTCCGCGAGATCGCGAATGTGCCGCTGGTT
>JAFKKS010000180.1 GCA_017304555.1 Hyphomicrobiales bacterium
CTTGGCGCGGCGCCGCTTGGCGGGTTGCGCGCCGAACTCGTCCTTCCCGCCGGCTGATCGCGGCCCTGGTGGAGAAAACCCCCCGTTAACCATCGCCGCGTTATCTGGATCACGGTCAGTGTCCGGTGGAAGCGGAGATGGCGAACGAAGCGCTGCCGGTCGAGCGTTTGCATGCGTATCTCGGTGAATTGCCGCCGGAAACGCAGGTGTCCCTCGTGGCGACGCTGGAGCGCGCCCTGCTGAGGGGCGAGCACATCCCGGCCGTCAATCTCATCCTCGAAAGGCTGCGGCCCGCCATTCCGACGATGGCGTGCAAGCCGCCGCGAACGGCCAACCCGGCCCGCCTTTTTTTCGAGGCGCTCACGCCTTTCCTGACCTCCCATAACGCGCCTGCGCTGCCGTCCGGCCTCATCGCGCGCGCCTCCCTTGCGCCATTGTGGAATTGGATCGGCCGTGACCTCGTGCCCGAGCCTGCGCGTATCTATCGCGAGCAGGTGAGCACGGCGCTGCTTGCCCCGGATCTACCGCATGCGGCGCAGCTCGCGCGCAATTTCCAGGACTATGTGGCGCAGGCGATCTCCAACCTTCTCGAGCGGCTCGACACCGACGAGAAAGGACGCCGGCGTGCGGCGGCGCAGGTCGGCACGCTTCGCGGCCTTCTCGACGTGCGCGAACTGCTCGTCATCCTCCGCAGCCGCGACCGGTTGACGGATTTCTCGCGTCATCTGCCGGAACGGATCGCCAATCTTACGGGGGCGCAGGCCGAGCAGATTCTGGTCCGCCTGATGACGACGACGCACGCGAACCCGGAAATCCTTCCCTTTATGCTCGTCCTGCTCAAAGGCCGGCTGCAGAACGAAACGCAACTGATCCGCCTTGCCGTAATGTCGGCCGCGAGCGACGCGGCCGTGCGCGTCGCGCAAGCGCCGCTTGCGCCGGCCGTGAACCTGATCCTCGGCGAGTTGCATCTGCTTATCGCCGATCTGCGGGGCAAGCTGAGAGAGAATCGTATTTCGGACGCGGCGCAAGCGTTGCGCCAGCTTCGGGACGGCATCCGCGGCATGCAGACCGAGCTCGACATGTCGCGCGATTCGGCATGGGGCCGGGAGTTCCACGCTATTCGCGGCGAGGTCGCGGAACTGCTGCAGCGGGAAATCCAGCCGATGCCGGCGGTCGTGCGCCGGCTGCTGCGCGCGCCGCAGGGGAACGAGGCGGTCTCGAAGGCCGGCCCGAGCGAGGTCGACGTCGCCGATACCGAGGCGCGGCTGACCTTCGTCGTGGCCTCGCGCAGCTTCGCCAACGAACTCGCGGTCAATCAGATCTCACGTGAGGTCCATGTCGAACTGCAGCGGTATATCGAACGCACCGCGCCGGCGCTGATCGATGCGCTGCGAAGCGCGCCGCCGCAGGAGCGACGGTATCGCCGTGCGCAGGCCGATGCGGCTGTCCGCTTCGCCGCCAAGGTCTTCGGCAGCGAGTATGCGGCGCAACTGGCCCGGGCGATCACGATTGCGGGAGAACGGCGCGCGGCGCAGGCCTGACGCCCGTAGGCGCCGGCCGATTCTTCACGCGCGGAATGGTATGCGGTATTCGGCCGCGCCCGGCATTTGGCCGTCAAACGCGCCACCGTCCTTGCATCGCAGTCGGGCTCGTGCCACGCCTTGCCGCGTCTTTTCCGGGCGCGGCTCGTGCGGCCAAGGCCCGCTCGTTCGGTCGACGCATGACTCTCTGGCTCGTTCTGGCATTGATGACCTTCGCGGCGATTTTCGCCGTGCTCTGGCCGCTCAGCCGGCAGGCCACTCAAGGGCCCGAAGCTGATGCCGGCGCCGACGTCGCTGTCTACCGGGACCAGCTTGACGAAATCGAGCGCGACCGGCGCGCATCGCGGCTTGCGCCGGCCGAGGCCGAGGCCGCCCGCGCCGAAGTCGCGCGGCGGCTCCTCACGGCCGCCGGGGCGGTCCCCACGACCTCCAACCAGCCGGCCAGCGCGTGGCGACGTCGCGCCGTCATGATCGCGGCGCTCATCGCCCTGCCGGTCGGGGCGGTAGGCTTCTATCTTGCGATCGGCTCGCCGCTTATTCCGGGCGAACCGTTGGCGGCGCGCAACGGTGGGCCCACCGACAAGCGGCCGATCACGGCGCTGGTCGCGGAAGTCGAGCGTCACCTGGCGAGCAAGCCGGATGACGCGCGAGGGTGGGAAGTGCTTGCCCCCGTCTACATGCGGATGGGCCGCTTCGACGATGCCGTGAAGGCGCGGCGCAACGTGCTGCGTATCGAGGGCGCGACGGCGGCGCGGGAGACTGATTTGGGCGAAGCCCTGGTCGCCGCCGCGGACGGTGTCGTCACGGCGGAAGCGAAGGCCTCGTTCGACCGCGGCCTCGCGCTCGACGGCAAGGAGGCGCGGGCGCGCTATTTCCTCGGCCTTGCCGCCGAGCAGGACGGCCGCCGCGAGGATGCCGAAAAGCTCTGGCAAGCGTTGCTTGCCGAGGCACCTGCGGACGCACGCTGGAAAACGCTTGTCGAGCAATCCCTGGCACGGGTCCGCCAGCCGGAAGGCGCCGGCCCGAGTGCGAAGGATGTCGCGGCGGCGGAGCAACTCTCTCCCGACCAGCGCAACGCCATGATCCAGGGCATGGTCGCGCGCCTGGCGGAGAGGTTGGAGAAGGACGGCGGCGACGTGGACGATTGGTTGAAACTGATCCGCGCTTACGGCGTGCTCGGCGACAGCGACAAGGCGAAAGCAAGTCTCGTCAGCGCCCGCAAGGCGCTCGCCGCCGATGCGGACAAGCTGCGGCGCGTCGACGACTTGGCCAAGACGCTGCAGTTGAGCGAATAGGATAGACTGACGCTATGACACGCAAGAAGCGGCGCCTTGTTCTGATCGCCTGTTCCGTCGGCGTGGTTGCGCTCGCGGCCGGACTGATCCTGAACGCGCTGAGGGATTCGATCGTATTCTTTCATTCGCCGACCGAGATTGTCGCGAAGCATTTGGCGCCGGGCTCGCGCGCGCGTCTCGGCGGTCTCGTCAAGGAAGGCAGCATCGTGCGCTCGGACAAGCTCGACGTGCGCTTCGAGGTGACCGACGGCAATGAGACGGTGCCGGTCACTTATCACGGCATCCTGCCGGATCTGTTTCGCGAGGGGCAGGGCGTGATCGCGGAGGGCGCGCTCGACAATGCGGGGCACTTCAAGGCGGACAGCGTGCTCGCCAAGCATGACGAGAAGTACATGCCGAAGGAAGTTGCCGACGCGCTGAAGAAGCAGGGCCACTGGAAGGACGACTACGACAAGAAAGTCGGGTCGACCGGAGGACAGGTCCAGTGATCCCCGAGATCGGCCACTACGCATTGGTGCTGGCGCTGGCGCTGGCCGTCATTCAGATCGTGGTGCCGGCGTGGGGCGTGCGCACGCACGACGCGGTGTTGATCGGCGTCGCTGAGGCGACGGCGCCGGCGCAGTTTCTGTTCGTCGCACTTGCTTTCGCCGCGCTGACGGCGTGCTACGTCGCGTCGGATTTCTCGGTGCTCAACGTCTTCGAGAATTCGCATTCGGCGAAGCCGCTGCTCTACAAGATCACCGGCGTGTGGGGAAACCACGAAGGCTCGATGCTGCTGTGGGTGTTGATCCTGGCGTTCTTCGGCGCGCTGGTTTCCGTCTTCGGCCGCAACCTGCCGCGCTCGCTCAAGGCCTTGGTGCTGAGCGTGCAGGCGTCGATCGCCGCCGCGTTCTACCTGTTTATCCTGATCACCTCCAATCCGTTCACACGGCTCATTCCGGCGCCGTTCGAAGGGCGCGATCTCAACCCGGTGCTGCAAGACCTCGGCCTCGCGATCCATCCGCCGCTCCTCTATCTCGGTTATGTCGGATTCTCGATTTCGTTCTCCTTCGCCATCGCCGCACTGATCGAGGGCCGCACCGACGCCGCGTGGGCGCGCTGGGTGCGACCGTGGACGCTAGCCGCTTGGTGCGCGCTCACGCTCGGCATCGCGATGGGCTCCTACTGGGCCTACTACGAACTCGGCTGGGGCGGCTGGTGGTTCTGGGACCCGGTTGAGAACGCCTCGCTGATGCCTTGGCTCGCGGGCACGGCGCTGCTGCATTCCGCCGTCGTTATGGAGCGGCGCGAAGCGCTGAAGGTGTGGACGATCCTGCTCGCGATCCTCACCTTCTCACTGTCGCTTCTCGGCACGTTCCTTGTGCGCTCCGGCGTGCTGACCTCGGTGCATGCGTTCGCGACCGATCCGACGCGCGGCGTTTTCATCCTGGCGATCCTTGCCTTCTTTATCGGTGGTGCGCTGTGCCTCTATGCGTGGCGCGCGCCGGTGCTGAAGCAGGGCGGCGTCTTTGCGCCGATCTCGCGCGAAGGGGCGCTTATCCTCAACAATCTGTTCCTGACGGCGGCGTGTGCGACCGTATTCGTCGGCACGCTCTATCCGCTTGCGCTCGAAGCCGTTTCCGGCGCGAAGATTTCCGTCGGCGCGCCGTTCTTCGAATTGACGTTCGGTCCGCTTCTCGTGCCGCTCCTTTTCGCCATGCCGTTCGGTCCGCTGCTTGCGTGGAAGCGCGGCGACATCGCCGGCGTGGCGCAGCGGCTGCTTGTGGCGTTCGGCGTCGGGTTGCTTGCCATCGCCGCGACTGTGGCGGGCGAGGGTGGCGGGCCCATTCTGGCGCCTTTCGGTGTGGGCCTTGCGGTCTTCATCATGGCGGGGGCGCTGACCGACATCGCGGAGCGCACGGCCCTGCTGCGTACGACGCTCAAGGCCTCTCTCTCACGCGCCGGTGGCCTGCCGCGCTCGGCGTGGGGCACGGCGCTGGCGCATTTCGCTGTCGGCGTGACGCTACTCGGCATGGTTGGCGAGACGCAGTGGGGCGCCGAGGCGATCGCAAACATGAAGCCGGGCGAGACGATTTCCCTGCGCCATTACGATTTCACTTATGAGGGCATCGATGCCGGCGAGGGGCCGAATTATCGTGAGCTCGCCGCGAAATTCGCCATCAAGCGCAACGGTGCGACGATCGCCACCGCGCGGCCGGCGAAGCGCGTTTTTCAAGCGCGGCAGGCAACGACCACTGAAGCCGCGCTGATCACGCGTGGGGTGAACCAGATCTACATTTCGCTCGGTGACGTGCAGCCGGACGGTGCGATTGCGGTGCGCATCTATCACAAGCCGCTCGTATTGCTGATCTGGCTTGGAGCTGTCCTCATGATGCTCGGCGGCACCTTGTCGCTCTCCGATCGGCGATTGCGCATCGGCGCGCCAAAGCCTTCGCGATCGCGGCTCTCACCGCAGCCGGCCGAATGAGGACGGTCATGATGCGCGTGTTGCTCGTGCTTCTGGTTGTCATCGGCGCGACCATGGGGCCGGCGCTCGCGGTGCAGCCGGATGAGCGGCTCGCCGATCATGCGCTCGAGGAGCGCGCGCGCACGCTGTCGCGCGAACTGCGTTGCATGGTTTGCCAGAATCAATC
>JAFKKS010000181.1 GCA_017304555.1 Hyphomicrobiales bacterium
AACCGTCGAGAAGCGCACGGTTCATGTCGGCACGGCCCTGCGCCTTGCGATGCCGGTGCCGCATGCCGGGCCGAACATCGTGGAGATCGAAGCCGCACCGCTCGAAGGCGAGCTCACGCCTGTCAACAATCGCGCCGTCGTCTCGATCGATGGCGTGCGCGATAAGCTGCGGGTGTTGCTTGTTTCCGGTGAGCCGCATGCCGGCGAGCGCACGTGGCGCAATCTGTTGAAGTCCGACGCGTCGGTTGATCTCGTCCACTTCACCATTTTGCGCCCGCCGGAGAAGCAGGACGGTACGCCGATCAACGAGCTTTCGCTGATTGCCTTCCCGACGCGCGAACTGTTCCAGCAGCGGATCAAGGATTTCAACCTGATCATCTTCGATCGTTACGCACGCCAAGGCGTGTTGCCGATCATCTATTTTGACAACATCGCACGCTACGTGCGCGAAGGCGGCGCGGTGCTGGTAGCGGCAGGGCCGGACTATGCAAGCCCGACCAGCTTGTGGCGCACGCCGCTCGAAGAGATCCTTCCGGCAGAGCCAGGCAACCGCTCCATCGAGCAGCCGTTCTATCCATTGCTGACGGATCTCGGAAAGCGCCACCCGGTGACACGCGGCCTTGAGGGAGCGGCGTCGAACCCGCCGCATTGGAGCCGCTGGTTCCGCGTTGTCGATACGCGCTCGACGTCGGGCACGTCGGTCATGGACGGGCCCGATCAGAAGCCGCTGCTTGTCCTCAACCGTGTCGGAGAAGGGCGCGTCGCGCTCCTTCTGTCCGATCATATCTGGCTGTGGGCGCGCGGCTACGAGGGCGGCGGGCCGCATCTCGATCTGCTGCGCCGCTTGTCTCACTGGCTGATGAAGCAGCCGGACCTCGAAGAGGAGGCGCTTCGGCTTTCGGCCACCGGTCGTCAGATCAATGTGCGCCGGCAGACGATGGCGGACAGCGTCGGTCAGGTGACGATGACGAACCCGTCGGGAAAGACGCGCACCCTTGACCTCACCAGCAAGGAGCCGGGCGTTTGGCAAGGCGCCATCGAGGCCGACGAGCTTGGTCTGTGGCGCGCGACCGATGGCAAGCTCACTGCGCTGGTGAATGTCGGTCCGCCTAATCCGCGCGAATTCGCGGAAGTAACCTCGACCGGAAGCGTGATGGAGCCGATCGTTTCCGCAACCGGCGGAGCGGTGCGCCGTCTCGCAGCGGCGGATGACGGAGCGAATGTGCCGCGTGTGATCGGAGTGCGCACGAGCGACGTATTCAAGGGCGACGATTGGATCGGGTTGAAGTTGCGCAGCGCAAGCATCGTGCGTGGCATTGGCGTGCTGCCGGTGTTCGCGGGTCTTCTCGGCTTGCTCTTGTTGATCGGCAGCCTTGCGGCGGCATGGGCGCGCGAAGGCCGTTGACGGCATGGCTGATTGCCGGTTCGATTGTCTTTCGTCTTAAATTATTTTCGTGCATATCGAATCGTGCGCCACCGCGCCGACCCGTACGTCCGTCAAAAAAGGAAATCGAATGACCGAACTCTGCCAGGGGCCAGATCCGCATGTTCGCAAGCCGAGGATGGCGGTTCCAAAGAATACAACCGATACGCACTTTCATCTTTTCGGTCCCGCGTCGCGATATTCTTATGCAGACGGCCGCGAATACACCCCGCCGGACGCACCGGCGGCGGATGCGCGCGCCATGTTCGATACGCTCGGCGTGCAGCGCTGCGTCGTCATCCAGCCGAGCGTTTATGGGCTCGATAATCGCTGTCAGTTGGAGCAGGGCGCCGCGCTCGGTATTCCTTTCCGCGCGGTCGTGGTGACGGAGCGGAATGTCCCGGACGCGGAACTGGCGCGCATGCACGATCTCGGTGCGCGCGGCATGCGCTTCATCCTCGCGCATGCCGGCGGCCTCACGCCCGACGATCTCGAATACTACGCCGATCGCCTGAAGGAGATCGGCTGGCACATCCAACTGATGGTGCGTCCGCAGCACCTCGTCGAACTCGAGTCGCGGCTTGCAAAGCTGTCATGCACAATTGTCATTGATCACATGGCCATGGTGAAGCCGGAGGACGGCGTCGCGCAGCCGGCCTTCCAGGGGCTGTTGCGGCTTCTGCGCAATGGCGGTTGTTGGGTGAAGATGACCGGCGCTTATCGCCTTTCGCAGCAACCGCCGCTTTATCCCGACATGAAGCCGTTTGCCGCCGAACTCGTGAAAACGAAGGTGGATCGGCTGATTTGGGGGACCGACTGGCCGAACGTGCACTTCAAAGGGCCGGCCCCGAACGCAGGCGACCTGTTGGATCTGCTCGGTGAATGGGTGCCCGACGCCGCGGCGCGGCAGCGCATTCTCGTCGACAATCCGGCGGCGCTTTACGGCTTCGACGATTGATCCAAAAGATACCGCCGCGGCTCGTTATCTGGATCTGTCGTGTTGGAGCGCATCGCGTTCTTCCTGTAGAGTTTGGAAAACATCTGAACGACGGAGGAAGACGATGAGCCGCGGTAAACAATTCCGGAAGCTCTTGGCGCGTGACGGCATGATCATCGCGCCGGGCGCATATGACTGCATCACCGCGCGCACCATCGCGCAGGCGAAGTTCGACGCCGTGTACATGACCGGCGCCGGCACTGCCGCGACGCTCGGCTATCCGGACTACGGCCTCGTTACGATGTCGGAGATGGCCGACAATGCCGGCCGCATCGCGCAGAGCGTCGACGTGCCGGTGATCGCCGATGCCGACACTGGCTATGGCAATGAGCTCAACGCGACGCGCACCGTGCGTGAATACGAGCGCCGCGGCGTCGCCGGACTTCACATCGAGGACCAGGGCTTTCCGAAGAAGTGCGGCCACCTCGACAACAAGGTGATCGCGCCGCTCGACGAATTCGTCGCCAAAATCCGCGCGGCGGTGGCTGCGCGGACGGACCCGGACTTCTTCATCATCGCGCGCACGGATGCGCGCGCCTCGCTCGGTTTAGATGAAGCCGTGCGCCGCGCCAACGCAGCTCTGCAGGCGGGCGCCGACATGGCGTTTGTCGAAGCGCCGCAGACGGTGGAAGAAGTCGCCAGCGTTCCGAAGCTGGTGAAGGGCCCGTGCCTGCTCAACGTGGTCTGGGGCGGCAAGACTCCGCAGATCGCCTTCGATGACGCGCGGAAGATGGGTTACAAACTCGCCATCGTTCCCGGCATGCTGTTCAAGGCGGTGCTCGGTGTTTGCGAAACGACGTTGGCCGAGTTGCGCCGCGCCGGCCGTCACCCCGAACTGGACAAGGCAATGACGGTGCGCGAAGCGTTCCGTCGCGTCGGCGCCGACGAATGGGATGCGGTGCAGGAGAAGTTCAAGGTGGCCGAGCCGCCGCGCCGTGTCGAGGCGGCGGAATAGGGGGCGCGCGTCATGAACGCTCCCGCAACGCTTTTCGACAAGATCTGGTCCGCGCACGGCATCCTCTCCCGCCCGGACGGCGCGACGCTCCTGCACATCGATCGCCATCTCGTCCACGACGGTGCGAGCAATGCCTTTCGCACGTTGAAGGAGAAGGGGCTGACCGTGCGCCGGCCGGATCGCACTTTCGCAACGCCCGACCATTACGTTTCGACTCTTGGGCGCACGCTCTCCTCCATCAATGATCCCAACCGCCGCGGCATGGTCGAGGACTTGGAGACGCACACCAGGGAATCGAAGGTCAAGATGTTCGGGCTGAGCGACAAGCGCCAGGGCATCGTGCATGTCGTCGGTCCGGAGCAGGGGTTAAGTCAGCCGGGCATGATCATCGTCTGCGGTGACAGCCACACGGCCACGCACGGCGCTATGGGGGCACTCGCCTTCGGCGTCGGCGCTTCAGAAGTGAGTCACGTGCTCGCGACGCAGACACTGTGGCAGCGCAAGCCGAAGAACATGCGCGTCACCGTCGACGGCACGCTGGCTCCCGGCGTCGTCGCCAAGGATGTGATCCTCGCGATCATTGCCAAGATCAGCGCCATGGGCGGCACCGGGCATGTCATCGAATATGCCGGCTCCGCGATCCGCGGCTTGAGCGTCGAGGGGCGTCTCACCGTCTGCAACATGTCGATCGAGGCGGGCGCGCGCGCCGGCATGGTCGCGCCCGACGATACGACATTCGAGTATCTGCATGGCAAACCCTACGCGCCGAAGGGCGCCGACTGGGATAAGGCGCTGGCGCTGTGGAGCACCTTGCCGACGGATGACGGCGCGACCTTCGATCGCGAAGTGCATCTCGACGCCGCCGAGATCGCGCCGATGGTGACGTGGGGGACAAGCCCGGAGGCTGCGGCGCCAATTACCGATCGCGTGCCCGATCCGAAGGACACCGCCGACGCTTTCCGCCGCGACACCATGGAGCGGGCACTCGCTTACATGGATCTCAAGCCTGGCATGCCGCTCTCGGAGATCGCGGTCGACCGCGTCTTCATCGGTTCCTGCACCAACAGCCGCATCGAGGACCTGCGAGCAGCCGCCAAAGTGGTGAAGGGACGGCACACCACGATTCCGGCCATGGTCGTGCCGGGCTCGGGACTGGTGAAGGCGCAGGCCGAGGCTGAAGGGCTCGACGCGATCTTCAAAACCGCGGGCTTCGAGTGGCGTGAGGCCGGCTGCTCGATGTGCGTCGGCATGAACGGCGATCTTGTCGCGCCGGGCGAACGCTGCGCCTCGACCTCGAACCGCAATTTCGTCGGCCGCCAAGGTAAGGGCGCGCGCACGCATCTCGTCAGTCCGACCATGGCGGCGGCCGCGGCCGTCACCGGGAAACTGACCGACGTGCGTCAATTGATGGCGAAGGGCTAAGGAGAATCGGATGGAGCCGTTCAAGCATCTCGATGCCGTCGCCGCGCCGATGGAGGCGCCGAACGTCGACACCGACCAGATCATCCCGGCGCGCTTTCTCTACCGTAAGCGCAACGAGGGCTGGGCGCATCTGCTCTTTCATGATTTGCGCTTCAACGATGACAAAACGCCGAAGGACGGCTTCCTGCTCAACACGCCGCCGTTCGGCGAGGCGAAGATCCTGGTCGCCGATCGCAATTTCGCCTGCGGCTCGTCACGCGAGCATGCCGTCTGGTCGCTCTACGATTACGGCTTCCGCGTCGTCATCGCGAAGAGCTTCGGCGATATCTTCTTCGGTAATAGTTTCCAGAACGGGCTGCTCCCGATCGTGCTCCCGCCGGAACGCGTGGAGGCGCTGCGCGTGGCGCTCGCCAAAGAACCGGGCGCGCACATCGTCGTCGATCTCGAGAAACAGGAGGTGCGTGGTCCTGATGGAAAGGTCGATCATTTCGAGATCGATCCGTTTCGCAAGGAGTGCCTGCTCGCAGGCACCGACGACGTGACCTTCACACTGTCGAACCTCGACCGCATCGCCGCCTTCGAGAAGGCGTACGAACAGAAGCTCGGGTGGGTTTAGGCGCTGCCCTAGCAACCATCCGTCGTCATGGCCGGGCTTG
>JAFKKS010000182.1 GCA_017304555.1 Hyphomicrobiales bacterium
AATTTCGTCGTTCCAACGGGCGACCTTTGGACCGCTGAAATATCCGCGTAAATACGGAACGCATGATGTTCACCTTGGAGTCGCGGCGCCGCGCCAATCGATCAAAGATTGAGCAGATGAATCCGCGCCTACTATTCTCCCCTATATATCTGTGATATATTACAAAGGAAAGCGGCCATGTCAAGCATTGCCAACGGCCGGAATCAACGTAAAGGAGCGATCTTCTTGCGGCAGAATGCGGATTCTCAAGCCGGGCAGGCCTACCACGCGCTGGAAGCGCTGATTGTCACCCTCGACCTCCGCCCCGGTTCTTTCGTCACGGAAAAGTACCTTGTCGAACGCGTTCGGTTGGGGCGCACGCCTGTTCGCGAAGCGATCCAACAATTGTCTTGGGAGGGCTTGATCGAAGTGCGGCCCCGTAACGGTGTCTTCATTGCCGACATGCGGCCGGAGGATTATGCAAGTGTTCTGCAACCGCGTATGGCGCTCGAACCGATACTTGCGCGATCTGCCGCAAACTATGCGGACGACTATATCCGCAGCAAGCTTGAGCAATGCGCGCGCGAGATGCTCGAACACGCTTCAGCCAACGACACGATGGGCTTCCTGCGCGCGGATAAATCCTTTGACGAGGTCTTGGATGAGGCCTGCCCCAATAAGTATCTCACAAAGGTTTTGAAACCTCTTCAGACGCATTCGCGTCGCTTCTGGTTTCGTTACAACTCTTTTGGCGGCCCCTCTACGGCCGCCGCGCATCATCTCGATGTTATGAAGGCGATCCAGCAGAATGACCAAAACGCAGCAGAGGAAAAAATGCGGTCGCTCATGATTTTTCTCAACCGATGCGCTAGTAATATCATGGCGCGGCCTGAAATGACTTGAGGCCGCTAGAGCATGTCCTTTCTGAGTGCATCGGATCATGCTCCAGGATTTTGTTATTTGTCGCGCTTTCTGCGGCAAGCCGGCTGGCCAGGAATCGCTGTACAGGGCGCCCGTCACATCGCTCTTTAGTTTTTTCGCTGACACTCATCCTGATCCTACTCGCAATGTCTAGATCAACCTCACAACCGTAATCTACAGGGAGACAAAAATGAGCGCACAAGTCTTCTCCGGCTGCATGCCAGCACTGATGACCCCATGCAAGCCGGATCGGACTCCCGATTTCGATGCGCTCGTGCGAAAAGGTAAGGAGCTGATCGCGACCGGCATGTCGGCAGTTGTTTATTGTGGTTCGATGGGCGACTGGCCGCTACTTTCCGACGCACAGCGCATGGAAGGTGTCGAGCGCCTGATAAAAGCCGGCGTGCCCGTCATCGCGGGAACCGGTGCTGTCAATACCGCCTCGGCTGTTGCGCATGCGACTCATGCTCAGAAGGCGGGCGCGCGGGGCCTCATGGTAATCCCCCGCGTCCTGTCACGCGGCTCGGCTCTCGCGGCCCAGAAGAATCATTTCAAGGCCATCCTCACTGCCGCCCCCAGTCTGCCAGCGATCATCTACAACAGCCCCTATTACGGTTTTGCAACCCGTGCCGATCTGTTTTTTGCCCTGCGCGCCGAGCACCCGAACCTCGTCGGCTTCAAGGAGTTCGGTGGCGCGGCCGACATGCGCTATGCGGCTGAATACATCACCAGCCGTGACGACGAGGTGGCGCTAATGATCGGCGTCGATACCTGTGTCTTCCATGGTTTCGTGAACTGCGGCGCAAGCGGCGTGATCACCGGCATCGGCTGCGCGCTCCCTCGCGAGGTGCTGCATCTCGTCGCGCTCAGCCTGGCTGCTGCAAGCGGTGATGTCGAGGCCCGGCAGCGGGCACTGGAGCTGGAAGCGGCGCTCGCCGTGCTTTCGTCCTTCGACGAAGGTCCAGACCTTGTCCTCTATTTCAAGCACATGATGGTGCTGCGGGGGAATCCTGAATACCAGCTCCACTTCAATGATACCGACACCCTCAGCGACAGCCAGCGCGGCTATGTCGATGCGCAATTGAAGTTGTTCAACAGTTGGTACGCCGAATGGTCGAAACAATCCGGTGCGATCCGCAAATACGCGGCTTAGAGTGTCATTCCGAAAAGCGCCCTCCCCCGACTTAACCCAAGGATAGCAACTGGTTTCGAAATAAGCGATGCTCAAACAAAACAGAGAGCGTGATCCCGGAAGCGCCTTCGAGCTTCTGGTTTTCGGACAAGTGCGCGTGCTTCGCGGACAATCAATGAGAGGAGCGCGGTGCGCCGTGGCCCTCCGGAACGTATCAGCCGCGCGATATGCTTCACGAGCGCCGGTCTGGAAACCGCGCGCTCACGCTCGATATCTAACCGCCTGCCGCGCGAACTCATCGTCCCCATTCATGCTGCAATCGAACATCGCCGAATGGCGTTCCGTCTCGGTCCTCTCGGCTAGTGTCTGCGGCCGCTACTTCGACGACTGATCAACACGCAGCGCGACCGTGTTGTCGATCAGGGCTTTGTCTTTTAGTGAATTTGGGATGTGAAAGAACGTCCAAGCTCGGGCCATAGCGGACTCGCTGATCGCCATCGTGGCCGGGAAATAGGGACGCATGTCGTCCCACTGAAGCTGGGCCAGCTTGGGATCAGTCTTTACGCCAAACGACTTGGCGGTCATCTGGGCGAAGAAAGCGTCGTGGGCGAAGAAAGCGTCGCGCGCCGTGGCCGTGTCGTTGTTCATGAGCTTCGTGGCTTTCGCGAGCGCCCGGACCAGAGCCTCGATCACCATGGGCTTGGCCTTCAAATAGGCGGCGCGGGCGAAATACATGATGTACGCGACCGATTTGGTCTCGGGGATATCTGCGGCGGAATCGACCAGGATTTCGCCATAGCCTTCAAGGATCGCGGTTTCCGGCTCGGGGTCGGGTCGCCCTCACACAATCGTCACCGAGCTTCGCGCGCACCATCGCGCCCTGCATTTCTTCTGTCGGAAGCGTCACAGTGTCACTGCGTAGATCGATCATTATTCTCAACTCCAAATATCGTCTCGCTCGACTACGAGACGTCTTGATCTTTGAAATTCGCCGTTGCCACGTCGACTTCCGTCGATGGGCAGCGACCGATTGACTGCTCAGCGGGGCGCCTAAAGCTCAAATCGCCCTTCGAGGTGACGCGCGGACGCGAACGGCACTCTCCTACTTCGCTTTCGCGCCAATCCGGCGGCCCATGAGTCACTCTCCGGCTGCACGCTGGATCGGTATCGTGATCGCGCAGACAATTGACGCCCGGCGACCGAAGCGTGGACTTGCGGCCGTCAAGCCGCCGCGGCGTTATGAATGACGTCGGCTTCAGGCACGAGCCAATGCCCATCTTTGAGAACGACCTTGTCGTCGAGCGACAGCGTCGGCTTCCACATCAGCGAATCGAAATGCGTCAACGTTTTTACTTCGCCGCCGAGCAACACGCTTGTGCCGATGCCGATGTGCGCCGTGCCGTAAACGCCCTCGTCATGCAGCATCACGCCTTCCATCGGGCAAAGTGGATTCAAGCCGAACGATATCTGCGCGATATTGTAAACTGCGGGGTCTCCCTGCTTGCCGAGTAGCTGATCGAGAAAATCTGCCTGATATCCGCCGCTGATCTTGGTCACGCGACCTTTACTCACATCGAAGCGGATGGGTTCGGAGACGAGACCGATGCCGTAATACGGAATGCTCGCGTCGACGACGATGACGCCTTCCGACGTTCCCTCAATCGGCGACGAGCTGCATTCGATATTCGGAACTGTGGTGAAGTCACCGCTCTTGCGAACAAGGCCGCAATGCGGGTTTGCCGGGCGGCCCTTGAGTCCCAGCCGGAGGTCCGTTCCTGCCGGAGTGGTCAGATGCACCTTGTCACAGTTCGCAAGGAGCTCGCCGACCTTAAAGCACAAAGGGCGGATTGCCTCGAAGTCCGCCCATATGCCGCCCGTCACCAGCATGTTCGGGTTGAACTGGGACAGCATGATGCCGCGCGCACCACCGCCGATGGCGGAACGTGTGGCATATGTGTGAGTGATCGACTGGCGAACCGGCGTAAACAACACGTCAGCCGATTTCATCGCTGCGGCCACCGCCTTGGTTGGTTCTTCGCCATCGATCGAGCGCGGCGGCATGGCGATGATGTTGACATTGTCGGTGCGCTCGAGCGCGGCGGCGGCAACAGCCTCCGCAACCTTGTGTCCCGCAAAGTCGGTGACGATGACAACTTCCTCACCAGCCTGGACATTCGCACAGACATTCACGAGGCGCCGCGCGCCCTTCAACATCAAGAGTTGATCCACTTTGAAATCCCTTTCTTTCGCCCGCGACGAGAAGGCATGGAGCCTGTCGGCGCCGAAGCCGGGCGAGCCTCCATTCCCACAAAATGTTTCTTACGTATTAATAGTACATTTTGAGCGGTAACACAAACCTCCTTTGATTCTCGAACATCGTGATTTAAAACAAGCTCTCTTCGCGCGCCGCAGCCGGATATAGCGCAGCCACAGGGGTATCGGGGAGCGCTGCGAGGCGTGAAAGTGTGTGCATCTCGTGACTGTTCTTACTTTATAATAAAAACAGTTAGCCGGAGCTCACGCATCTTCTTCCGCCAGCGCTTCATCCCGCTTCTGGCGCAAGGCCGGCAGTACAATCAGCACGATCAGGAAGGCGGTGAAGAGGAGCAGTCCGAGACTGATCGGGTGCTTCACAAAAGTGAGCCAATTGCCGTCGGATAGCAGGAGCGCACGACGCAATTGCTCTTCGAGCGGCTTGCCCAGCACGAGACCAAGCAGCATGGGCGCCAGCGGAAAATCCATTTTTTTGAGCGCATAACCCAGCACGACGAAGAACGTCAGGACATAGATATCGAACACACGCCCCGACTCCGCGAATGCGCCGATCGAAGCAAGAACCAGGATGCCGGGAAATAAATAGATGTACCTGATCCGCAATAACGCGATCCAAACCCCAATGAGCGGAAGGTTGAGGATGATCAGCATCAGGTTCCCGATCCACATGCTGGCGATGAGTCCCCAGAACAGGTCGGGATTCGAAGTCATCACATGCGGCCCGGGAGCAATGCCGTGCATGATCATCGCGCCCATCATCAGCGCCATCAGCGCGTTCGGCGGAATGCCCAGGCTGAGCATCGGAATGAAGTTCGCTTGCGCGGCGGCATTGTTCGCCGCTTCGGGACCAGCCACGCCCTCAATTGCTCCGCGGCCGAATTCTTGCGGCCGCCGCGACACTTTGCGTTCAAGACTATAGGCGCTGAATGCCGCGATCGTCCCGCCGCCCCCTGGCAGAATGCCGAGAAGCGTACCGAGTGCCGTGCCTCTTAGCACCGGCGCCCAAGCACGCTTGAAGTCCTCCAGACCCGGCCAGAGGCGGGTGACCTGCTCGATCTTGTGACCTCTCCCCTGCGTGGCTTCGAGGCTGCAGGCGATTTCGACGATGCCGAAAAGGCCAAT
>JAFKKS010000183.1 GCA_017304555.1 Hyphomicrobiales bacterium
GACGATCTGGGATCGCATGGACGTTGAAGTCCTGGTGTCTTCGGAAGATCGGGACAACTTCGTCAAGAACATGCTCACGGTGCGCGCTGAAAAGCGCCTTGCCATGGTCGTGAAGCGTCCCGCCGCGCTCGTCTACGGCGACTTCGGCAACGTCTAAGGCTGAGGCAGACCGGCCGCGCCTTCGGGCGCGGCCGGCAACTGTGTGAGGAAGCATGGCGCTGATCCGACCGCTGCGAGAGTTCTTCGATGACATGGGCCATGTGACGCCCAAGCAGGTGCTCGAAGTCACCGATTACAAGGCCGCCGATCTCGTTCGCCGCGGGCTGGCGGTGAATGTGCAGATGGAGGCGGCGGAAGCCAAGGGCCCTACTTCATCCCCGCAGACCGAATCCCGGACTGGCGGGGAGACGTTGCCGTCGTCGTCGGGGGCGGACCAAGCGCCGGAGACGTCGACCTCGGCGCCGGCAGAGGCTGCGCCCGATACATCTGCGTCAACGAGGGCTGGCGGCTCGCGCCATGGGCGGACGCTCTCTACGCGTGTGACGGCGCCTGGTGGAAAGCCAGCCGCGGTGCTGTCGACTTCTCCGGGCTCAAAATCGCTCATGACGCGACGGCATGCCGGGCGTTCCCCGGTGTCGTCCAAATCCACGTAAAGCAGGACGTCGACAGGATCCTCTTCGACACCACGGGCGTCGTCGGCGACGGAGGCAATTCAGGCTTCCAGGCGCTGAACCTCGCGGTCCAGTTCGGTGCGCGGCGCATCATCCTTGTCGGCTTCGATATGCGAATAGACCGCGGTCTGCACTGGCACGGCCGCCACGGCAACAACTTGAACAACCCAGCGGAAGCGAACCTTAAGCGCTGGCGCCGCGCCCTCGATGGTGCAGCGGCAACCCTGGCGGACTTGGACGTGTCGGTGCTGAACGAAAGCCCCGTCTCGACCCTGACCGCCTATCCCACCGTCGATTTCAGGAAGGCCCTGGCATGCTGATCCCGGTCGATATCCCGGATGCTCTGCCGGTGACGGTCGCTGACGCGCGCACCTATTGCCGGGCACCCGGCGAGGAAGACAACGCGGTCATCGAGCGGGCTGTCCGATCGGCCATCGAGTATGTGCAGGATTACGCCAGCGTCACTCTGGGCCGGTCGATATGGCATCAGACGTTTCCGTCGTGGCGATCGTGTCTGGAGATCGAAACCTCGCCAGTGCGTGACGTCCTGTCGATCGGCTACGTCGACGATCAAGGGGCGGATCAGGTTGTCGACCCGTCGCAGTATCGCACGACGATCACGCCGACCGGCGCGGTGGTCCGCTTCACGTCGGCATTTTCCTCGCCTGCGACGAATGCGGACGAAGACCTTCCGATCACTGTGGAGTTCGCGGCCGGGTACGACCTGCCGGGGGAAACGGGTAGCGGCGACGATCCGCGTCTGAAGCTTCCGGCGCGCGCGGAAACGGCGGTGCTCTATCTGACCCGCCTTTTCTACGACCACCGTACCGCTGAAAGCCCGGAGCAATTGTTCCCGATCGAAACGGTGACCAACCTCCTGCATCAATTGAAGGTGTACCGATGATCGACCTGGCTGTGGTCGACAAGGCTGCGCTGGCATGATGAATCTGCTGATCCGCGGGCATCATGGCCTCGGCGACAATCTGCATCAGCGGGCGATCGTCCGGCAGATGATGCAATGGTACGACGTCTGGATCGAAAGCTCATGGGTCGCGCCCTACCACGACTTGATCGCTCAGGGACTGAAGGTCGTTCACAAAGACACGACGCTGCGCACACAGACGAAGAACGCGGCGCGCGAGCGGTCCGGTTTCCATCGCGGCCCGCGGCCGCCGTTTAAGCGGCAGATCAAGGTCTATTACACGCCGAATTTCGTGCGGACCGCGGGCTCTGTGCTCGGTGCCATGTTCATGAGCATCGGTCTCGATCCGGAAAGCATGGATTTTCGGATGCCGGTGCCGGACGCATGGGTGCAGAAGGCTCGCGGCTTCGTCGGGACGCCCGGCAAGCCGATCATGGTCTATCGACCGCTGGTGCTGCGCACGGAATGGAATAACGAGGCGCGCAATCCGGAGCCGGTGGCCTACGCTCGCATCTTCAAGGCCATCCGCGACCGCTACTACGTCGTCAGCATCGCCGACGTGGAACCGAACAAGGAATGGATCGTCGGCGAGCGCATCGAGGCCGATCAGGCGTTCCACCGCGGCGAACTCGATTTCGAAGCGCTGGCTGGCCTCTTCTCGCTCGCGTCGCTGGTCTATTGCTCGCCGGGCTTCGCGGTGGTGTTGGCGCAGGCGGTGTCGACGCCGGTGATCTCCGCCTTCGGAGGCTACGAGCGCGCCTATAGCTTTTCGGCCGGTGCGCGGTTCTCGCCTTATTGCCCGATCGAACCGATGAACCCGGTCGACGACTTCAAGCATGAAATGTCGATCAGCAAGTTGATCGATGTGCCGGCGGCGCTTGCGAAGGTCCGGGCCTTCATCGGCACTGAAAGCGTTGCGGCGTGATGTCGATCCTTGGGCCTCAAAAGCATGCGGCGCTCGTGCGCGCGGCCCGCTCGGTGATGGGCGTGCCCGGCGCGGTCGCCGAATGCGGTGTCTACAAGGGCGGCAATCTGCGGACGCTTGCCGGCATCTTCCGCGCCAGTGAGGTTTTCGGCTTCGACACGTTCGACGGCCTGCCGGTCGCGATGTGGAGCGAAGGCGAGCCGCATAGCGCAGGTGACTTCGGCGACGTATCGTTCGAGGCGGTGTCTATGGCCCTCGCGGGCGTCGCGAACGTGCATCTTGTGCGTGGCATCTTCCCTGACAGCGCGGCGCCGCTCTCTGATCGCCGCTTCTCCTTCGTTCATCTCGATCTCGACTTCTACGCGTCCACGCGCGCGGCGCTGCTATGGCTGCTGCCGCGTATGAGCAAGGGCGGCGCGATTGTCTTCGACGATTACGGCTGGAAGCACTGCCCTGGTGTGAAGCGCGCGATTGAAGAGGCTGCGCTCCCCGTCGTCGAGACGGTGCAGTTCCAGGCAATCTACCGGGTGGCTTGATGACCGCGCCGCGCGATCTTGACGTCTTCCTGCAGTTTCGTCGCCGCAAGGCGGTGGATGCAGGCGCCGGCAATAACCGCGGCGACTATGAGGACTGGTTCAGTTGCTGGGGTTCCTATCGCGATGCGAGCGCGCGGGAGCGTGACGCCTACGGCGTCGCTGAAGACATCGTCGCCGGCGTGCTCACGGTGCGGGAATCGTCGCTGATCGCCTTGGTCACGAATGCCGCGCGCGTCGTGATCGGTGGTGCCGACCACGGCGTGACCTCGGTTCCTCTCGCGGACCGCAGCGGCTTCCGGAAGCTTCGCGTCGAACGAAAGATGGGGTGATGGCGTCGCTGCCGGAACGGATCACGGCGCGTGGCGTCGAGAGCCTGCTTTACAAGGGGCTCCAGACCTTCACGCCGATCCGGATCGACGATCATGGGCTGTACCTCGACGTCCTGAAGCTGACGCAGCAGCTGCTGCAAATCTATTCGTTCATCCAAGGCCATCGCCAACGCGCAGATGAAGGCGCTGCGCAGGAAATGGTCGACCGCATGCGCGCCGACGTCCCGGTCGATACAGGGCGGCTCTACAACGGCATCAGTTGGCGGCGCGAAGACGGCAGCTACGTTGTGGAGGCGACCGCGGCCTCTCATGACCGTGGTGCCGATTACGCGGGCTTTGTCGAACGCGGCACGCAGCCGGGCATGCGGGCCCGTCCGACCGTCGCCAGCGAAGAAATGATGACCCGCGACGAGTGGAGCGCGACCAATCCCGCGTCGCGCTCCGTCCCCGGCCGGCAGTTCCGTTCGGGCCGCCGGCTCCGGCGCATTCACGATCCGCACCCTGGCACGAAGCCGCAGCCGTACTTCTACGACAACGCGAATGACGTGCTGGACGAGCGCGGCATCGATGCCGAACGCAATCTGGATGAAGCCGTAAGGCAATAGGAGGCGCACATGCCGCAAGTGCGGGTGACCAAAAACGTGTCGGTGAAGGTGAGCGACGTCGCCATCGTTCGCTATCGAGCGGGTTGGGAAGGCCTGGCGCCGGAAGATCATGTCGACCGGATACTGAAGGCCGGCGCCGGCGAGCGGCTGTCATATCGCCGCGGCGCCGAGCCCGACCCCGTCGATCTTGTCCAGGAAATGCCTCGTGACGCCTGAAACCGCGCTATTGAAGGCGGTCGTTGCCGTCCTCAAGGACGCGTCTGGCGTCGCCGATCTCGTCGGCGAGCGCGTCTACGACGACGTTCCGGATGAGCGCAGCGGCGAACAGACCACGCCGTACGTCTACATCGGTCCGATCAATCGCTCGCGCATCGAAACCGGCTGCGACCCGCAGTGGACCGTGCGCATGCGCGTCTACGCGGTATCGACGGCGTTCGGCCGGCTCGAGGCGTGGGACGTCGCCAATGCGGTGGCGGAAGCGCTCGAGGGCGAAGTGCTGACGTTGGATCAGCCCTTTCACTGCGGAGATATCGTTCGCGCCGTGCAGGCCGGCGACGTGATCGATCCGAGTAATCCCAAGGCCACATTCGTCGACATCTCAACCATCGTCGCCAAAGGAGATACGCCATGACGACGCCCAACATTCTGCCCGGCACGCGTTTCCGGCTGTATCGCTCCAGCGGCAACAGCCCCGAGACGTTCACCTTCGTGTGCATCGGCACCACGATCAATCTGAGCCAGAAGAACGATTTCGAGGACGCGACCGTCCCCGATTGCGACAATCCGACGGCGACGCCGCGGCGCAAAAGCATCAAGCGCTCTTCGTCCTGGGACTTGTCGTTTTCCGGCTCGGCCGATGCGGCGCGGTATGCGCAGCTTCGCGCTGACTACGCCAGCGAAGTTGCGGTTCGGTACCAGATCCTGCTCGACCCGCTTGCCGGCGATGGCGGGGGCACGCATGAGGGTGGCGTCTGGTTCGAAAATCTCGAACTCGCGAAGAACAACAACGGCATCGTGACCTTCTCGGTCACCGCCCGCGGCGAGGACGAGCTGGAATGGACTGACGCCGCATGACGTCGACGCACGTCTATGCCAATTTTGCCGGACGGCGCCGGAAGTTCGAACTGACGATCGGCGCCGCCAGCGAACTCGAAAAGCGCTGCGGCGCCGGTGTCGGCGAAATCCTGCTACGGCTCGGCAGCCATCACTTCACTGTCGACGACGTCGTCCAGTCGATCCAGTTGGGATTGGAGGGCGGCGGCACTTCGGAGGCGGAAGCGACGGCCCTCGGACAGCGACATATCAAGCCGCCGCTGTCCTCTCACCTGCAGCTTGCCATCGATATCGTCGCGGCATTTATCAACGGCGTTCCGCAGAACGACGGCGATGAAGAAAAAAAAAGCCCCGAGATCGACAACCCGCCCGAGCCGATGCCGCCG
>JAFKKS010000184.1 GCA_017304555.1 Hyphomicrobiales bacterium
GATGCCGCTGGAGAAAGTCCCTGGTGTCCAGAAGCAGATGATCCGCGCCGCTCGTCGCGCCGGCAAGCCGGTCATCGTCGCGACGCAGATGCTGGAATCGATGATTGGCAATCCGGTTCCGACGCGCGCGGAGGTGTCCGACGTTGCAACGGCGATCTTCGAGGGCGCGGACGCGATCATGCTCTCGGCGGAATCGGCGTCGGGGAAATTCCCGTCCGAAGCCGTCGCCACGATGAACCGCATCGCCGAAGAGGTGGAGAACGATCCGACCTACGAAGGCATCGTCCACGCGCAACGCAACGAGCCGGAGGCAACAGGCGCGGACGCCATCGCCGCCGCCGCGCGCGAAATCGCAGAAACCCTCGACCTCCCAGCAATCGTCTGCTGGACAAGTTCCGGCGCGACAGGGCTTCGCATGGCGCGCGAGCGGCCGGCATCGCCGATCGTCGCAATCTCACCCAACCTGTCGACCGGCCGCAAGCTCTCTCTGGTGTGGGGCATCCATTGCGTCGTCGCGCAAGACGCGCGCGACCAGGACGACATGGTGGAGCGCGCCTGCCGTATTTCGTTCACGGACGGATTTTCGAAAGCGGGCCAGCGCATCATCATTGTTGCGGGCGTTCCACTCGGCACGCCCGGCGCAACCAATATGGTGCGCATCGCCTTCGTCGGGAGCGAAGACGCAAGCTTCGACTGACCGCGACGAACGTCACGAACGGCGCGCGAGCATCACCGTCAGATGGCGCGCCCGTCGACCTTCTCGCGAAGGCTTTTGACAAGATCCGGAATGCGGGAGAGGTGCGGATTGACGTCCAAGGCGCGCTGAAAGATATCCAGCGCCCGTTTGTCGTCGCCGAATTCCTGCAGGATCATGCCAAGCCCGGCGAGCGCACCGAAATGGCGAGGCTCGCGCGCCAGCACCTGCTGCAAGTCGTCCAGCGAGCGCGTATAATCCTTCTTGAGGAAATAGACCGTCGCACGACGGTTCCAGGCTTCCGTGAACTCGGGCTTCAATTCCAGGATCGCGTCGAGAAGCTTGATCGCGAGGTCGTAATCCTCGCCGTCGATCGCGGCCTTGGATCGCGCCATCAGCAGGTCGGACGTATCGCTGCCCGACGCAAGCCATAGCGCCATGATGCGCCGCTCGACGAGCTTCGCCGAATCCTCGTCCGGCGCCGCCTTGAGTGCGCCGAACAGAAACTGGAGGTCGTGGTTGCGGTCGCGCGGTGCGGCCTTCTCACTGGTCGCTTTGTCGTCGGCCGCAGCGCCCGGTATCTTCTGGGCGGCGCTGGCGTTTGGCAGGCTCGTTAGACATGCCAGGGCGAACAAGGCACAAACCACGCCCAGCCGCGCCAAGCGTAAACGTCGAACGCTCGCCACTGAGAGATAGGCCGCTTGCCGACCGATAAAGCACATACAGCGAATCTAGCGTTCAGCGGCCCGCCGTCAACGGGCAGGCGCTAAACATAGCGATCGGCGGTGGAGTTTCGGACCGTGGAAGGCTGGAAGCCTCAGCCCTGACGCGCCTTGAAGCGGCGCTGGACCTTATTGATCACGTAGACCCGACCCTTGCGGCGAACGAGGCGGTTATTACGGTGCCGGCCCCGCAGGGATTTCAGCGAATTACGGACTTTCATGACAAAATCTGGCGCTGGCGAGGGTGCCGCGCGGCTGTCCCTGATGGAGTTGCAATGGTCGGCCGAGTACATACGGATCGCGGCACGCGGTGTCAACGCGGACGGGAGGCGAAACGGCCTTTTGTAGGCCTTTTTGGCCCATCGGCGGGCCACCCCACCCCTTATGCGACAGGCGAGAGCCTAACCGGCAACCGCTCGGTGTCGACCATATAGTCACGGGTGCGCGGCACTGTATCGACTTTCCGCGCCACCTGGACCTGGAACACCATCAGGTCGCCGTAGCGGAAGCTCATTTCGCAGATCGCGAGGTAGTACTCCCACATCCGGCGGAACGGCGTGTCGACAAGGCCCGCCGCCTCTGAGAGGAAGCGCGTACGCCATGCCCGCAAGGTATCTGCGTAGTGCAGCCGGAGTACCTCGATATCCGTCACCCAGAGGTCCGACTTCTCGATCGCGGGCAGGATTTGCGACAGCGCCGGGATGTAGCCGCCCGGGAAGATGTATTTGCGGATGTATGCGCTCGTCACGTCGGGACCTGACGCGCGGCCGATGGCGTGGATCACGGCGACGCCGTCCTCCGCCAGCAACTCCGCGATGCGATGGAAGAACGTTCCGAAGTTCGGCGCACCGACATGCTCCAGCATGCCGACCGAAATGATCCGGTCGAACGTCCCGCCGATTTCGCGGTAATCCTGCTGCTCGAAGCGGACGCGGCCCTGCAGGCCCGCCGACTTCGCCCGCTCGCGCGCGACATCGAGTTGCGACTGCGAGAGCGTGATGCCGGTCACGTCGACCTGTTCGCGCCGCGCCAGGCTCAGGGCCAAGCCACCCCAGCCGCAGCCGATATCGAGAATCTTCTGCCCCGGCTTGAGCAATAGCTTGGACGCGAGATGCCGCTTCTTCGCGGTCTGCGCGGCTTCCAGCGAATCATTGGGATCGACAAAATAGCCGCAGGAATACTGCAGATCGCCGTCGAGGAACTTCCGATACATCTCGAACGGCAGATCGTAATGGTGCGCGACGTGCTTCTTCGACGCGCCGAGTGAATTGTACTGGTGGATGAAGCGCAGGACCGCGTTCATCATCCGCGCGGGGAGTCTTTGGTGATGCCAGCCCTGTTGCGCGAGGTTGCGGCCGAGAAGTTCGAGCAGATCCCAAACGCCGCCGTTCTCGATCGTTAGTTGACCGTGCATATAGGCTTCGCCCAGATACAGATCCGGCCAGACGGCGAGCTTGAGAGGCGTCCACCGTCCGTGCAGATGCACGATGACGGGCTTAGCGTCTCGATCTCCGAAAGTTCGCCGGCGCCCGTTCGGCTCGACAATCTGAAGGGCGCCGACCTTGACCAAGCGGTCTAAAGTTGATTGCAACACGATGGCATCGCCTCGTGAAATACCTGCCAAATTCCGGAAGCGACAGCGCTCCCAATATTGTCAGGGGCCAAAATCCTGCGACCGCGTCTGACGAGATGGGAATTAGGTGGGCACGTCTCCGGCTGCGTCAAGATGTCCTGGAGTCGTGTCAGACCTGCATGACGACCGATTGTTGACGGTCCGGCGGAAAACACCGCGCAGCACGTCGAATCGCCATCCTCCGAAGCGCCGACCTGCGCTAAGCTGAGCGGTCTTGGAGGGATTCCGTGAAAAAACATACCCGTATCGGCATGCTGACGCCATCTTCGAACACGGCGCTGGAGCCAGTAACACAGGCCATGCTTGCGCAGTTACCGAATGTAACCGCGCATTTTGCACGCTTTAAGGTGACCGAGATCGCGTTGTCCGAAGCGGCGCTCAATCAATTCGAGGACAAGGAAATCCTTGTCGCCGCCGAACTGCTCGCGCATGCCAAGGTGGATGTGATCGCGTGGAACGGCACGTCCGCGGCATGGCGCGGCTTCCCGAGCGACGAACAACTCGTGCGCAGGATCGAGGAGACAACCGGAATAACCGGCTGCACCTCGGTGCTCGCCTTTCGTGAAGCCTTCCAGCGCACCGGCGCGCGGCGCATCGGCCTTGTCACGCCCTACCGCGAGGATGTGCAGAAGAAGATCATGGCAAATTGGGCCGCCGCCGGCTTTCCCTGCACGGCGGAGCGCCACATCGGCCTTCAGGATAATTATTCCTTCGCCGAGGTGACGGAGGAGACCATTGCCGAGAAGGTCCGTGAGGTGGTCGCCGAGGGCTGCGACGCCGTCGCCATCGTCTGCACGAACATGCACGGCGCCCGCGTCGCCGCCGCGCTGGAGGCGGAACTCAACGTGCCGATCTACGATTCAATCGCACTGACGCTCTGGAAAACCCTGATTGCAGCCAAGGTGCCGCCGCAAGGCGTCACCGGCTGGGGCTCCTTGTTCAGCGATCCGCGCCTGGCGCTTCAGTAGCCAAGCGCCCGCGGCAACGCCGTCACCAGCGGCGGGAAGAACATGCAGAGGAACAGCAGACCGAAGCCGAAGGCAACGAAGGGCCACAGGTGTCGCATCATGTGACCCATGGTAATCTTCGACACACTGCAGACGACGAAAAGCACCACACCGACCGGCGGCGTCAGCATTCCGAGCACAAGGTTGAACACGAACAGGAACCCGAAGTGCAGCGGGTCGAGGCCGTATGACAGCGCGATCGGATGGAACAGCGGCACCAGCATGATGTAGGCCGCGTTCGATTCCAGGAACATGCCAACGACGAACAGCATCGCCGCAACGATCAGGTTGAACACCAGCGGATCGCTGGTGAACGCGCGGATCGCGGTCGAGAGTTTCACCGGCAGCAGGTCGATGGTGACGAGGAACGTCACGGCCGATGCGAAGGCGATCAGCGCACCAACGATCGCGGTCGTGATCGCCGCCTGCAGCATGCAATCCGGGAGGTCGGAAACCTTCAACTTCTTCGTCACGAAGATGCTGATCAATGCAGCATAGGCCACGGCGACGGCAGCGCCCTCGGTCGCTGTGAACGCACCGAAGACAATGCCGCCGATGACGACAATCGGCATCAGCAGGATCATCCACGAACGCCACATCTCGTGGGCGATGTTGCGCAAGCTCACCGGCTCACCGGTGAGCGGATAACCGCGCCGCTTCGCCATGATGCGAATGATGGCCATCATGCCGAATGTCAGGATGAGCCCAGGCACCACGCCCGCCATGAACAGGCCGGCGACCGAGACCGTGCTGCCCGCCATATAGGCGTAGACGATCATCGCGTTGGACGGCGGAATGATCGGCCCGAGATTGGCGGCCGCCGCGACGACGGCGGCGGAGAAGCCGACGCCGTAGACCTTGGAAAGCTGACGCACCAGAACGGTCGCCAGCGCGCTCGCATCCGCGACGGCGGCGCCCGACACGGACGCCATGCCGGCACCCGCGAGCATCGTCACCTGCGCCAAACCGCCGGCAACGCGGCCAATAAATGCGTTCGCGAGTTCTATCAGGCGCTCGGCAAGGCCGCCACGCAGCATCAACTCGCCCGCCAGCATGAACAGCGGGATCGCCATCAGCGGAAAGGCGTTCACCGAATGCATCATGCGTTGCGGTAGCATGTTGAAATCGACGCCGCTCATCGTCAGCGCCGTGAGCGCACTGAAGCCCAAGGCAAAGGCCAGCGGCATGCCCAGCAATGCCACGACCAGAAACGTGATGAGGATCGTTGCGCTCATTCTGCGGACAAATCCGGTTTCGGCGGCGGGCCGTTGAAAACGCCAAAGACGAGATGCAGCAAGGCGTGGATGGCCCCAATGCACAGAGGCACCGTGAACAGGCCGATGCTGATATCGAGCGTCGACATCGGC
>JAFKKS010000185.1 GCA_017304555.1 Hyphomicrobiales bacterium
GGCGAGAGCAGCGGAAAGATGATCGTCCAGAAACGCCGAAACGGACGGGCGCCGTCGATCGCCGCCGCCTCGATCACGCTACGCGGGATCGCCTGCAGCCCGGCGAGGAAGAACAGGAAGTTGTAGGAGATCTGCTTCCACGTCGCGGCGAGGATCACCATCGTCATCGCCTGGTTGCCGTTGAGCAGCGGGTTCCAGTCGACGCCGAGATGATCGCGCAGCGCTTGCGCGATGATTCCCAGTGAAGGCTGAAACATGAAACCCCAAAGGACACCGGCGACCGCAGGCGCCACCGCATAAGGCCAGATGAGGAGCGTGCGATAGATACCGCCGCCGCGCAGCGGCTTGTCCGCCATCACTGCGAGCAAAAGCGCGATCGAGAGCGATCCCCCCGCAACCGCCGCAGAGAAGACGAAGGTGTTGACCATCGTCGCGTAGTAGGACGCGTCGGCGAACAGCGTCTTGTAGTTCTCGAACCAGACGAAGGTGGTCGAAAGCCCGAATGCATCCTGCAGCAGGAACGACTGGCGCACCGCCTGGCTGGCCGGCCAGTAGAAGAAGACGAGTGTGATGATCAACTGCGGTGTCAGCAGTAGATACGGCAGGACCTTGTGATTGAAGACCGAGCGCTTTTCCATGGATTATTCGGTTCCGGTCGGCTGTTCGTCGGTGCTTTGACCAAACCAGAGCCAGTAGCCGTCCGGGTCACGCAATTCGAATTCTTTCATGCCGTAAATCGCGACGCGCAAATCGCCGACATCCACAGCCTTGGATTTCCAATTACTGTGTAGCGCCGTCACGTCGTCGGGATAGAAGTAGAAGACTTGGAAATCCTTCGCGCGCCGCGGCAGCGCGTCCATTTCCTCGCGTGGCGGCTGATTGAACATCAACCTGACGCCATCGCGTTCGAGCATGCACCACCGCGGTTCGGGATCACCGAACGTGTTAACAGTGCGAAAGCCGAGATCGCCATAGAACGTCATCGTTCGCTTAAGGTCGACGACGCTCAGCATCGGGATGAGTGCGTTGAGGCGGGCAGACGGCATCGCGACCCTCGGAAAAGAAGGAGGGAACGACGGCGTTCCCTCCTGCCGCAAACGCTACTTCGTCACCGTCCGCTCGAACTGCCGCAGCATGGCGTTGCCGCGGGCGACGGCGGCGTCGAGCGCTTCTTTGGCGGTCTTCTTGCCGGACAGCGCCGCCTCGATCTCCTCCGCCCAGACGTCGCGCAGTTGCACCATGTTGCCGAGGCGAAGCCCGCGTGAATTTTCCGTCGGCTCCTTGTTGGTGAGTTCGAGGAGTGGCGTTTCGAGATACGGGTTCTCCTTGTAGTACCCTGACTCCTTGGTCTTCGCATAAGCCGCCTTGGTGATCGGCAGATAGCCGGACGCTTTGTGGATCGCGACCTGACGGTCGGTGTCGGAGAGGAAGGCGAGGAACTTCGCGACGCCCTTGTAGTCCTCCGCCTTCTTGCCGCCCATCACCCACAGCGACGCGCCGCCGATGATCGAATTCTGCGGCGCGCCCTTCACGTCCGGGTAGTAGGGCATCGGCGCATTCGTCCAGTCGAACTTGGCGTTGCCCTTCACGTTGCCGAAGAAACCGGACGAAGTGAGGAAGATCGGGCATTCGCCGGAGGTGAAGCGGCCTTCGCCGGTATTGGTGCGGCCGGAATAATCGTAGGTCTTGTCCTTCTGCAGCTCGATCAGCTTTTCGAGATGCTTGACCTGCAGCGGGCCGTTGAATTCGAGCACGGTGTCGAAGCCGTCGAGGCCGTTCGCCTTCGAGGAGAGCGGCACGTTGTGCCAGGCGGAAAGCTGCTCGAGATTGACCCAGGTCACCCATGCGTTCGAGAAGCCGCAGGTCGCATAACCGGCAGCCTTGAGCTTCTTGGCATCCTCGAACACGTCCGGCCATGTCTTTGGCGGCTTGTCGGGGTCGAGGCCGGCTTTGCGGAACGCGTCCTTGTTGATCCACATCACCGTCGACGAGGAGTTGAACGGCATCGAGAGCATTTCGCCCTTCGAGGTCGAGTAATAGCCGGTGATCGCCGGAAGGTAGGCGTTCGGATCGAACTTCTCGCCGGTCTCCTTCATCAACTGGTAGACCGGCTTGATCGCGCCCTTCGCAGCCATCATGGTCGCGGTGCCGACCTCGAACACCTGCAGGATGTGCGGCGCGCTGCCGGCGCGGAACGCGGCGATGCCCGCGTTCATCGTGTCCGGGTAGCTGCCTTTATAGGTCGGGACGACCTTGTAGTCGGACTGCGAGGCGTTGAAATCGTTGGCGAGCTTGACGATCACCTCGTTGTTGCCGCCGGTCATCGCATGCCAGAACTGAATCTCCGTCACCGCTTGCGCCGGCGACGCCACTCCGATCGCGCCCGCGGCGGCAGCCGCGATGGCAAAGCCCCTGACGTTCATTGGTACTCTCCCTGACGTTTCCTCGCGCCACCCTCGTGCGCTTCGGCCCCGCCTAGGGCTGGCCGGCGACACCTATGTGACATTCTAAGGAGATTGTAGGCTGCGCCGATTACCGCGCGAAAGTGGAAAAATGGAGGTTTGCGGGAATACGTGCGGCTTTCTCGCATCCGCTCGTCCCCGCGAAAGCGGGGACCCAGGGCCACGAACCTGGATTCCCGCTTTCGCGGGAATGAGCGGAGCAAAAGGACAAGGCGCGCCTCTTCGCCTGCCCACTTCGACCCTTTCAAGGGGAGGGAGTCTGCACAGGACTCACCGCTTCAGATTGCGGACCTCGTTGAGCACCAGGTTCCCGACCCGCTTAGCGCGGTTGCGCAGGATGCGGAGCAAGCCGGCATCGACGAAATAAGTGAGCAGGATGCTGTCGCGCGTCTCCACATCGTCGCCCACCGGATCGGCCGAATGCCATGTGTCGTCGCCGACCGCGAACGCGTAGCCCGAGTTCGGCACGAACCGCATCTGCGTGTCTTTCGTCAGATTCCCGTTCGCGTCCTTGCCGTGGAAGATCGTCCCGATATTGGGGTGTGCATCATCCTTCGGCAGGTAGAGCTGGATGGTCATGCCCTTCCAGTGCGTGTCGGTGTGCGGCGTGATGCGATAGCCCGGGATGTCGCGCGTCAGCACCGGGATCGGATACATGCCGACCTCGCGATAGCCGGCGCCAAAGCGCTTCTCGAGGCCCGGCGCGAGTTTGCGGCGGAACGCTTCCTGCACCTCGCTCGATGTGAGCACGCGGCCGACGATGTCCCAAATCTCGCGCTTCTCCTTCGGGAGATGGCGGATGTATTCGGGGAAGACGTCGATCTTCACCCGCGTCGAGGAGCCGTCTTCCTTGATGTTGACGTTGCCGCGCCCCGGCAGCGGCCGGTAATCCGCGGCCACCGGCATCGCCTTCAGCATCGCGTCGTAGACGGGCTGCGGAAAAACGTTCTGATATTTGAGATGAAAGAACGGTTTGTCGAACGCCTGAGCGGCGTCGACAGCGCCCACTACATGATCGATCAGGGCGCGGGTTTCGCCACGCTTGTCCACATCGGCCTCCGGCTTTGAATCAGCGCCGCAGCAAGCGGCTTTGGGCCGATACTCGCCACAACCTGACCGCGCGGGTCAATCGGAAAGTTGGTGGTGCGCCCGTCATTCCGGCCAAGGCGGCGCAGCCGCCGCGAGCCGGAACCCAGATTCATCAACGCTGACCCTATTGCCGCAGCCTTATGGGCCAATCTACCGGTGACGACTCTGGATTCCGGCTCTCGCTCCGCTCGGCCGGAATGACGTCAGTAGGGAATTACTTCTTCAGCCCGCGCAGAAATTCCGCCCGCTTCGTGGCGCCATCGAGCAGGAAGCCATGGTCGGCGCCGGCAAGGACGAAGCTTGCGCCGAGTCCAATGTAGGCGCTCGCCGTCTTCTCGTCGTAGACGCCGCCCATGCCGAGCACCTTCTTGTGCTTCTTGCAGGCTTTCGCCACCGTCTCGAATGCGGCATGCACCTTCTCGTGCCCGACCTGGCCGGGATAGCCCATCTCGGTCGAGAGGTCGTTCGAGCCGATGAGCAGGATATCGATCCCCTCGACCGCAGCGATGGCGTCGGCGTTCTCGACCGCCTTTGGCGTCTCGATCATCGGAATGACGAGAAGCTCCTTGTTCAAGGTCGCGAGCGCCTCCTTCGCCGCCGGCGCGCGGAAGCCGAACTGCGACGGCGGACCGCCGGCGCTGCGATGCCCGAGCGGCGGATAGCGGTACATGTCGACAAGCGCCTTGGCCTGCTCGGCGGTATCGATATGCGGGACGACGATGCCGAGCGCGCCGTTGTCGAGCATGCGTGCGCCTTCGTTGATCTCGCTGGCGAGGACACGCACGATCGGCACGACGCCGGTCGAAAGCGTGGCGAGGCAGATTTGCGTCGCCTCCTGCGAGTTGAGGGCGCCGTGTTCGCCGTCGATGAACAGCCAGTCGTAACCGGCCGCCTTGGCAATCAGCGGAACGGCGGCGCCGCGCAGATGATGAACGCCGAGGCCAAGCGAAAGCTCGCCGGCGCGGATTTTCTTGAGCGTGTCGCTCCCGAGTACAGGCATCGGTATTCCTTTTCGATATGTCTTGAGAAATTTGGCGGGAAACGTTGCGCGTGGGTGAGATCGAACCCTCACCCGTCGCTGTCATGCCCGGATTATTCCGGGCATCTACGTCTTATCTTTTATGAAGAGGTGGATAGCCCGGACAAGCCCGGCCACACGGGGTCAGTTATGCGTTGCGCTTATCCTGGGGCTTCCGCGTGCTTTCTCCGACCCCTGAGAACAGCTTGTTCATCATGTCCTGCATCCAGTCGGCGTTCTGCGGGAACAGCGACATCCAGTTGCGCATCAGCGCGTCCGGCGAAAACTTCTCGATATCGCCGAGCATGCGTTCCTCGATCTTCTTCATCACCGCCGCCTGCATCGGCTCGACGTCGGGCAGGCCCATGAACTGCCGCGCCTCGAGCGGCGTGCAATCGATCTCGATATTCACCTTCATGCGCCCCTCCACGAAACCTGTCGCCAGCGACGGTGGAGCGAGCTTGCGCGCAGCGCAACAAGCTCGCCGATCGAGGATGGACGATAAGTGATGAGCAGCCGTGCGGGAAGTCTCGCGCGCAAAGCGCCCGCGCCTTGGCGGGAGAAGCGCGAAACCCAGCCAAATCCTCGCCGCACCCGCCGCACAGGGCGGGCGCGCTCAAATGCTCTTCAGGCGCAAGCAGACCGAAGCCTGACAGCCCGGCCACCCATGCCACGCACGGTTCAGATCGCGACGAACCCGGTCACCGGAAGTTCTTTTTCCGTCGCCGCCGTCTCTGGATCGACCGGCAGTTGCAGCACGGTCGCGACCTGCCCCTCGCGAAGACGTCGACCGCAGAGACGGG
>JAFKKS010000186.1 GCA_017304555.1 Hyphomicrobiales bacterium
GCCATCCGGCCGGATCGAAGACGAGAACAGCCGGGTCGCCGCGCAGCAGTACCGCGACGTTGCCCGACGGCATCACCGTGACGTCGGCGATGCCGTTGTAGGACAACTCGGCCGGCAGCGTCCCCCACGCGCGCTCGACGCGGTAGCGCTGCGGTCCGAGGGCGACGAACTGATCAAGCGTGGTCATGAGTGCGGCCGCCTAGACTTGCGGCCGGCGTTGATGCCAGTCGGTGGCGTTCTGATAGGCCCAACCGATGCGCAATGCCGTCGCCTCGTCATAGGCGCGGCAGACGATCTGCAGCGACGTCGGCAGCCCGCCGGCGTCGAAGCCGTTCGGCAACGCCACACCGCAGAGGTCGAGGAAATTGCCGAAGCGCGTATAGTGCGCCGGCGCTTTCGTCTGATCGACTTCGTCGAGCGGAACCGCTGTCGTCATCGTCGTCGGCGTGAGCAGCGCATCGATCCCGTCGAGCGCGGCGGTGAACTGTCGTTTCATCGCCTCGCGCATGTGCAGCGCTTCGATGTAGTCGCGCGACGAGATTGTGCGGCCGGCCGCGATGCGCGGGCGCACATCGGGATCGAGCGGCGCTTTCTCATCATCGATGAGGGCGTGAAGGTTGGCGTAGCTCTCTGCCGCCATGATCCGCAGATTGAGTGCGGCGACGTCAGCGAAACCGAACGGCAGGTCGACCGACACGATGTCGGCGCCGAGTTGCGCCAGCTTCTCCAGCGAAGCGTCGTACGCTGCGAGCACTTCGGCGGTGGAGAAGGTGCGCTCCGCTTCCGGCATGCGCGCAAGGCGCATGCCGCGCACGCCGCGCTTCAGGCCCGGCATCGGATCGGCATAAGGGTGCCCGAGTGTCAGCGGGTCGAGCGGATCGGCGCCTTGCATCACGGTATAAAGCAGTGCCGCGTCTTCGACGGAGCGCGCCATCGGGCCGGGGGTGTCGAGCGTCGGGCTGAGCGGCAGGACACCGTAGGTCGAGACGCGGCCGATCGTCGTCTTGAGCCCGGTGATGCCGCACCACGACGACGGCAGCCGTACCGAGCCGCCGGTGTCGGTGCCGATCGCCCAAGGCGCAAGCCCCGCCGCGACGGCGACGCCGGAGCCGCTGCTCGAGCCGCCGGGCGTGCGCGCACGCTTGAGGTCCCAGGGGTTCCACGGTGTGCCGAGGAGCGTGTTGGTGCCCCATCCGCCCATCGCGAACTCGACCGTATGCGTCTTGCCGAGCACGATCATGCCCTGCGCGATGAGGCGCTTCGCGAGGGTCGCAGTGCGGTGCGCCTTGCGCGTGCGCCAGGCCTGCGTGCCGCCGGTCGCGACCTTGCCTTCGATCTCGATCAGATCCTTCAGCGCGATCGGAACGCCGTGCAACGGACCGACGGCGTGGCCGGCGCGAATGGCTTTTTCGGCGCCCTGCGCCGCGAGGCGTGCGTCGTCGGCATCGACCTCCACATAGGCTTGCAGCTTCGGTTCTTTCTGCGCGATGCGCGTAAGGTGCGCCTCGACAACATCGACGGGGGAAAGCTTGCGTGCCGCGATCTGCGCAGCAAGCTCATGGGCGGAAAGGTTCGTTAAGTCAGACTGGGACACGGAGGACACTTTCTTCGGTAATGAAACGCTAGCGGGCACTGAACATCGTTGTCGGCAGCCACGTCACCAACTCGGGATAGATGGTGAGGATGACGATGGCGGCGCAGAGCAGGGTGAAGAACGGAAGCACGGATCGAGCGACGTAAAGAATGTCGCGGCCCGTCAGCCCCTGAACGACGAAGAGGTTGAAGCCGACGGGCGGCGTGAGTTGTGCGATTTCAACGACCAGAACGACGAAGACGCCAAACCAGATCAGATCGATCTTGGCGGCGTCGACCATCGGCATGATGATCGCCGTCGTCAGCACCACCATCGAGATGCCATCGAGGAAGCAGCCGAGGATCAGGTAGAGGATCGTCAGCGCGAAGATGAGTTGATAGGCGGAAAGATTCATGGTGCCGATCCATTCCGCCAGTGCGCGCGGAATGCCGGCATAGCCCATCACCACCGAGAGGAACGCCGCCGCGGCGATGATGAAGCCGATCATGCAGGAGGTGCGGGTCGCGCCATAGAGGCTGACCTTGAAGTTCTCCCATGAGAGGCTGCCGGAGAAATAAGCGATCGCGAGCGAGCCGACGACGCCGAGCGTCGCGGCTTCCGTCGCCGTCGCAAAGCCGGTGTAGATCGAGCCGATCACCGCGACGATCAGCAGAACCGTCGGCAGCAGTAGGCGTAGGCGGTCGAACTTCTCCGCCCAGCTCAGCCCCGCATCGGCAGGCGGCATCTTTTCGCGATTTATGAGCGACCAGATGGCGATGTAGGTCATGAACATCGTGATGACGAGCAGGCCGGGGATCACGCCCGCTAGGAACAGACGCGCGATCGAGACGTTGGCCGACACGCCATAGACGATCATGATGATCGATGGCGGGATCAAAAGTCCGAGCGTGCCAGAGGCAGCGAGCGAGCCGATGCTGATCGGCTCCGCGTAGCCGCGGCGCTTCAGTTCCGGCAGCGACATCTGCCCGACGGTTGCGGCGGTCGCCGCCGACGAGCCGCTGACCGCTGCGAAGATGCCGCAGCCGATGACGTTGACGTGCAGAAGCCGGCCGGGAAGACGCGTCACCCACGGCGCAAGTCCACGGAACAGATCGTCGGCGAGCCGCGTGCGGAACAGGATCTCACCCATCCAGATGAAGAGCGGCAGGGCCGTGAGCGTCCAACTGCTCACCGCGCTCCAGATTGAGGACGGCATGACCAGATCGACCGGCGCGTCGGAGAACACGAAGATGCCGATGATAGCGACACCGAGGAGCGAGATCGCGATCCAGATGCCGCTACCGAGCAGGAACAGCAGCGCAATGATTAGAATGGGACTGTAGTAAAGCGGGTCCACGGCGGGCTACTCCGAAAAGCTTTCGGCGTTTTCCGCCGTGACATAGCCCGGTTCTTCGCCGCGCAGGACCAAGATGAATTCGTGCAGCAGGGCGACAACGAAAAGCGCAGCGCCGAGCGGCATGGTCAGTTGCGGAATCCAGAGTGGGATCGGCACCATGCCCGTCGAAACGTCGTTGAAGGTGTAAGAATCGACCACCATCTTCGCGGAGAAGATCGCAAACATGCCGCTGAGGACGATCGCGACGCCCAGGCACCAGATTTCGATGAAGTGCCGGACGCGCGTGGGAAGGCGGATGAGCAAGAGGTTGACGCGAATGTGCCCACCGGTGCGCAGCGTGTGGGCGAGCGCGAAGAAGATCGATCCGGCCATCGCGTAGCCGGCAAAGTCGCCGGCGTCGAGCACCAGCACGCCAAGCAAACGGCCAAGAATCTGCGCCAGGGTGAGCAGCGCGATCAGCACCATGCAAATCGCGGCGAGGATTGCCCCCGCCGCGTAGAGTTTGTTGAGCGTTGCCAGCATCGGGCGCGATCAGTTCTTGTGATATTGCTGCATGATCTTCTCGCCATTGGCGCCGGCGCTCTTCGTCCATTCCTGAATCAACTGAGCGCCGATCTTCTTCAGCTCCGTCATCAGTTCAGGCGAGGGCTGCCGCACATCCATGCCCTTCGACTTCAGCGTATCGATGAGCTTGCCGGTTTCGCTGGCCGCGAGTTCCCAGCCGCGCGTTTCCGCCGTCTTGCTGGCTGCGAGGATGGCGTCCTGCGTCTTCTTGTCGAGGCGGCTGAATATCCGCTCGTTGACGATGACGATGTTCCACGGCGCCATCGCCTTGACTTCGTAGAAGTACTTCACGAAGTCCCAGGCCTGCGTGTCGACGCCGGTCGCCGGCGAGGTGATCATCGCCTGGATGACGCCGGTCGAGAATGCCTGCGGAACTTCCGACTGCTGCACGGTCACGGGGATCGCGCCCATCAACTCCGCGAGGCGGCCGGTGACCGGATTGAAGGCGCGGAACTTGACGCCCTTGAAGTCGCTCGTCGAATGGATTTCCTTGCCTGTATAGAACGAGTTCGCGGGCCATGGCACGACGAAGAGCAGACGGATGCCCTGTGCCTTGAGGAGAGACTCGATGAAGGGCCGCGCGGCGACCATCAGCTTATGGTTCTCTTTGGCGTCGCTCGCCATGAACGGAACCGAGTCGACGCCGAAGATGGCGTTTTCGTTCGAATGAATCGACATCAGGTACTCGCCGATCTGCACCTGTCCGGTCTGCACGGCGCGCTTCACCTCCGGCTGCTTCGTCAGCGAGTCTTCGGGGTGGATGACGATCTCGAGCTTGTTGTCGGTCGCCTTCTTCACTTCGTCGGCGAACTGCATGATGTTGCGGGTGAAGTAGTTCCGCTCGTTGGAGCGGACCGGCATGTTCCACTTGTCGGCGAAAGCCGGGGAGGTCGCAAGAAGTGCCGCCGTCAAGCCACCAACGGCGAGCAGTGATTTCAGCTTGTATGTCATAATTCCTTTTAGTCCTCTTTTTACTGTTGCAATAACGGGATTGGCCTCAAAGGTCAGCTTTGGCCAAGTCCCACAAGAGACGATAGGTCGCGGTCGAGACGACAGGCGCCCCGGTGTTCTGGAAGCGGTCACGCATCAGTGACGTGATCGCGCCGAGGTCCGTTCCGTCGATGAGGATATGCCAGTCCGCCGCGCCGGGGTTGGCCGCGTTCGGGTCGGTCAGGTTTTGCGATAGGACAGGATCGCTCTCGATGAGGTGCATCGCGATGATACCCGACAACGTGCCGGGATCGAGCAATCCGTGCACTTTCGCGCGCAGCGCGTCGCCGGTGGCGGGGCCCGGCCGGAGGCTGACGACGCCGAGCGCGCCGCCGCGGCCGAAGCCGCGGCTTGCGGTGATGCGTCCAACGACCCGGCCAGGATTGCGGAAGCGCGAGATGTGCTTCTTCGACCATTCGGTCTGGTTCGCCAGGGCCGCCTTGTAGGCCGGACTGCTGAGCGTTTCGAACGTCGCCGTCGAATAGGTGCAGAAGTATTTGGTCGGTGCGCTCTCCGCGATCCAGCGCCGTGCCTCGAGAAAGCCTTCGATGCCAACGCGCTCGGCGAGATGCTCACGGTCGTACCAGAGATTGAAGTCCTGCTCTTCGGCGGGATCGACATCCATCCACGTAATGAGCATTCCCTTACCGGGCAAAGGCATATCGTGACGTCTCCTACAGGCAGATCGAGAGGCGGGGCGGGGGACACCGGCATTCAGCGCCAAGGTGCCGATCAAGCATAGCACCGCGCAGAAAGCTATCCAGCCCTCCCGGCATGCTTGGAAAGCATGCCGGATGCGACAGTATGCAGCAGGGGCGTGGTGTTCGAGCGCTCAATGT
>JAFKKS010000187.1:0-7022 GCA_017304555.1 Hyphomicrobiales bacterium
GGGAGAGGGCGACCGAGCGAAGCTCGGGCGGGTGAGGGGTTAGAGCCTATCGATGGGATAGATCCCCTCACCCGGATCTCGCTACGCTCACGATCCGACCTCTCCCCACTGGGGAGAGGTGAACGTGCCCAGCGCACGCCCAACACCCGTTACGCAGCGGAAGCGAGCGGCGCCTCCCAGCGGTGCTCCGGATAGAAGCGCTGCATCACGCGCATCGCGTAAGGCGCGAGGTTGACGAGCTCGAGCGCGCGGTCGCGCAGCGGCGACTGCGTGACCGGAGCGAGCATGCTCATCAGCATCGCTGAGGCGGTCGCGTCCGTTCCGCAAGGCTCCGCGCCCATGAGATACGGCCGCCCGCCAAGCATGGCGGAAAACGACACCAACGAGCGCAGGCCGAGAGTCGCAATCTCGTCCGGCGTGTGACGGCCGATCCCCATGGCGTGGAGGTTGGCTTTCACCTTCGCCCTGGTCTCGGCGATCACGCCGGCGCGCGCCGGCTCCGGCACTGCCTGGAAGAATTGCGCCGGGCCGCGCTCGAAATTCTCCGGCACCACCCAGCGGAAATAGGTCATGGCCCAACTGAGGTGATCCTCGAGCATGCGCTCGACCGCCCACGCCTCGGCGCGTTCGCTGGCGCTCAAGCCGGCGTCGAAGTCGAAGCCGTATTTCCGCTCGACGTGGGCGCGGATGAAGGTCGAGTCGGCAATCACCTCGCCGTCGTCGGCGATGTAGGGAAGCTTGCCCTTGGGCGCCGTCGGGAAGCCGGTGAAGTCCTTGGTGTAGGCGAGCCCAGCCATCCGCAACTGCAACTCGGTCTTGAGCACGTAGGGGCTGGCTTCGGGCAGGCCGAAATAGGGGCCGAAAGCGAACAAGGTGATCATGGGGATCTCCATCTGAAATCGGTGGGCGACGCGACGAACTTACTGCCATCCTGTTGCCAGCATGGTGTCAGCATGCTTCATGCAGAGTGAGGTTCATGCGCAAAACCGACCGGCTCTTTCAGATCATCCAGATTCTGCGGCGGGCCCGAAAACCCGTGACCGCGGAAGCGCTTGCGGCCGAACTGGAGACCTCGAAGCGGAGCGTCTACCGCGACATCGCGGTGCTCATGGGCCAGCGGGTGCCGATCCGCGGCGAGGCCGGCATCGGCTACGTGCTCGAAGGCGGCTTCGATCTGCCGCCGCTGATGCTGACCGCCGACGAGATCGAGGCGGCGGTGCTCGGCGCCCAATGGGTGGCGGGGCGTGCTGACCCAGCGCTTGCCCGCGCCGCGAAGGATCTGATCGCGAAGATCGCCGAGACCGTGCCGGACGATTTGCGCCCCTACGTCTTCCAGCCGGCATCGGGCGCTCCGCCGGCCTTCCGGCCGCCGCCCGATGGGCTCGACATGGCGCTGGTGCGCGTCGCCATCCATGGCGGGCGCAAGATCGCGCTGCGCTACCGCGACGAGGAGGAACGCGAGACCGAGCGGACGATCTGGCCGGTGATCGTCGGCTACATGGATGCGCGGCGCCTCCTCGTCGGCTGGTGCGAGCTGCGCAACGACTTCCGCAACTTCCGCACCGACCGCGTGATCGCGGCGGAATTCCTGCCCGAGCGGTATCCGGCACGGCCCGATACCTTGCGAGCGCAATGGCGCAAGACGTTGGGGCAGAAATGAAAGACCTTTCGGCGTCATGCCCGGCTTTATGCCGGGCATCCACGTCTTGTCGCCTTGCCAGCAAGAAAGACGTGGATGGCCGGGACAAAAGGGCGTTTACGCCCGTCTTCGACGGGCTAAGCCCGGCCATGACGGAAGTGGCCCTGTGAATAACCGGGACAAATCGATTCATCGGCAGGTGTTAGCAGCGAGGCCGTATACTAGGCGGCACACCCGAATCGGTCGCCGCCTCTGCCATGCGCTTTCCGCCCCAATTTCTTGACGATCTGCGCGCGCGGCTGCCGATTTCGGAAGTCGTCGGCAAGCGCGTGAAGCTCAAGCGCGCCGGGCGCGAATGGAAGGGGCTCTCCCCGTTCAACAAGGAGAAGACACCCTCCTTCACCGTCAACGACCAGAAGGGCTTCTACAAGGACTTCTCGTCCGGCAAGGCGGGCGACATCTTCACCTTCGTGATGGAAACGGAGGGGGTGACCTTCCCTGAAGCCGTGGAGCGGCTCGCCTCGATGGCCGGGCTCGCGATGCCCGTGGTCTCGCGCGAGGTGGAAGTGCGCGAGGAGCGGCGCAAGACGCTGCACGAGGTCATGGACCTCGCCGCGCAGTTCTTCACTGCGACGTTGGCCGACCGGGCGGGCGCGGCGGCGCGCGGCTATCTCGCCGATCGCGGGCTCGACGCCGGCGCACAACTACAGTTCCGGCTGGGCTATGCGCCGAGCGAGCGCTTCGCGCTGAAGGAACATCTGGGCGCCAAGGGCGTGTCGGTCGAGGACATGATCGAAGCCGGGCTCCTCATCCACGGTGACGACATCCCTGTTCCCTACGACCGCTTCCGTGACCGCATCATGTTCCCGATCGCCGATCTGCGCTCGCGCGTGATCGCGTTCGGCGGCCGCGCCATGCAAAAGGACGCGCCGGCGAAATACCTCAACTCACCGGAAACGACGCTCTTCCATAAAGGCGCGACGCTCTACAACCACGCCGCCGCACGGCAGGCGGCGCATCAGGGTGCGGCGGTCATCGCGGTCGAAGGCTATGTCGACGTGATCGCGCTCGCGCGTGCGGGCTTTGCCGGCGCGGTGGCGCCGCTCGGCACGGCGCTGACGGAAGACCAGCTGGGCCTGCTCTGGAAGATGGCGGACGAGCCGGTGCTGTGCTTCGACGGCGACGGCGCCGGGCAGCGCGCCGCGCACCGGGTGCTCGGCCTCGCGCTCGCCGGATTGAAACCCGGCAAGACGCTGCGGTTCGCGACGCTGCCGCAGGGCCAGGACCCGGACGACCTGATCCGGGCGAGCGGGGCCGACGCCTTCAACGAGGTGCTCAAAGGTGCGCGGCCGCTCGCCGACATGCTGTGGGCGCGCGAGACGGCGGGCGGCGGCTTCGAAACGCCGGAGCGGCGCGCTGGCTTGGAGACGCATCTCGCCGCCATTGTACAGGGAATCGGCGACGAGACGGTGCGCCGCTACTACCGCGAGGACATGAGCGCGCGGGTGCGCGCCCTGTTTGCGCCGGCGGGCGGGCCGGAGCGGCAGAATTTCCGCGGCAACTGGGGCGAACGGCGGAGCGGACGCGACGCGCGCGCCATGCGCTACCAGGGCCCCTCGCCGCGCGACCGGGTGCCACCACCGAGCCAGCGGCTCGCCACAAGCTCGATCGTGCGGGGCTTCGGCGCTTCGGTACCGCCTCGCGAGGCACTGATCCTTGTCACGGTGCTCAACCACCCGTGGCTCCTCGAGGCGCATGCCGAGGAGCTTGCCGAGCTCGAATTCCGCCACCCGGAGGCCGACCGGCTGCGCCGGGCCCTCCTCGACGCCGAGGCCGGGCACAGCCACGCCCCGATGTCGCCGGAGATGCTGCGCGAGGCGGTCACCGCGACCGGCTTCGGCGCAACGCTCGCCCGGGTCGAGGGGGCGCTGACGCACTTTTCCGACTGGCCGGCCCGCCCGGAGGCCGCGGCCGACGACGTCGGGCGCTGGTGGGACCATGTCGTTACCTTGCATCGCAAGCAGAGGACGCTAAATAGGGAGCTTAAAGATGCCGAGCGGGCCCTGGGGACCGAGCCCAGCGAGGAAAATCTGCACTGGCTGAAAGACGTGCAAGAGCGGCTCACGGCGCTCGAGGGCAGCGAAGCTTTGATCGAGGACTTCGGGGTCCTGTCAGGGCGGCCGGCATCGCGCGCATGAGCACGCAAGGGTGTCGCCGGGGGGCGATTGCTCAGGGTGAAGTGGGGGCGCGCGGTTCGCGCTCCAAAGTTAAAAAGACTGGGTAGAGGGCGGAAGAAGCGGACTGCGGGGCGAAGAACGCGCCGGATCAAGGTTAAGCCGCGCTTAACACGATCCGGCCACACTCGCAGACCCGACTCGGATTCGGGCGGCGCGGAGCGCGCTGCTTTTTTGGCTATCGGCTGGCGCGGACAATGACGTCCGCCGGCCGCGGAGAGGCGTATGGCGACCACGAAGACCAAACCGACCCCGCAGAAAGCGACGAAGGCAAAGGACGAGGCGCCGGAAAAGGAAGGCGCCGAGGCCACGACGCCGGATTCGCCGTTGCTCGACCTGTCCGATGCCGCCGTGCGCAAGATGATCAAGCTCGCGAAGAAGCGCGGCTGGGTCACGCACGACCAGATCAACGCCGTGATGCCCTCCGAGGAAGTGACCTCCGACCAGATCGAGGACGTGTTCTCGATGCTCAACGAGATGGGCATCAACGTCGTCGAGCAGGAAGAGGCCGAGGACGAGGACAAGTCCGACGACGACGATGACGATGAGGGCGGCGATCTCGTCGAGGTGACGCCGAAGGCGGTCGCCACGACCGAGAAGAAGGAACCCTCCGAGCGCACGGACGACCCGGTGCGCATGTATCTGCGCGAGATGGGCTCGGTGGAGCTTCTCTCCCGCGAGGGCGAGATCGCGATCGCGAAGCGCATCGAGGCCGGCCGCGAGGCGATGATCGCGGGGCTGTGCGAGAACCCCCTCACCTTCCAGGCTATCATCATCTGGCGCGACGAACTCAACGACGCCAAGGTGTTCCTGCGCGACATCATCGACCTCGAAGCGACCTATGCCGGCCCCGACGCGAAGAACGGCAACGCCGCGAACGCGGAAGGCGCAGCGGCCGAAGGCGGTGAAGGCGACGGCAACGCCGCGCCGCAGGTGACGGCCCCGCCGGCGGCGCCCGCCGCCGCGACGCCGTTCCGCCCGGCGCAGCCCGCGTACAAGGCAGCGCCGGCGCGCAAGAGCGGCGAAGAAGGCGAAGGCGAGGACTCGCTCGAAGGCGCGAACCTCTCCGACGACGATGAGGACGATTTCGAGAACTCGATGTCGCTCGCGGCGATCGAGGCGGAGCTCAAGCCGAAGGTGCTCGAGACCTTCGACAAGATCGCGGACTCGTACAAGAAGCTGCGGCGCCTGCAGGAGCAGGACATCGCCAACAAGCTGCACAACGAGACGCTCTCGCCGGCGCAGGAGCGCAAGTACAAGAAGCTCAAGGACGAGATCATCGTCGAGGTGAAGTCGCTGCGGCTGAACCAGGCGCGCATCGACGCGCTGGTGGCGCAGCTCTACGACATCAACAAGAAGCTGGTCGGCCACGAGGCGCGGCTGATGCGCCTCGGCGAGAGCCACGGCGTCGCGCGCGACGACTTCCTGAAGAACTATCAGGGCGGACCGCATCAAGGAATTCCGCCAGGAGATCCAGAACCTCGCGAGCCTCACCGGCCTCGAGATCCCGGAGTTCCGCAAGCTCGTGCACATGGTGCAGAAGGGCGAGCGCGAGGCGCGCCAGGCGAAGAAGGAGATGGTGGAGGCGAACCTGCGCCTCGTGATCTCCATCGCCAAGAAGTACACCAACCGCGGCCTGCAGTTCCTCGACCTGATCCAGGAAGGCAATATCGGCCTGATGAAGGCGGTCGATAAGTTCGAATATCGCCGCGGCTACAAGTTCTCGACCTATGCGACGTGGTGGATCCGCCAGGCGATCACGCGCTCGATCGCTGACCAGGCGCGCACCATCCGCATCCCCGTGCACATGATCGAGACGATCAACAAGATCGTGCGCACGTCGCGCCAGATGCTGCACGAGATCGGCCGCGAGCCGACGCCGGAGGAACTGGCCGAGAAGCTCGGCATGCCGCTGGAGAAGGTGCGCAAGGTTCTGAAAATCGCCAAGGAGCCGATCTCGCTCGAAACGCCGATCGGCGACGAGGAGGATTCGCACCTCGGCGACTTCATCGAGGACAAGAACGCGATCCTGCCGATCGACGCGGCGATCCAGTCGAACCTGCGCGAGACGACGACGCGGGTGCTCGCGTCACTCACGCCGCGCGAGGAACGGGTCTTACGCATGCGCTTCGGCATCGGCATGAACACCGACCACACGCTGGAGGAAGTCGGCCAGCAGTTCTCGGTGACGCGCGAACGCATCCGGCAGATCGAGGCCAAGGCGCTGCGGAAACTGAAGCATCCGTCACGGAGCCGGAAGCTGCGGAGCTTTTTGGATAATTAGTAAGTCAGCGCTGACTTACGTCGTCATGGCCGGGCTTGTCCCGGCCATCCACGTCTTATCAAACGGCGAGCGAAAGCCCGCCGTTTTTGTTTTGACTTCGACCCACCGCCACACGTCTTACGCGCATATTTCTGGATGACTCGCGAAGAATCATCTATGTTCATGTTTCGTTCAATGACCAAGGATTTTAACGATGGCAACAAATCCCCCGAAAGGCGACGGTCACCGCAACGGCGCAGTCCGCGATCGTTCACAGGCCTACAACCCGCAGAACGATCGATGGACCAAGCGCGACGACGACACCGGTCGCTTCATGGATCAGAAATCGGATAGTGCACCGTTCAAGGGCGTTCGAAAAGAAAACCCGCCGAAAAAATAATGGGTCGAAAAAAGGGGCGTCTTCCCGGTCGTTTTGTAAACGCCCATTTGCGGAAGGCGCCCCGCTGCCCATCCGAATACGTGGACGTCGCTGCGTATCAGGAACACGTTGCGCCTTCGCCATCTCCGCATGAGACACCAAAGGTACAAGGCGAGTTAGAGTTTTTGGCGCCCACTTTAAATGATGAAAAAGATTGAGGACGTTGTAGAGCGTTCTCGACAGCCAACAAATTTTTATGGAAGCTCGCGGCTCCAGAAGTTCAAGTCTCTTCAAGGTTATCTATGGCCAGCAAGGAAGACCTGCCAAACTTCGTCGAGTATCTGGTTCCCCTCCTTACCGCATTACGTACTCGCGGCGGATCTGCAACAATTGATGAAATAGAAGAAGGCGTCGCGGAGATTATGGGCCTCGGCGAGGAAATTCTTGCTGTGCCCCACGGCAACGGACCGCGCACTCAGTTTCAATACGAGTTGGCCTGGGTTCGGA
>JAFKKS010000187.1:7045-8764 GCA_017304555.1 Hyphomicrobiales bacterium
TTATATCAAGAAAGTTGGCGCGTTGCAAAATAGTGAACGGGGCATCTGGTCGTTGACTGACGTCGGCGAGCGAATGACCGAGGCCGAGGCGCGGTTGGTCGTTGCAAGGGTGCGTGCGGAAGATTCCGAAGCGAGAAAGGCTCGCTTGAAATCCTCTCCTCCTACAGAAGACCGTCCGCCGAGCGATTTGGAAAACGAAAACAGCGAACTTTCCTGGATAGATAAACTACTCGAAATATTAGGACAAATGGACCCTGCTGCTTTCGAGCGGCTGTGCCAGCGCCTCCTTCGAGAGGCCGGCTTTACGAAAGTGGAAGTCACTGGGCGGTCAGGAGACGGAGGGATTGATGGTATAGGCGTTTTGCGAGTGAACTTGGTTTCCTTTCAAGTTCTCTTTCAATGCAAGCGCTGGAAAAGTTCTGTGGGGGCCTCGGTTGTTCGGGACTTTCGCGGAGCGATGGTCGGAAGAGCGGATAAAGGCCTCATCATCACGACGAGCACATTCACATCAGACGCCCGGCGCGAATCAACAAGGGATGGCGCGCCTGCGATCGATTTGATCGACGGAGAAATGCTGTGTCAGTTGCTAAAGGAGCGAGGCCTTGGCGTGTCAATCCGTATGGTCGAACACGTTGAGGTAACGGAGTCATTTTTCGGCAGCCTCTAATTATACCGATGCGCGCTAGCATCTTCTCGACCGACGGCCACTTCTCTAAAGCGATGGTTCCGGCAATACGTGATTCATTTCCGAGATCAACAGACGCAAGCGCAGGCAGCATTTAAAATGCTTTGCTTAGCAGTTGATCCCACGTCAATTTGGGAGGATTATCAAGGAATTCTTCCATCTGCTTTCTATTAGGATCAATGAAAATCGATTCAGATTTATTGAGCTTTGATCGCAGATATTCGTTTATTTTTTTGTGTTTTGAAAGGTGCAGTGTCATATAGTATAGTAAAGCGGATCGATTTCCTGGCATTCCCCGACTAAAGGGGCGCTGAATAATTTGAACAAGATGCTCGTCAGCTATTGGCACTCCATGATGAGCGCCGAAAAATGAAGCTTGTCTTTCCGCCCCTTCAAACGCGCGTCGAAGTTCAGCTAGAACAACATTAGCGTATTTTGCTTTGTCGTCACCATAAAGCGATACAATCCTTAATCCTAAAGTCCGATTGTCTAGAATTAGCTTAAGCAAAAGCGCCAACCGCTCCTCTTGTCGCTTTGCCTTTTTAATAACGAAGATCAAAACTTCTAAATCAACGAAGATATTTTCGTCATCGCCAATGTTTATGACAGACCCATTTAATAGAGCTTCGACCAAATCTTCACCGTCGGACGAAAATTCCATCTCATCGACATTTTGGCCATGCAATTCCAAATCTTGAGGGCGTACCCCTTTGTAAAAAATCTGAGGGTCGCCTCCAGCGATCAGCGCGAGCGTGCGCAAATCCTGAGTTTCGGCCTGCAGAAGTTCTAACACTTTTTGAAGCCAGTGTGACATTAGCGAACATTAAATTGCTTCAGCGGTAGTGCTGGCCAACGTTACGGCGCCAAAAATATCTTCAATATTTTTCACTTCGAGTCCTTCATGTGCAAGACGATCGCGGATATAAGATTCCGCTGCAGCAAGTCGATTTTTGAAGCCAGCTCTTCGTCTAATCGTCTCCCAAAGGCCTTCGTCTTTAACTTCGAGATCCCTAATCAATAAATCCTCGCGGCGA
>JAFKKS010000188.1 GCA_017304555.1 Hyphomicrobiales bacterium
ACGGCACCGGCTCGTCGCGCGACTGGGCGGCCAAGGGCACGGTGCTGCTCGGCGTGCGCGCCGTCATCGCGCAATCGTTCGAGCGCATCCACCGTTCGAACCTGATCGGCATGGGCGTCGTTCCGCTGGTGTTTGAGGAAGGAACGTCCTGGCAGTCGGTCGGCATCAAGGGCGATGAGACGGTGACGATCCGTGGCCTCGCTAACGACCTCAAGCCGCGCCAGAAATTCAAGGCTGAGATCGTGTCGGCCGACGGCACGTTGAAGTACCTGCCGCTGATCTGCCGCATCGATACGCTCGACGAGCTCGATTACTTCAAGAATGGCGGCATTCTGCAGTACGTCCTGCGTCAGCTCGCAGCGTAACGGTATCACGGTCTAGGCGGCGCAACGCCGCCTAGACTCTCACCGCAAATTGAGTGGTGAGTGAAAGTCTCCGCGCCTAAGACGGAAGCCTACGTGACGCGCCGGAGGAAAATCATGCAAGGAAGACGCTCTGCGCTCGCCGCCGGCGTCGTTGTTGCATTGCTGGCTGGCGCGCCGATGGTGGCGTTCGCTCAGCCGCGCGCGGTCGTTGAACTCTTCACCAGCCAAGGCTGTTCGTCCTGCCCGGCGGCTGACAAGCTTCTCTCTGATTTTACGGCCGACGGTTCGATCGTCGCGCTGAGCCTTCCGATCGACTACTGGGATTATCTCGGTTGGCGCGACACGCTGGCGCGGCCGCGTCATACCGCACGTCAGCGCAACTATTCGGCCGTGCGCGGCGATCGTCAGGTTTACACGCCGCAGGTCGTGGTCAACGGCAGCGCACAGGCGCTCGGCAGCGATCGCAGCGCCATCGAGGCGGCGATCACCAATACGCAGCATGGCAAGCGTTTGCCGGTCATGGTTGCGGTGACGCCGAACGGCAGCGGACTGGATGTCGCGGTGTCGGAGAATGCCGCCGCCCCCGCAGGAGAGGTCTGGCTCTGCGGCATTGCCAAAGCCATCAAGGTGGCGATCGGACGCGGCGAAAACCGCGGCCACACTTTCACGTACCACAACGTCGTGCGGCGATGGATCAAGCTCGGCGAGTGGCACGGCACCTCCAAGACCTGGAACGTCCCGCGCAGCGACGTCGAGGGCGATCAGATCGACGCGGTGGCTGTCCTGGTGCAAGGCAGTGCGGCGAAGGGGCCAGGACCGATGCTCGGCGCCACCATTGCGCCGCTGCAGAAAGTCGCGCTCTCAGGCCAATAGCGCAGCGCGGCACTGCATCGGGCGATCAGCCCGGCAGCAAATCTTCACAATTGGAGAGGAAGGCGCGCCGCCCGCGCGGCACAAAAAAAGGGCCGACACTGTCGGCCCTTGCCTGCGCTGCAAGACTTGCGCAGGCGACGGGCCCGACCCATCCGAACCCCGGGGGGCTTGGGGGGCTGAGGAATCCGGCGCTCGAAAGGCCGGGCCCTGAGTGTCCTTGTATCGCAGGCCACCGCGGCGCACGCTGGGCCGAAATCTGGCGGCAATATGATTTTCCTAACGAATCCGTGAGGGAAAATGACCGTTTTCGCGGGTTTGCAGGTCCGGTGTGCAACCCAGGCTCCCTCTTGCGGCGTCCGCGGGGGGGCGCAATCATAGGCCTCCGAGATGAGGAGGCGCGGCATGAGCGGTCTGTCCGGCGACAGTGACCCGAGCGAGCTTAAGGGGAACGGCTCCCCGAGTTTCTACACCGCCGTTCCCCGCGACCAGGTCACATTCAACCGGCATGAGCTCGATCGTATTCTGAACCTCTATGGGCGTATGGTCGCCGCCGGCGAGTGGCGCGACTACGCCATCGACTTCCTCAAAGACCGCGCGGTGTTTTCGATCTTCCGACGCTCCTCGGAGATGCCAATCTATCGCATCGAGAAGGACCCGAAACTGGCGCGCAAGCAGGGCGCCTACAGCGTCATCTCGGTCACCGGATTGATTATGAAGCGCGGCCACGAGCTCGACCGCGTCCTGCGTGTGCTCGACAAGTCGCTGCGGTTGGTGGCGAACTGATCCTGACAAGCCCGGCCATGACGGAATGGGCGGCTCTCAAAGCGCCGAACCGCCCTCCGGCCCCAACGCGCGCTGCATCAGGACGGTGTCGAGCCAGCGGTCGAACTTGAAGCCGACCGATTCGATCGTGCCGATCATGCGGAAGCCCAGCGCGCGATGCAGGCCGATCGAAGGCGCGTTCGCCGAATCGCCAATCACCGCGATCATCTGACGGAAGCCGCGGCCTTCGGCGGCGACGATCAGCGCTTCAAGGAGCATGCGGCCAACGCCGCGGCCCTGCATCTCCGGCGTGACGTAAACCGAGTTCTCGACGCTGAAGCGGTACGCGAGCCGTGGGCGATAGGCGCCCGCGTAAGCGTAGCCGACGAGCGTGCCGTCCGCTTCGGCGGCGAGATAGGGGAAATCACCGTCGAGCAACGCTTGTTGGCGCCGCGCCATCTCCGCCTCAGTTGGCGGCTCTAGCTCGAACGAGGCGGTGCCATGCCGGACGGCGTGGGCATAGATGGGCGTGATGGCGGGGATGTCTGCGGGCCCCGCCGGTCGGATCAGGATGGGACTCATCGGAATGCGTATCCGGATAGAAATCCCGGCCGCCCATCTTCGAGCCAGGCGATCCAAAAAAAAAGGCCCCAGGGGGACCGGGGCCTCTTCTCTTTTGGCAGTCGGTGTGGATCCGGCGCCTTACTGGTCGCGCTGCCCCAAGAGTTGCAGGAGCATCGTGAACAGGTTGATGAAGTTCAGGTAGAGCGAGAGCGCGCCCATGATGGCGGACTTCTCCAGCACTTCGCCTTCCATCGTGCCGTAGAGATATTCGTTCTTCAGCCGCTGCGTGTCCCAGGCGGTCAAGCCGGCGAAGACCAGGACGCCGATAACCGAGACGGCGAACTGCAGGGCGCTGCTGCCGATGAACAGGTTGACCAGCGAGGCGATGATCACGCCGAACAGGCCCATGATCAGGAACGAACCCATACCGGTCAGATTACGCTGCGTCGTGTAGCCCCACAGGCTCAGCGCACCGAACGAGGCAGCCGTGATGAAGAACACGCGCACGATCGAGGTGTGCGTGTAGACGAGGAAGATCGAGCTCAGCGAGAGGCCGATCAGCGCTGCGAAGATAGCGAAGGTGATCTGCGCCGTCGCCGGGCGCATGCTCTGCATCTTGGCGCCGAGGAAAAAGACGAGGCCAAGGGGAGCGAGAATCACCACCCACTTGAGCGGGCTGACGAACAGGCCGTAGCCGATCGGGGTGAGGTACACGCCGTTGCGCAGCGCCAGGGCGCCGCCGGTCGCGCCGCTCACCGCGCTTGCCGGGTTGCTCGTCACCGACAGCATGTAGACGCCGAGCGCGGCGAAGCCGGTGATGGCAAGGCCGAGCACCATGTAGTTGTAGACGCGCAGCATGTAGGCGCGCAGGCCAGCGTCGATGACGGTGGATTCGGCGCGGGAAAGTGGCCGTCCCCACTTCTCAGCAGTGGCATTGCGATTGAAATCCGACATCGTCGAAACCCCTATGTTTCCCTTACAGGATTCTAGCCCGCCGCCGAGAAACCAGCGCGGGTGATCCACGCGCGGGCACGACACTATGGGCAAGTGAGCCCTTGCGCTCAAGATCATTATCCTGAGGCAAAAAAGAAGCCCCCCAACCGCCGCGCGGCGGTTTGTCGCAAAGAGATCAAAGATTTCGCAGGATTGCCGCCGGCTTTTGCCGAAGCGCCGAGAACGTGCCGATCAGCCCGAATCCGACGGTGATGGCCAGAGCGGACAGCGCCGCCGCCAGCGCAGGAATCGGTAACCATACGAACGGCAGGTTCATCACCTCGGCGACCACGAACCATGCCGCGAGCGAGCCGGCGACGACGCCGAAAACGGCGGTCGCCCCGCCGAGCGCCAGATATTCAAGGGCGTAAGCAGCCAGAAGCCGCCCGCGCGTGGCCCCGAGGGTCTTGAGAATTACCGCGTCGTAGACCCGGTGGCGGTGGCTCGCGGCCAGCGCCCCGCCGAGGACGAGGATCGCCGAGAGAATGCAGATCAGGCTTGCGCCGCGCACTGCCATCACCAGGTTGGCGACTAGCGTGCCGAAGGTGTCGAGCGCCTCCTTGACGCGGATGGCGGTGACGCTCGGGAAGGCGGAGGCCAGGGAACGCACCAGCCCGGTCTCGCGGGCCGCATCCCCGCTATCCGGGTATGTCAGGGTTGCAATGGAGGTCTGCGGCGCGCCCCGGAAGGCGTTGGGCGAATAAACGAGGACGAAATTGATTCCGAGCGACTGCCAGTCGACGGTGCGCAGATTCGCGACCTCGGCGGCGATATTGCGCCCGAGCACGTTGACGACGATCGTGTCGCCGACGGTGAGGCCAAGCCCTTCCGCGATGCGCTTCTCCATCGACACCTTGGGAGGGCCGTCATAGTCGGCGGGCCACCAATCGCCGGCGACGACGCGCGAGCCGTCGGGCACCTGCACGGCGGTGGTGATGCCGCGATCGCCATGCAACGCCCAGGCCGTCTGCGCCGACGGTGAAAGCTTCTCCGCCGGAACGCCCTTCACCGACACGATGCGCCCGCGCAGCATCGGCACGCGCTCAAGCTGCGCATTAGGGGCGGCGTTCGCGATGAAGGCGTCGAAACGCGCGGTGTCGGCCTGCGGAATGTCGAGAAAGTAGAACGCCGGCGCGCGCTCCGGCAACGCGGCCTCGAACTGCCGCTGCAGGTTGCCGTCGACGAGGGCGACCGTCACCAGGAGCGTCAATCCGAGCCCGAGCGAGAGGACGACGGTCGGCGTCAACGCGCCGGGGCGGTGAATGTTGGTGACAGCAAGACGCAGCGCGGTCGAGCGCGGCCGCGGCAACCTCCGCGCAAGGGCCATCAGTAGCGCGGCGATCATGCGCAGCGCGACGAAGGTCAGTGCCGCCGAGGCGATGAAGATGAGCGCGATGCGCCGGTCATAGGCCAGGGCAACGGCGATGCCGGCGAGCGCGAGAACGATGACGGCGGTGGCTCCGACATAACGCAGGCGTGGCGCGCCGATGTCGGTTGCGACCGCGTCGCGATACAGCGCTGACACCGGCACATCATGCGCGCGGCCGAGCGGCCAGAGCGCGAAGGCGAGTGAGGTCGCGATCCCATACGCTGCCGCGAGCGCCAGCTCTGCCGGATGGATCGTCGGCGCGATCGGCAGCGGGATGATGGCGCCGAATACCCCGGCGATAAGGTACGGCAGGGCGACGCCGGCGATGAGCCCGATCACCGTGCCGACGCCGGCCAGCATCAGCACTTGCGCCAGATAGATCGCGAAGAT
>JAFKKS010000189.1:0-4877 GCA_017304555.1 Hyphomicrobiales bacterium
TCATCGCCGAGCGCGGCGATGCCGCCGGCGACCTGCATGGCGCCGAGATTCCACGTCGGCTTGATGTTGATCAGCGGCGCGATCAGATCCTTGTTCGCGGCGATGCCGAAGCCGATACGCAGCCCCGCGAGGCCGAACGCCTTCGAGAAGGTGCGCAGCACGATGAGGTTGCGATGGTCGCGCGTGAGCGCCATCGATCCCGGCGTCTGCGTGAAATGGATATAGGCTTCGTCGAGCACGACGAGCGTATCCTCGCCCGCCGCCTCGCACACCGCACGGATGTCCGCTTCGGCGAGCAGTTGTCCGGACGGGCTATGCGGATTGGTGAGGAACGCGATCTTCGGTTTCGCGTCCTTCAGCGCCGCGATGTAGCGCTCACGCGGCAGCGCGAAGTCTTCGCCCATCGGAACGTAGACCGGGCGGCGCCCCTCGTTCTCCGCGAACATGTGATAGATCGGGAAGCACGGTTCGCACATCAAGATCGCGTCACCCTCGCCCGCATAGGTGCGGATGATGAAGGCGATCACTTCCGTTTCGCCGGAGCCGCAGACGACACAATCGGCGTCGAAGCCGTACTTCTTGCCGACCGCCTCGCGCAGCAATCGCGACGTCCAGTCCGGATAGAGATCGATCTTGGCCGCAGCCTTTTGCACCGCATCGAGCGCCTTCGGCGACGGGCCGAATGGGTTCTCGGCCGAGCCGAGCTTGGCGATCTTCTCCGGTGCGATGTTGTAGGTCTGCGCGACGAACTCGCGCGAAAGCCCCGGCGTGTAGGGTTCGTTATCGACGAGCGCGCGATTGTGAACGGCAACCATTCTTGTTGTTCCTGAGGAAAGACCGTCGACGGCGGGCGGGAGTTGGCGCTTCCTAGAGAAGCGCCCTACGACCATCAGATCAATAGCTCATACGATCACGGTTTGCCACAACGTTGCCCTCGTCGATTCCCCGACGGAAAGCAACCCGCAGCCACACCACCATCGCGGCGCCCTCCAGGGAAACGCCATCACCGCCGCCGCAACACTTTCATCGGCAGATGAAGCAGTGATACCAACCCAGCAGGCTGCCGAGCGCCGTCAGCACGGCGCCGTTCGGAGATAGCCTCTTTCCGACGATCGGCACATAGGCTTGTACGAATCCGCGCTTGGCGTAGCGCTCGACCGTGAAGCCGCAGCGCTCGAGCATTCGCTGGACTTCGCGACGCGACCTGATTTTGATCGTCACCGGGGATCCAGGCTCGCTTAACTCCGCAACCTGACTACGCCAATCGTCCAGCCGACACGATCGTCCCTTCAGAAGCCATGTGGCTATCATATAGGCGTTGAAGACGCTGTATTTCGAATAGACCGCAATCATCAGGCGGCCGCCCGGTTTCAAAACGTTTGCCCTAACGTGCCGCAGATATTCTTCCTCGGCCGAAATATGGTGAATGACCCCGAACGAATACACCACATCGTAAGGAGCGCCGACATCGGTGCGCAGTAAATCGCCGTGGAACAATGTCAAAGGCAGTGTGTGGTTGGCAAAATTCTGCCGCGTCAAATTCAGATGCGCTTCGGTAACATCGATGCCGCTGTAGAGCGCGCCGTTGCGCGCCATCTCGACGCCATCGATTCCCTGGCCGACGCCGATCTCGAGCACACGCTGCCCGGATATTTCCGAAAACTGGAAGAAAGACTGGATGAACGGCGTCTCATAGCCATAACGATAAGCACGGATTTGTTCGAAATATTCGAGCGTCCCCGCCTCGGAATTGCTACGCTGGCTGCCTACCGTCTTGCGGTTCCACGTCGCGCGCGCGGCGCTGATGCTGCCTTCCAGGTCGGTCATGCGGGCATGATTACCAGACCCGGACGAGACCTTGAAGTAGGAGAGGCACAATTCCGGTCAGAATTGAAAATAGAGGAATCGAGCGGTGCGGACGAAAAACATCAAGGAGACTGCAAACACGGTGCCATAAATCACGGCGGTGAGTGATGTGGGCCGCCACGACATGATCGAAAGCGCCCAGCCCCGAGGTTCCAGAATGGGAACTCTGTCGGCGCCGACTCCCTCGCCGCCCAAAGACGGATGGAACGGGAGGCGAAAGATCTGCTGAGAATTCGGCAAGCCCCATACGATAAAGAGGCCTACCGCGATCCACGCGACGACGAACCCGGCTTCACTCGCAACAAGAGGAACAATCGGGTGTATCCCGCGGGTGGGCAATACCATGGTCGACAGGATGTGCAGGGCGCCATGCGTCGTCTCGGCGCGAAAGAAGACCCAAGCCACGGCGACGCAACCAAAGGTCAGCAGGCGCGCGAAAACGGGAAAGCCTGGAACGGTCGTGAGCCATTTCGGCGCAGCGCGGCGAAAGACGTGATTGATCAACAGAAACACGCCGTGGAGAACGCCCCAAATGATGAATGTCCACGCCGCGCCGTGCCATAGCCCGCCGAGCGCCATCGTCACCATCAAGTTGATGTTACGGCGCGTCGCACCGCGGCGGTTTCCACCCAGCGGAATGTAGAGATAATCCCGCAGGAAACGCGAAAGCGTCATGTGCCATCGGCGCCAGAACTCGATGATGCTCGTTGCCTTGTAGGGCGAGTAGAAGTTCAGCGGCAGATCGATGTTGAACATGCGCGACAGGCCGATCGCCATGTCGCAGTAGCCGGAGAAATCAAAGTAAAGCTGCAGCGTGTAAGCCAGCGTTCCGATCCACGCATCGCCGAACGAGATTGCCCCCTTCGCGCCAAATACAGCGTCGGCGTAAGGCGCGATACCGTCCGCGATCAAGATTTTCTTTGCCAACCCCATGACGAAGATCGCGGCGCCGATGCTGACATTATCGATCGAAAACCGCGTCGTCTGCTTTCGCAGAAACTGCGGGATCATCTCCGCATGATGCAGAATCGGACCCGCGATGAGGTGCGGAAAATACGTCACGAACAACGCGTATTCGATGAAACCCGCTTGCCGGTGAACGCGTCCGTTGTAGGTGTCGACCAGGAAGGCGATCTGCGTGAAGGTATAGAAAGAAATGCCCACGGGGAGCACGACGGACCATGTTGCAGGCGGCAGGCCCAGCAGCTCGGCCGCGTTCTCGATCGCAAACCCGCTGTACTTGAAATAGCCGAGCAAACAAAGGTTGGCGCTGATCGCGACCCCGGTCGCAACCTTCGCCGCAGTACGCCGGGATTGGTCTGTCAGCGACAGGATCAGCCGCCCGCTCGCGTAATTGAACAGAACGGACGCAGCGAGAATCCAGATAAAGCCGATGCCTGAGCGCGCATAGAAGACGAACGACATCCCGGCGAGCCACGCAACGCCGACGCGCGTTCCAAAGCGCCCGAACAGGAAGTAGCCGGCAAGGCAAACCGGCAAGAAGAGGTAGAGAAATTCATATGAGTTGAAGAGCATCGATTACTCTTCCAACGCGCAAGGATGGCGTTCGGTAAGATCGCTCTTGGCGAGCGCGGAGATGGCAGCATCCGTTTGCTTCGTTCTCTCGAATTTTCCTTCGTGCATGAATTTTACAATCCGATCGCCGGTCGCCTCGTCGAAATGCGCAATATCCATGAAGCGCGTGCAGTCGTTCACAACCTCCTTGTCGGCGTAGAAATCGAACACCTTCAGATTGGGGGCTCGAAATTTCTCCGCGATTAGTTCCTCGGCGCGCGCCCAGGCCGACACGACACCGCGGCTCTCCTGGTACCACAACAGTTGTTGTATTACCGGGGGATTGAAAACGTAAAACATCGTCTTCGGATGCGCGCGCACATACGGCAAAATCCAATGCTCGAAACATGCCGCCACAGCCTTCGCGTCGGCCTCGACGTCGAGAATATGGGGCTCGTTCGGTTTCGCTTTCGGGGCGTCCCGCCGTAGAATCAAAGTCATATATTTCGGATTGTTGAAATTTCCTCGCAGTGCATCGATCCACCGATGGCTCATCCGAGCATCGCGAGAGAATGAGCCTCCTAGTCCAAGCAAAAAACCAATCTTCCGACCCGAAGTCGCGAGTGTCGTACCAGATGTCAGATATTGAAGCCGCGCGCCAAAATCATCGCGGTATAGCCCTTCGGGAAAATTCCACGTTAGACGAATTCCTGTATTGCAAAGCTCCCATACGGAAGCTTCGAGAAAGACGACTTTCAACTCCGGCCGCCGCGCGAGCAGGTACGCCAGCGTCAAGCTCAGTTCTTTTTGCGAGGCGCCGAATGTTGAAAAGACGCGCGTATGAACACCGAACAATCGGTCGATAAGATCGGGATTGAAGTTGCCGACGTAGGACGAACCGATGACCGCCGCATCGAAGGGCGGCGCTGTCCGTATCGTTCCAGCGTAACTCGTGCGCTGGTCGTCGCGTGCCGTTGAGTAGATTCCACTGAAATGAAAGAGTTGGAACGGATCGACGATATAGTTGATCGTCAAAGCTGCAGCTTGAGCGATGAAGAACGTCGCCAGAAAGATAAACAGCCATCTCCGCGACGGTTGCTGTTTAGCGCTTGCCTCGACGACGGCTTCTATCTGCCCAGCCTGCATCTATTGCATATCTCGAGCAATCAAGCGCCGCGGCGACGTGAGTTTGGCTGGCGCTCCCTAGGGAAGCGGCGGAAGCGGCCCAATTCAGTGCGTTAAGCCATAATTTGGGGAAAACGTCCACCATTGATTTTCAAGGTGATTTCGCCTCGCTCCCCAAACATCCATCGGGGGCGCCGCGTGAATAAATTCTCCAGAAAGCAAACCGCCCGGGAGCTCTACGCCCTTGCAGAAGCGGTGCGCCGGCTCGATCCATCTTCAATAAAGATCGGACCGGAAAGAGCACTTTTGGTCCGAGAGAACATCGCCGCTCGCCTTGATCGAATTGCCACGACGGTAAGCGGTAGAAAAAG
>JAFKKS010000189.1:4891-14304 GCA_017304555.1 Hyphomicrobiales bacterium
CGCCGAAACAAATCGGCAAATGCGCGCGAAAAAAATGTATCAAAAAACGCGTGTGAACACCAGCGACATTTGATTCCTGAAGCCATAGGTCATCGCTTCGTCACAGCGATGATCAGCCCGCGATTAAGGGCCGAACTCGGGAATACGAGACCCGAGGGGATCAACCCGGAGGACCTCCGGCCGACGAAGCAAGGGCGCTCTGCGCCCAGGAGACGGCAACGGCTCGCGCCGACCGTCAGGCGCCGATGCTGGCGGATCGGCATCGGAATAACGCCAGCGTCAACAAGCGCACGTAAAGGCCGACAGCATGACCCCGGCCTACCGATAGCTCGGTCGTGTCGATCCGCCTGTGTTCGCTTTGCCTGGGAAGGCAAAGCTGTGTCCAACCCGCTTCGCCGACTGGGCCCTCCGAAAGGGGAGCGCCGTGAAGATGACGAGAAAACCACGACTGTCGAAATTCGAATCCGAAACCGCGTGCGAACGATGCTTCGACGAAGTCGTTGCAGCGATCGCTGCTGGCTCAACTCTTGTCGCAGCCCTCACGCGAGATCCTCTCTTCCCAAGTGCTCCGGTTTTCCAACGCTTCGTCGCGCGTTCATCCGACCTGACGCTTCGCTTGCGCGAAGCGCAACAGCACCGTGAGGAGTTCCTCGGACGGAACACCAAGGCCGCCGAAAGAAAATTCGATAGAATCGTCGCATCAATTGAGAACGGCGCTTGTTTGGAAGAGGCACTTGAGCAGCACAAAGTCGGCGCCCATGTGTTCAGAAAATTCCTCGCGTCTAGCAGTCTTGAGCATTCATTACGCTTGAAGCGGGCGCGCGAAGCGCGCGCACGAAAAATCGGTCATCGTCGCGGCCTCAACGTCGATATCAATCATAGGCGAAGAACCGACGAAGAACTCACCACAGCGTTGGCGGCTATAGCGTCCGGCGTTGTAGCAAAATCGGTCGTTGGATATGCGGCCCTTCTGAGCCGCGCGAGAAAGGATCCGGCGCTTCGGCGCCGATTGCTTCAGGCGCACGGAACGAAGAGGAGTCGGATCCCCTACGCGGAGAACTCACTCCAGCAAGCGCTTTTGCAAAATGAGGTGTATGCGGCGGCGGCGGCGCATTTATTGAAGGGAACAGACAACCCAATTCTTGATGATATGAGATCGGACGTCGTCTTGGCGATCCTTGAGGGCAGAATTCACGCCAGCGATCGAAATACGGCAAGGGCGTACGCGAAGAAACGCATCCGCACCTATCTGTCAAAGGACGAGCAGTCGCTCGATTCCTACCTCGGCACTGAGCGCGAGCCGGCCCGCGACCTTGGAGCCTTTTTGTGATCAGTGTCGGCGACATGGTCATCGGCGGTGGCCCAATCATGAAGGTCGCAGCGATATCTCGAGGGGTGGCGACCTTGCAATACATTGATCAACGCGGGCGCGTTCAAATTTTGCACCGCCGACTCCGTGACCTCTCGCCATGGTGGCTCGCCACCGGGCCGAGGACCGTCTGGCCTGACACGCGCGCGTCGGTCGACGAACGTGACGCATACGACGAGCAAACCGGTCGTGGCTTGGTTGCGATTCCAAAGGAGCACGGGAAATCGCGAAAGCCGCGTCGAAGTCGGAAGATCAAACGGCGAGAAGCACTCACCCCGGCACGGTTCGACGAAATGTTCGGGGTTGCGGCATGAACGAAGCCGTGGACCGGGCGCTCACCGAGATTGCCGAAGGCAAGTTGTGGGGCGCGGCCGAGATCGCTCGCTTCATCGGCGTCTCATGCGATCATGTCTACCGTCTCGCCAGCGATCCGCGCGTTCCGATTTATCGCCCTCCCGGCGCCGGCCGCTACTTTGCCTTCAAAACGGAACTGAAAGTGTGGCTGCGCACCAAGGCGTCGGAATTTTCCTGAAAGTTTCCAGGATTGGCCTAATGGTCAAAACACGTTGCGTCGGCGCATACACTGCCGATGCGACTGTGGCCCCTGACAACCAAGACAATCGATCCGGTCCCGGATAACGACGCCGCGATCCTGGAAGCCTTTACCGGCTCGACGCCGGGCGCCGGCGTCACCGCCACGAATGCGGTCACCGTTCCCGCCGTCGCCGCGTGGGCAAGTCAACGATTGGACCGCTGGATACGAGTTCATCCGCGACATCACCGCGGAGGCGCTGCTCTACGATATCGGCGCGCTGGCGTGGGTGAACCGGGTCGATGGCAAGCCCGTCGAGATCATCAACTACAAGCGCGGCACGATCCAGGCCCAGTTCGAAGAGACGCGCCAGCCAATCTACCGGCTGTCCGGCAAGCTCGTCGACGCTGGCGACATCGTCCACCTTCGCGGTCCCTTCGATAAATGTCCGATCACGCTGGCGCGAGAGGCGATCGGCGCCGCGCTCGTCATGGAAGCGCATGCTTCCCGGCTCTTCAAGAACGGCGCGCGTCCCGGTGGCGTGATCGAGTTCCCGAAAGGCATCGGCGAGAGGTCGCTCAAGGCCATGAAGGCTGGATGGCGCGCCGCGCATGAAGGCGCAGAGAATGCCGGCAAAACGGCCATCCTGTTCGACGGCGCGAAGTTCAACGCCCTCGCGCTCAATTCCGTGGACGCGCAATTCCTCGAAATGCGCCGGCTGCAGGTCGAGGAGATCGCCCGGGCATTCGGCATGTCGGCGTCGCAACTCGGCGACTTGACGAAATCGAGTTACGCGAACGCCAGCCAAAAGCAGCTCGAGCTTGTCGTCTACGTGATCGAGCCGTGGCTGCGGGCGCTGGAATCGACCCTCAACCGCGCGCTGCTCAACGACGATGAACGCCGCACGATGGGGTTCCAGTTCGATCGCGACGACCTGACGCGTGCCAGCCTCACCGAGCGCGCCACCGCGATCAACTCACTCCGCGCGTCAGAAGACATCTGCAGCAACGAGGCGCGCGACTGGCTCGGCCTCCCGCCGCGCAAGGGCGGCGACGAGTTCAAGAATCCGAACATCAATCCGGAGAAGCCGAAGACTGACGAGCCGCCGGCGCGGCCGAGGATGGTCGCGTGAAGTACGACCTGGCCCACTGCGACGATCTTGTGGAACATCAGGACCGCAGCGCCGAATGCATCATCGTGCATCCAGTCACCGGCGCACCGATGCCGGACCTCGTTTTCACGGTTGCCGGCCCCGACAGCGACGTGCAGCGCCGCGCGAAGCTAAAACTCCAAGACGAGTTGCTTCAATACCGCGGAACGCCGCCAGCGGACGATCAACTTCGCATGACGATTGAGCAGCTTGCGCGCTGCGTTGTCGGCTGGCGCGTGACGAGCGACGGCAAGCCGCTCGAATTCACCCACACCAACTTGGTGCGGATCCTCACGAAGTTCGCCTTCATTCGCGAGCAGGTCGAGGCATTCGCCCAGAACCGCAAGCCGTACTTCGCGCGCACGCCGTTCATCGAGGACGCGCCCGATGGAACGGATTGAGATCAAAGCGGACCTCCGCGTCGACGAGAAGGCCAACACCGTCGAGGGGCTGGCGTGGCTCTACGCTAAGCCGGACAAGGTCGGCGATATCATCGTGAAGGGCGCGATCCGTCCGGCGGCGACCGAGCTGCCGATGCTCCTCGAGCACAAGACCGGACAGCTCATCGGGTTGTGGACCTCGATCGAGGACCGCACCGACGGCCTCTACGTGAAGGGGCAGTTCAACGAGACGGTGCTGGCGCGCGGCGTGCGCAGCCAGATCATCACCGGCCGGCGGAACGGATTGAGCATCGCCTTCTACACCAAAGCGTCGAAGCGTCAGGGCAAGAACCGCGTCATCACCGCCGCCGACATGGTCGAGGTGTCTGTGGTCGAGCGCCCATCGCACCCCGGCGCCCAACTCACCCACGTCAAAACGCTGAACCAGGCCGAAGCGCTTGCCGCGGCCATCAACCGCGCTTCGGCGCACCTACGAGGCTGAACATGACCAAGCACTTCAATCCCCTTGTCTTCAAGTCCGAAGGTGGCGGCGACGCCGATCCAGTCGAGGTCGTCACCACAGCGCTCTCCGATCTCACAAAGTCCGTCGACGACCGGCTGAAGAAGCTTGAGGCCAAGGGCGAGCCGGAAAAGAAGGACGGCAAGGACAAGAAAGATGACGAGATCGACGTCAAGTCGCTCTCCGAGCGTCTCGACAAGATCGAGGCCAAGTCCAAGCGTCCCGAGGTGACGGCTGGCGACGAGCAGAAGGACCTCGAAACCAAGGCGCTCGCTTCATACATCCGCACCGGCAGCGATGCCGAGGTGAAGGCCGCGGCGTCGGATAGCGCCGTCGATGGTGGCTGGCTGGTGCTGCCGACGATCGATACCGCGATCCGTGAGCGCATGACAGACATCTCGCCGATGCGCACGCTCGCCGAGGTCGTGTCGATCGGCTCCAGCGAGTACCAGCGCTTCTACAGCATGGGCAAGCGCGGTGCGCAGTGGGTTGCCGAGCGCGACGATCGTCCGCAGGACACGGCCCGGCCGGAACTCATCAAGCACTCTTACGGCGTCATGGAGCTATACGCCGCGCCGGCAGCGACCCGCCAGCTTCTCGACGATGCCGCCGTCGACATTGCGGGCTGGCTGATCCGCAACGCCACGCACGATTTCTCCGAAACCGAGGGTGAAGCCTTCCTCCGCGGTGACGGCATCGGTGGCAAGCCGAAGGGCCTGCTCACCTACGACTGCACCAACGAGAAGGACTTCGTTCGCGCCTGGGGCAAGTTCCAGTACACCCCGGCCGGCCACGCCTCGGCGCCGACCGATGCCAACCTCATCACCGCCCTGGTGAAGCTGGTTGCCTCGCTCCGCCGACCCTACAAGCCGAATGCGCGGTTCGTCATGAATAGCAACACGGCGGTGCGGCTGCGCACCATCGTGGACAGCAACGGCCGTTATCTGTGGGCGCCGACCGGCAACCTGATCGACGGCATCGAGCATCCGCTCCTCGGCTATCCGGTCGTGATCGACGACGAGTTCGACGACATCGGCGCCAGCACGTTCCCGATCGCTTTCGGCGATTTCAATCAGGGCTACGTCGTGGTCGATCGCGCCGGCATCCGCATCACGCGCGACGAGGTCACCCAGAAGGGCCGCATCCTCTTCGACACCTACAAGCGTGTCGGCGGCGGCGCGGGCGACTTCAACAGCGTCAAGTTCATGAAGGTGGTGGCGTCCTAAGCGGCGCCCTCATCCTCGATCACAAGGACAACGATCATGCGAGACACATTTCACGACACCAAGGTGGTCGCTTCGCTTGTGCCGGCGGTACAGGCGGCGACGCTGAAAGGCAGCACCGTCGACCTGCAGGGCTTTGGCTCCGCACTGATGGCGGTGAACACCGGCGCGATAGCCTCCGCCGGCGACTTTGGTCTTGCCATGCAGGAAAGCGACACCACGACCGATGGTGACTTCACCAACGTCGCTGCCGCGGACCTGCTGGGCGCGATCCCGGCGACGCTGGAGGACAGCAAGGTCTATCGCCAAAGCTACATCGGTTCGAAGCGCTATGTCCGCGCCGTGATTACCAAGAATGGCGGCACGTCGATCGCCGCGGGCGCAGTGTTCATCCTCGGCAGTCCGGCCCTTGCACCGGTGGCCTGATCCGCTGGCCCTCTCACCCAAAAAATAGGAGGCCAGCTTGGCCCTATATCCCGTAGCAGGATGCAAAATTTTCATCGGCGGCGTGCTGGCCGACAAGTCCGCCGACTTCGTTGAAGCGGATTTCGCATCGCAGACTTGGAAAGAGATCAGCGGTTGGAGCCAAATGGGTCCGATTGGCGACACCGCTCAGGTCATCACCACGTCGTTGATCGGTTCTGATCGCGACAAAAAGCAAAAAGGCACACGTAACGCGGGCTCGATGCAGAACGTGTTTGCCGCCATGGATACAGACGAAGGCCAAATCGCTCTCATCGGCGCTAGTCAAGCTCGATCGAACTACGCATTCAAGGTCGAGCTCAACGACAAGCCCGTTGGCGCTGCTCCGACACCATCGCAGCGCCTGTTCATCGGACTCGTTATGTCGGCGCAAGAGCAAGGCGGCGGAGCCAACACCATCCGCAACCTCGAGAGCACGATCGAGATCAATTCGAACATCGTACGCGTGGCAGCTGCGACGGGTGACGCCTGATGCCAATCCGCGCACCGCGCATCTGCGGTTGCGGACATCGAATACCGGTAGGGGCGCTATGCCCTTGCCAAGCTAAACGAGCGGTGGAACGGAAGGCCCAGTTCGATCGGCAACGGCCCTCCGCTCGCGCTCGAGGATACGACAGCAAGTGGGATGTAGCACGTCGTGAGCATCTTAAGCTGCATCCCACATGCGTCATGTGCGGAGCACCTGCAACTGTTGTTGATCATGTTGTTCCTCATCGTGGAGACATGAAGCGCTTCTGGTCGAGATCGAACTGGCAATCGCTTTGCGCTGCGCATCACAACCGATCGAAGCAAGCACAAGAGCGACGACAATGACCGGGGGGTGGTTGGAAAGTTTCAGAATCGCGCCCGGACCGGCGCCCTCTCCGTCGCGTGGGATTTTCCCGAATTGAGGCTCTCCGAAAATGGCGATCACCGATTTGAGCGCCGCGAAGGCGCAACTGAACGTCACCCAGGCGGCTGACGACGCCCTCATCACACGGCTGATCGACGCGGCGCAGGCGCATCTTGAAGGCATGCTCGGCTACGCAATCGAGGAGCGGTACGCGGACGATCCGGACGGCGTGCCGGAGCCGCTGGTGCAGGCGGTGCTCATGCTCGTCGGGCATTGGTACGAGAACCGCGAAGCCTCTGTGGTCGGCGTGACGGCGCAGCCGGTGCCGCTCGGCGTCTGCGAGATCGTCGCGGATTACCGTGACTGGTCATGGGGCGAGCCTGATGCCGCAGCCTGATCCGTCTCTTGTCGTCCAGAAGGCCATTCGGGCGCGCCTCGTCGCCACCGCGGCGGTGACGGCGCTTGTGCCGGCGTCGTCGATCCTCGACACCAACCAGCGCCCGGCGCCGGTGCCCTCGATCGTGCTCGGTGAGATGCAGGTGGTCGACGAGGAGGTGACGCTCCAGCGCGACACCGTCCGCGTCTACGCGACCCTGCACTTATGGAAACGCGAGCCGAGTCTGGCCGGTGTGAAGGAGATAGCCGGTGCGGTGCGATGGGCGATCGGCCGCCTCACGCCGCTCGCCTTGGAGGGGGCCGACTTCGTTTGCTGCGATTGCCGGATCGATGGGGCGCGTTTCATGCGCGACCCGGACGGCGAGACCTCGCACGGCGTCATGACGATAAACGCCCTCGTCCAGATGCTCATGGTGCCGTGGGCCACCGTGGCGACGGTGCGCGCCCAGGTGATCCAAGCCAACACGGAAGAGTTTCTGCGCGGCGCGGGCGCGACCGACGAGACCGCCGTCATCTTCCGCGTGCGCTGGATCAATGGGTTGAAAACTGCCGACCGCGTGCAGTGGGATGGCCAGACCTTCAACATCAAGGAGTTGAAGGAAATCCGCCGGCACAAGGGCCTGGATATCCGCTGCATCGCCTTGGGGAATGCGTGATGCGCGGAACGAAACCACGCCTGGTCGTTTCGAACGAGGCCGTCACGGCCATCCCGCCCCCGCCGTCGTGGCTGCCGAAGGATGCCAAGGCCGAATGGAAGCGCGTGGCGCCGGACCTGATCGCGCGCGGGGTGTTGGCCGAGACCGACATGGCGGCACTGGAGAATTACACCATCGCCGTCGCCGGCGTGCGCGAGACGGCGCGCATCCTCAATCGTCAGGGCCGTATGGTCGGCGGAAAAGCGCACCCGCTCATCCGGCAGCAGCTTCAATATCTCGAGTCCTCGCGCCGCTACGCCGCGGAGCTTGGCCTCACGCCGGTGGCGCGCCAACGCGCCGGCACCTCCTCACCCGGGAAGGAGGGCGGCGATGGCTGGTCCGGCATGGATCTTTGACAACAGCCCGATCGACGATCCGCTCGGCCACGGCCAGCGCGCGGTCGACTTCCTGAGGCTTCTCAAGCATCCGAAGAGCCGGCTGCCCGGCCAAGCCTTCCAACTGGATGCGCCCTTCGAGCGTATCGTCCGGCGCATCTATGGCCCGACCGACGCGCACGACGCGCGGGCGGTGCGCACGGTCTACCTCCAGGTCGGACGCGGCAGCCGGAAGACATCGCTCGCCGCGGCGTTGGCGCTCCTGCACACCTACGGCCCGGAACGCGTGCCCGGCGGCGCGAACTATGTTGCCGCTGCGGACAAGGCACAGGCACGCGTCGCCTTCGAAGAGGCCCTCGGCATCGTCCAAACGATCCCGCAGCTTGCCGGAGCGTCCCGGCCGGTGGATTCGAAGAACAGACTCATCCACCCGAAGTCGCGTTCGTTCTTCGAGGCGGTGTCGTCAGAGGGCGCCAGCGGTCACGCCCGGACACCGATGTTCGTCCTCGTCGATGAACTCTGGTCGCACAAGAAGCCCGACCTCTGGCACGCGCTACGCACCGGCGTGACGAAGGTCGGCGGCTCGCTCCTCATCGTCGCCACGACGGCCGGCCGCGGCAACGAGAGCCCGGATTATCCGATCTATGAGTATGGTCGGAAGGTGCAGGCCGGCGAGATCGAGGATCCGCACTTTCTGCCGATCATCTTCGAGGCCGACCGCGACGCACCTTGGGACGACGAGGCGACGTGGCACGGCGTGTTGCCGGGCCTGCGTTTCGGATACCCCGACCTGCCGTCGCTACGGCAGCTCTGCCGGGAGGCGAAGGAGCGGCCGGCTGATCGCGCCGCATTCGAACAATTTTACTTGGGTATCCGGCAGGACAATTCGCTCTCGCCGTTCGTCGACATGCATGTTTTCGACGAAGGCGAAGCGCCGATCGACCTCGAGGCGCTCCGCGGCCGGACGTGCTGGATCGCGGTCGACATGTCGACGACGACCGACCTCACCGCCGTTCTCGCGTGTTTTCCCGACGGCGAAGACTTCCTGTGCGCCGCCTGGGCGTTCGTGCCGGCGGACAACCTCCAGGCGCGCGCGGACCGCGACGGCGTGCCGTACCCGCAATGGGCAAAGGAAGGCTGGATCATCTCGACACCCGGAAACGTCATCGACTATCGCGCCGTCGAGTCTCACATCCGCGATCTCTGCGAACGCTTCCAGGTGCAGGAGATCGCCTTCGATCCGGCATACGCACAGCCGGTCATGGGCCCGCTAACCGACGACGGATTCCCGACCGCGACGCTTCGTCAGGGCTGGGTAACGCAGGCGCCGGCGCTCAACGTGCTCGAGCGCGCCATCGTCGGGCGGCATCTCAAATGGGAATCGCCGGTGCTCCGCTGGTGCATCGAGAACGTCGCCATCCATACGGACAGCGCCGGCAATCGCACCATGCACAAAGGGAAATCGCGCGATCGTATCGACCTCGCCGTCGCCCGGCAG
>JAFKKS010000190.1 GCA_017304555.1 Hyphomicrobiales bacterium
GGCTGCCTCTATCGAAGGCGCGACAGTCGTTCGCGGAACGTCTTTTTGCGCTCCGTCGCACGCACGACCTTCTCCAAAACAAATCGTCAGAAGCGGTCGGGCTGCGTGGCCTGATCTCAGGTGTCCTGGCGCCCTACGATTTGGCTTCCTCTCGCGTGTCCCTTGACGGACCGGAACTGCAAGTGTCCGGACGACAGGCGCTTCCACTCACGCTTGTCCTACATGAGCTGACCACCAACGCGACGAAATATGGAGCGCTGTCGAACGACAAAGGTCACCTGGCCATATCCTGGAGCATTGCCGCTGACGCGCCGTCGCAGCGGCGCGATTTGGCATTGAGCTGGACTGAAAGTGGAGGCCCCGCTGTCGAGCCGCCAACGCGCAAAGGTTTTGGCTCGCGCTTGATTGCTTATAGCGCGGCCGACCTGGGTGGGACTTTGCACATCGCTTATGAGCCGTCGGGTTTGCGGTGCACGCTGGACATGCCGATTGACGATTCCGAACCCGGCGGAATGCCCGATCGACCCGGCAGCATTGGCTAGGTCCGCCTCCGGTTCTTCTGGCGGCTACGTCACCTCGAACCAGGCGGCCATGCCGCTCTCGGAGTGTTCGAGCCGGTGGCAGTGGAGCATCCACTTGCCGGGATTGTCGGCGACGAAGGCGATGCGCGCCGTCTGCTCCGGCGCCACCAGCATGGTGTCGAGCCAGAACGGTTTCCAGCCGTCGTCGAGCGAATCCAAAAGCCGGAAGTGATGGCCATGCACATGCATCGCATGGAAGAACTTGCTGTGATTGGCGAAGGCCAACATCACGGTGCGCCCGCGCTTCACTTTGAAGAGGGGCGGTCCGTCGTGGCCGGTTCCCCACTTGCCGGCCATGGTCCAGATCACTTTGCTTTTATGCGTCATCTCCGCGCCCGCGGGTGGCGATGCGTTTGGGCCGAGGACAGCCTCATGGCCGCCGCCGGCGAGCGGCACATCGACGCGGAGCGCCCGGGCAAAATCCATGCGCTCGGGAAGCGGATTGGCGGGCAGGGGGGGCGGCTCCTCCGGCTTGGCGGGAACGGATGCCTGCTTGTCGTAGACGAGACGGGCGATCGGCACCGAAGCGTCATCCGTGTCGAGGAAGATCGTCGCTTCGGCGCCGGCGTCCAGCGCCATATCGGCAAAGATGTCGGTGCGGTTGCCCGGCGCGAGGATGACGCGGCCGTCGCGTGCGTCGAACGGTTCCGCCGGCTGCCCGTCGATGGCCATCACGCGCGCGCGGTGCTTGTCGAGGCGGATGCCGATGACGCGGGCGTTGGCGGCGTTGATCAGGCGCAGCCGGATGCGCTCGCCCTTGCGGACGGGGATGTCGAGCGACGGGCGGCTGTTGACCGTCAGGTGCTCGCCGATGCGGCCGTTGTAGGCAGCCTCGAGCGCTGACCCGAAACTCGCCTCGTCGATGCCTCCGTCCGGCTTCAGCCGCCAATCGTCGAACATCAGGATGATGTCCTGGTCGACTGCGACGGGCTCGGTTTCCTCGACGATCAGCGGGCCGTAGAGGCCGCGATCCATCTGCTGCGCCTGATTGAAGTGAGCGTGGTACCAGAACGTGCCGGCGTCCGGCGGCTTGAAACGATAATCGAAGCTTTTCCCTGGAAGTATCGGCGCCTGCACGAGAAACGGTACGCCATCCATCGCGTTCGGCAGGCGCACGCCGTGCCAGTGGACGGTGGTCTGCTCAGGGAGTTCGTTGACCAGCCGGACCTTCAGCTCGCCGCCGCGTTTGACGCGCAGCGTCGGGCCGGGCACCGCCCCATCGTAGCCCCAGATCGCGGTTTCCGGCGGGGCTTCGCCGCGCAGCCGAACGGTCCCCGGCCGGGCCTGCAAGAGGCGAAATCCGTCGCCTGCGACCTCCTCGGCCGCCGCGGCGCGGGATAGGGGGAAGGCGGCGCAGGCAAGGCCGGCGGCGATGATCTGGCGCCGGTTCAGAAGCCAAGGCGAATCCGGTGGTGCGGTCATGCCGCCAATCTGGGGCGGGGTGGAAGCGTCCGCAACGTCGTCCTCATCGCGGCAGTGCGCCGCGCGTGGCGGGCAACATTTTTGCTGCATGATCGGGCGGGCGTGCTATAAGCCGCGCCGCTTGGCTGCAGCGCCAGCGTTCATCCCCTAGGATTCCGATTGGTTTTGCGACAAGGATGGACGCAATGTATTGATTTGGGGCCACTTCCTGCGGCACACAGGCGCAGAAGCGGTCCTGGCGTCGCGCTTGCCCAGGCGGGCGTGGCGGAATTGGTAGACGCGCTGGATTTAGGTTCCAGTGACGAAAGTCGTGGGGGTTCGAGTCCCTCCGCCCGCACCATGCGGCTTCGGGCAGCGCGCGGGCCCGCTGTTGCCCACCCACCGCCGCAATGAATTTGACACGAACGGCAGCGAGATCATGCAAGTCCAAGAAACGCTTTCGGATGGTTTGAAGCGCCAATATCAAGTCGTCGTTCCGGCGACCGAGCTCGATGCCAAGCTCGATGAGCGCCTCGCCGAACTCAAGAATCGCATCCAGATTCCCGGTTTCCGCCCGGGCAAGGTGCCCGTCGCGCATCTCAAGCGCGTCTACGGCAAGTCGGTGATGGCCGAGACGATCGATGCGCTCGTCTCCGAGACGAACGCCAAGATTGTATCGGATAACGGCTTCCGCGTCGCGACCGAGCCAAAGGTGACGCTTCCGACCGACGAAGGCGAGGTCAAGAACCTGATCGAAGGCAAGTCGGACCTCAGCTACACGCTGGCGCTGGAGATCCTGCCGAAGATCGAGATCGCCGATATGCGCGCGATCAAGCTGGAGAAGCCGGTGACGCCGGTCGCCGACTCCGAGATCGACGAAGCGATCGGCAGGCTCGCCGAGCAGAACCGCCCCTATGCCCCGAAGGAGAAGGGCGGCAAGGCGGAGAAGGGCGATCGCGTCATCGTCTCCTTCACCGGCACGATCGACGGCAAACCGTTCGAAGGCGGCACCGCCGAGGACATCACGGTCGAGATCGGATCGAACACCTTCATCCCCGGTTTCGAGGACCAGTTGATCGGCATGGCCGAGGGCGAGACGCGCACGGTCAACGTCACGTTCCCGAAGAATTATCTCAACGACAAGCTGGCCGGGCAGGCCGCCTCCTTCGAGGTGACGGCCAAGGCCGTGCACGCGCCGGGGACCGTCGAGATCAATGACGAGTTCGCCAAGACGATCGGCATGGAGACGCTGGACAAGCTCAAGGAGGCCGTGAAGGGCCGCCTGCAGCAGGAACACGACACGGCGACGCGCCGCAAGGTGAAGCGCGCGTTGCTTGATGAATTGGACGAGAAGCACACCTTCACGCTGCCGCCCAGCCTGATCGAGGAAGAGTTCACGAATGTCTGGCGCACGGTCGAGACCGATCTCGCCAACGCCAACCGGACGTTTGCCGACGAGGGAACGACCGAGGACGAAGCGAAGGCGGAGTACCGCAAGCTCGCGGAACGCCGCGTGCGGCTCGGTCTGGTGCTCGCGGAGATCGGCGAGAAGAACAAGATCCAGGTCACCGACGAGGAAGTGAGCCGCGCGGCGGTCGAGCGCGCGCGTCAGTTCCCCGGCCAGGAGCAGCAGGTCTGGGACTACTACCGGAAGAACCCGCAGGCGCTCGCAAGCCTGCGCGCTCCGATCTTCGAGGAGAAGGTCGTCGATTATCTTCTTGAGCTGGCGAATGTCACCGAGAAGGAAGTCTCGCGCGAAGACCTCTTCAAGGAGGACGACGTCCCGGCCGCGGCTGTCGCCGGTTAAAGGATGCCGCGCTGCCGTCGGCTGCGCATGCTAGGCATGACGCTGACGGATCGCGTGCTCTCCGGGGTCGCACGAAGGCATGCTGCTGGCGAGGTGGCGGAGCGTCGAGGATCGACCGTCTTGTCGTCGGTCGATCCGTCCATATTTGTGGTACCTGAATCGCGGAGCTTGCGATTCTCGTAAATCATTTTGGGCTTGAGCGCCGGGCCTCGATCGCCGTCTCAATGACCCGCACATCAGGTGACCAATGCGCGATCCCGTCGATACCTACATGAACTACCTTGTCCCGATGGTGGTCGAGCAGACCAACCGCGGCGAGCGTTCCTACGACATCTACTCACGGTTGTTGAAGGAGCGAATCATCTTCATCACGGGGCCGGTCGAGGACGGGATGGCGACGGTCGTGGTCGCGCAGCTTCTATTCCTGGAAGCCGAGAACCCGAAAAAAGAGATCTCCATGTACATCAACTCGCCCGGCGGCGTGGTGACGTCCGGCATGGCGATCTACGACACGATGCAGTTCATCCGCCCCGCCGTCTCGACGCTGTGCATCGGACAGGCGGCTTCGATGGGGTCGCTGCTCCTGACGGCCGGTGAGAAGGACATGCGTTTCGCCCTGCCGAACGCGCGGATCATGGTGCATCAGCCGTCCGGCGGCTTCCAAGGGCAGGTGACGGACATCATGCTGCACGCCCAGGAAATCCTGAACCTGAAGAAGCGGTTGAACGAGATTTACGTCAAGCACACCGGGCAACCCCTTAAGAAGATTGAAGATGCGCTCGAGCGTGACTACTTCCTGACGGCGGAGGCGGCGCGCGACTTCGGCATCGTCGACAAGGTTGTGGACAAGCGGCTTGAAGATTCGGTCGTGCCGAAAGCGTAAGTCCCGGCGGTATTGGCCTGAGGTTTGCGATGGTACGGACGTGGCGTCCTACCTGACCCGCAATGGGTCGCAGCCACAGAAATGCCAGGGCAGGCACGCGGATTTATCATTAATGTTTTCTTGATTGTCGCGGTCCTACCATGTTTCGCTAGGTTGGCGACGGTGCGTTTGGGTTTACAGTGGGGTGCGTTTGACGGCTACGGTTTGTTAGGGCGGACCCCGATAGTCACAGAAGAACGCCGAGCGATCGGCGTCAGGTGGTACGGAGATTGGAATGAGCAAGGTCGGCAATAGCGAGTCAAAGAACACGCTCTATTGCTCGTTCTGCGGCAAGAGCCAGCATGAGGTCCGCAAACTCATCGCCGGCCCGACGGTCTTCATCTGCGACGAGTGTGTCGAACTGTGCATGGACATCATCCGCGAGGAGAACAAGTCCTCGCTGGTGAAGTCGCGCGACGGCATTCCGACGCCGAAGGAAATCTGCAAGGTGCTCGACGACTACGTCATCGGGCAGGCGCATGCGAAGAAGGTGCTCTCGGTCGCGGTGCATAACCACTACAAGCGCCTCAACCATCAGACCAAGCACAACGACGTCGA
>JAFKKS010000191.1 GCA_017304555.1 Hyphomicrobiales bacterium
ACGTCGAGCGAGGAGGGCACGCCCTCGGGCAGGCTCACGCCCTTGCGCAGACGCTCCGCGATCTCCAGCAGGCCGATCGAGCGGTCCGTTCCGGAAATGACGAAGCGTCCGTTGCTGAACTCGATGTCGGAGGCGGCGGCCTCCAGCATGTGTCCGGCGATCTGCTTGCCTTTCTCGATCACCTTGGCGCTGGCTTCGACCGCGGCGGTGCTGCTTGCGTAAGCCGAGCGTGAGCCGCCGGTGCCGCCGCCGGCGATCAATTCATCGCTGTCGCCTTGCAGCAGACGGAAGCGGTCGAATGGAATTCCAAGTTGCTGGGCCAGCACCTGCGCGAACGGCGTCGCGTGGCCTTGCCCGTAGTCGAGAGTCCCGGTGATAAACGTCACCGTACCGTCGGCCTCGAAGCGGATGCCGCCCATTTCCTTGTTCGGCGGGCCGGTGACTTCGAGGTAACAGCCGACGCCGATGCCGCGCAACTTGCCGCGCTTCGCGCTCTCGCGCTTGCGCTTGCTGAAGCCTTTCCAGTCGGAGACCTCCAGCGCCTGGTCGAGAACGGCGGAAAAATCGCCGCTGTCGTAGATCATGCCGGACGGCATTTCGCGCGGCATCTCCTTCGCCTTGATCAGATTGCGCCGGCGCAGCTTGACCCTGTCGATGCCCATCTCGACGGCGGCGCGGTCGATCAGCCGCTCCATGAAGTAGTTGCCTTCCGGCCGCCCAGCCCCACGATAGGCGCTCACGAACGTCATGTTGGTGAACACGCACTTCGTCGAGACCTCGATCGCCGGCGTGCGATAGACGCTCATCATGTTCTTGACGAGGTTCATCGTCCCCATCAGCGGCGCCACCACGCCGAGATAAGCGCCCATATTGGCGTAGCCGTCGACCTTCCAGGCGAGGAAGTTGCCGTCCTTGTCGAGGGCGAGCGCCGCGTCGAACTCGTGGTCGCGGCCGGCATGATCCGAGAGGAAACTCTCGGAGCGATCGGCGGTCCATTTCACCGGCCGGCCGAGCATCTTGGCGGCGTGCAGCACGGCGAGGTTTTCCGGATAGACCGCAGCCTTCATGCCGAACGATCCGCCGACATTGCCGGTCAGCACGCGGACCTTGTCGGTCGTGGTGCCGAGCATGTCGGCGAGTTGCGCCCGGTGGCCAAACACGCCCTGGCAGCCGACACGCAGCGTCCAATGGTCCTTCGCGGCATCGTATTCGCCGATCGCCGCGCGCGGCTCCATCGCACTGACGAAGACGCGGTTGTTGATCATGTGCAGCTGCGTGACGTGCGCGGCCTTCTCGAACGCGGCCTTCACTTTCTCGGAGTCGCCGAAATGGAAGTCGCAGGCGACGTTGTTCGGCACGTCGTCATAGATTTGCGGCGCGCCGGGCTTGTCGGCCTCAGTCTGCTTGGTGACGGCCGGCAGCGGATCGATATCGACCACGACGGCTTCGGCGGCGTCTTTCGCTTGCGCGACTGTTTCGGCCACCACGAAGGCGACCGGATCGCCGACGAAACGGACCTTGTCGAAGGCGAGCGCCAGCCGCAGCGGCTTGTGCATCGGCGTGCCGTCGCGGTTCTTGAACGGGATATTGCATTTGAAGGGGCCGTAGCCGGCGGCCTTGAGGTCGGCGCCGGTATAGACACCGAGGACGCCGGGCATGGCCTTTGCAGCGTCGGTGTCGATGCCGCGGATCACGCCATGCGCGTGCGTGCTGCGGACCATGACGGCGTAGACTTGGCCTTCGACGTTGAGATCGTCGGTGTAGCGGCCTTGGCCCTGGACCAGCCTCGGATCTTCCGAGCGGGGGACCGGCTGTCCAACGCCGAATTTCTGCAGGGACCAATCGGTATGTTCGTCGCGCACGACCACGTTCATTTCGAGGGCGCTTTCAGTCGGTAATTGGGTGGGGTGAAGGCCCTCGCGAAGGCTCGCGTGGCGCCACGTTGATCAGGGGAGGCTGTCGCGTGGAGGCCGCTCCTGTCAAGGTCGAAGCTATGCGCCGGACGCACGGATGCGGGGCTGTGCGGCCGGCAGGAAGTGGGCTCGCCCCCTCCGAATCCGCCAGCTATGGGGAGCGGGTATTTGTCATATTCCGGCAGCCACGATAACACTGATCTGGATCGATAATTGCATAGGCCGCAGACGTGCCGCCCCGGGGCTGGCCGCGCGGCAGGAAGGCATTTGATGAACGACGAGGCCCGGACGGCCGGCCTCGCTTCTAGTCGTCTGCGTGGCCCTCGGCATTCGCCGTGGCGCCGCCGCCGCGGTCGCGCGCCGTTCGATAATGGCGATCGTGCCTCCCGGCCGCCGGTTTATGCCGCGCTCGACCTCGGAACCAACAATTGCCGCCTTCTGGTTGCGCGCCCGGCCGCCAACGGCTTTCGGGTGGTCGACGCGTTCTCCCGCATTATCCGCCTGGGTGAGGGGGTTTCGGGCACAGGACGCATCAGCGCCGCCGCCGTCGATCGGGCGCTCGATGCGCTGGCGGTCTGCGGCGACAAGATGCGGCAGCGGTATGTCACCCGTGCCCGCCTGATCGCGACGGAAGCCTGCCGGGCCGCGGCCAACGGCCCGGATTTCGTCGCGCGGGTGCAGGAAGAGATCGGCCTCGAGCTCGAAATCATCGACCGGGAGACGGAGGCGCTGCTCGCTGCGACCGGCTGCACCCCGCTCGTAGACCCCAAGGCCGAGACGGTCATTCTCTTCGATATCGGCGGCGGCTCGTCCGAACTCGTCAATATGGGCGTGGTCGGGATGCCGTCAGGCCCGCCGTCGCCCTCGATTCGAGCCTGGACCTCGCTGCCGCTCGGTGTCGTGACGCTGGCGGAGCGTCATGGCGGCATCAAGGTCGATCGCGATCTCTTTGAAGTCATGGTCGAGGAGGTTGCCGCGTGCATGCAGCCTTTCGCCGCGTCCCTGCCCAAGCGATGCGAGAGCGCCCACCTTCTTGGCACGTCGGGGACCGTGACGACGATTGCCGGCGTGCATCTTGCGCTGCGCCGCTACGACCGCCGTTACGTCGATGGTTGCTGGATGGGGATGCAGGAGATTTCCGCCGTGGTCGATCGGCTGCTGGCGATGAGTTTTGAGGAGCGCGCCGCCAACCCTTGCATCGGGCCGGAGCGTGCCGACCTCGTTCTCGCTGGCTTCGCCATCCTGGAAGCCATCCGCCGGGCGTTTCCTTGCGAGCGCCTACGGGTCGCAGACCGCGGACTGCGTGAAGGCATGCTGGTGCAGATGATGCGCGGCGACGGCGTCTGGCAGGAAGCCGGGGGAAACGCGTGAGCAAGTCGCCGAGCGGGCGCGGCGAGCGCGAGTTAAAGGTGCGCGTCAAGGGCCGCGGGCGGCCACTGTCCTCGAAGCTTTGGCTCGAACGCCAGCTCAACGACCCTTACGTCGCGCGCGCCAAGCGCGAGGGTTTCCGCTCGCGCGCCGCCTTCAAGCTGATCGAGATCGACGACAAGTTCCGGTTCCTCAAGCCCGGTGCACGGATCGTCGATCTCGGCGCGGCGCCCGGCGGCTGGAGCCAGGTTGCCGCCAAGCGTGTCGGCGCGACGGAAGGCAAGGGCCTTGTCGTCGGCATCGACGTTCTCGACATGACGCCCGTCCCCGGCGTCCAATTCATCCAAATGGATTTTCTCGACGACGCGGCGCCGGAGCGGCTGCGCGAATTGCTCGACGGGCCGGCGGATGTCGTGCTCTCGGACATGGCGGCGAACACGACCGGCCATAAGCGCACCGATCATCTGCGGACCATGGCGCTTGTCGAGGCGGCCGCGGACTTTGCCGGTCAGGTTCTGGCGCGTGGCGGCAGCTTTCTCGCCAAGGTGCTGCAAGGCGGCACCGAGGCCGAATTGCTCGCGGGGCTCAAGCGCGACTTCGCGACGGTGAAGCACGTGAAGCCGAAGGCGAGCCGCGCCGACTCCTCCGAACTCTATCTCTTCGCGACAGGCTTTCGCGGCGAACGATAAACGCCGACCGATCACGCCACCGGTTTTTCCGGGTTGCCCGGCGTCGGCGCCACGCGGCCGGAGAGATGCGCCGCCGCGTCCGCTGGGAGACGTCGAAAGACCAGGGCAGAACTCGCCGATATCGCTGCGATAACCAGGAAGGCAGGCGCGAAGTCCGCCGCGGTGATGCTTTGCGTCGGGCTCATGCGCTGCCCGATGTCGACGATGAATGCGCCGAGCGCAACGCCCGCCGACACGGACAATTGTTGGCCGACGCTAACCAGCGTCGTCGCGCGGCTCATGTGCTCTGGATCGATGTCGGCATAAGCGATGGTGTTCACGGACGTGAATTCAAGTGAGCGGAAGAAGCCGCCGACCAGGAGCACTATGATAATGACGGCGATCGGTGTGTCGGGCCGGAACAACGCACATGCAGCGATGAAGCAAGCGCTGATGAGCGCGTTGAACACCAGGACCGGGCGAAAGCCGAAGCGCCGCAACACTTTGGCGGCAACCGTCTTCATGATCAGCGATCCCGCAGCGGACGCGAACGTGACCATGCCGGATTCGAACGGCGTCAACCCGAAGCCGAGTTGCATCAACAGTGGCAGGAGGAAAGGCATCGCGCCGACGCCGAGGCGGAACATCGATCCCCCGATCAGGTTGGCACGGAAGGTCGAAACAGCGAGAAGCGAGAAATCGAGGGCCGGCGCCGCCGTCCGCGCCGCGTGTCGTCGATACGCAACGGCGCCGATTGTGCCCATGATCAGCAGCGACAGCGTCATCGATGTCGGGATGACGTCGAGGCCGGCGACGGACAGGCCGAAGGCGAGGCCCGCGACGGCGATCCCCGAATAGATGAGCCCCGTTAGGTCGATCGGATCGAGCATCTCGGTGCGCACATCCGGGATGTAGCGCGTCGCTAGAATGATACCCGTCACGCCGACGGGGATGTTGATCAGAAAGATCCAGTGCCACGTCGCGTAAGTTGTGATGAAGCCGCCAAGGGGAGGCCCGACGACGGGCCCGATCAAGGCAGGAACGGTCAGCCACGCCATTGCGTCAACGAGGCTTTTCTTGTCAACGCTGCGCAGGAGAAGCAGCCGCCCGACCGGTGTCATCATCGCGCTGCCGGCGCCTTGAATGATGCGGCCGGCGACGAACATCGACAGCGACTCGGATGCCGCGCAGACGAGTGAGCCGGCCATGAACACGGCCATTGCGATGCGGAAGACGTTGCGCGCGCCAAAGCGGTCGTCAGTCCACCCGCTCGGAGGAATGAACACCGCGAGCGAGAGCAGATGCGACGTGACGGCGAG
>JAFKKS010000192.1 GCA_017304555.1 Hyphomicrobiales bacterium
GGCGGTTCCTCGATTGCGTTGGGCGTAACGCACGATGCGAGGAACCTAGGAGCCGGCCGTTTCGCCGGATTGTCGCGAATGTAAAGAAAAGTAAAGCGCAGCGGCGCACAGAACCTCATCCTGAGGAGCCGTTTCGTAAGAAACGGCGTCTCGAAGGATGGCGCCGAATTCCTGGCCATCCTTCGAGACGCATCGCTTCGCGATGCTCCTCAGGATGAGGCCGCTGGTTGCAACGCGTTCAGCCCGCCCGCAGCTTCTCCGCGACGCGCGGGGCGAAATAGCTGAGCACGCCGTCGGCGCCGGCGCGCTTGAACGCCATCAGGCTTTCCATCATCGCCTTCTCGCCGTCGAGCCAGCCGTTCTGCGCCGCCGCCATGATCATCGCGTATTCGCCGGAGACCTGATACGCGAAGGTCGGCATGCCGAACGCGTCCTTCACACGGCGCACGATATCGAGATAGGGCAGGCCCGGCTTCACCATCACCATGTCGGCGCCTTCGGCGATGTCGAGTTCGACTTCGCGCAGCGCCTCGTCGCCGTTCGCCGGGTCCATCTGATACGTGCGCTTGTCGCCGATCAGCGTCGCGTTCGAGCCGACGGCGTCGCGGAACGGGCCGTAGAAGGCCGATGCATATTTCGCTGCATAGGCCATGATCTGCACGTTGCCGTGGCCCGCGGCGTCGAGCGCTTCGCGGATCGCGCCGACGCGCCCATCCATCATGTCGGACGGCGCGATGATGTCGCAGCCGGCATCCGCCTGGACGAGCGCCTGCTTCACCAGCACCGCGACCGTCTCGTCGTTGAGGATCGTCTCGCCGCGCAGAAGTCCGTCATGGCCGTGGCTGGTGTAGGGGTCGAGCGCGACGTCGCACAGAACGCCGATCTCCGGCGCCGCCGCCTTAACGGCGCGCACCGCGCGGCAGACGAGATTGTCGGGATTGAGCGCTTCCGCGCCGTCGGCATCGCGCAGCGATGGGTCGGTATAGGGAAACAGGGCGATGCACGGGATGGCAAGCGCGGCGGCGCGCTCGGCCTCGCGGGCGATCAGGTCGACGGAGAGCCGCTCGACCCCCGGCATCGACGGCACCGGCGCGCGGGTGTTCTCGCCCTCGGCCACGAACAGCGGCCAGATCAAGTCGTCGGTGGTGAGGACGTTTTCGCGCACCAGGCGGCGCGCCCAGTCGGCGCGGCGGTTGCGCCGCATCCGCACCGTCAGATCGAGCTTTTCCGCGGGGGCCGGCGCTTCGACGGGGCTGAAGCGGACACGGCTTTCGAGGGGGCGGCCGAATTTGATCGCCATGGCAGTCTCCATTCCCGCTTCTTGTAGCGATTCCAGGTCGCGTCTGCCAGACGCGCGCGGATTGTGGCGGCGGGCCGCGGTGTCAGCCTTTATTCCTGTCCCGAAGCGATTGACGGCCGTTACGCATTTGCCCCACTAAAGAAGTCGCCTTTCCTTATTTTACCTCCGGCTATCGCCCCGAATGACGCTTGCGCCTGAAATCTTGTTCGAACGCCGTGGCGCCGCCGGCCTGGTGACGCTCAACCGGCCGCAGGCGCTGAACGCGGTCACACACCCGATGGTGCGGGCGCTCGCGACCAAGCTTGCCGAATGGGCGAAGGACCCGGCGGTAACGCGCGTCATCGTCAGGGCGGCGGGCGAGCGGGCGTTTTCGGCGGGCGGCGACATCCGCGTCCTCTACGATCTCGGCCGCGGCGGCAAGCATGCGGACGCGCTGCGCTTCTGGCGCGAGGAATACACCCTCAACACGCTGATCAAGCGCTATCCGAAGCCGTATATCGCGCTCATTGACGGCATCGTCATGGGCGGCGGCGTCGGCGTCTCCATTCATGGCTCGCATCGCGTCGCCGGCGACCGGTTCCAGTTCGCGATGCCCGAGGTCGGCATCGGTTTCTTTCCTGACGTCGGCGCCACCTGGTTCCTGCCGCGCATGCCGGGGCAGACCGGCGCCTATTGCGCGCTCACCGGCGAGCGGCTGAAGGCGGCGGATGCGCTCGCCACCGGCATCGTCACACATCACGTCGCGTCGAGCCGCTGGCGCGATCTCACCGAGGCGCTGTGCGGCACGACACCCGTCGACGCCGTGCTGTCCGCTTTCCACGAGCCGCTCGGCCTCGGCCCGCTGACGGTGCGGCGCAAGGCGGTCGACGCGCTGTTCGCGCTCGACCATGTCGAGGACCTGGTGGCGAGCCTCGACGACGAGGCGATCTCTGGCAGCGAGAGCGCCGGGTTCGCGGGGGCGACGGCTGCCCTGATGCGGTCGAAATCGCCGACCAGCTTGAAGATCGCCTTGGCGCAGATGCGCTTCGGCAAGAAGGCGTCCTTTACGGACTGCATGAAGATGGAATTCCGCATCGTGTCGCGCGTCGTGCGCGGCCACGATTTCTACGAGGGCGTGCGCGCATTGATCATCGACAAGGATCGCCAGCCGCGGTGGCGGCCGGAGACGCTGGCGGACGTCAGCGACACGGAGATCGCGCACCATTTCGCGCCCCTGGAATCCGGCGAACTCGAACTGCCATGACGGGCTTTCGATGACCGATCCGATGCAGGGCCTCGAACAGGCGGCCGCGCGCCCCGACACCGATTGGACCTGGTGGCTGATCGCCTATGTGCGCACGCTCGCCGTGGTCTCCATGATCAAGGGCCTGTTCCACTGGGCGGTGATCTGTGGGCTCATGGACGGCGCGGAATCGACCTTCGACATGGCGCCGGTCGCGTGGAAGTCCGCCACGATCTTTTTCGCCGTGATCGACCTCGTCGCCGCGGTTGGCCTATGGCTCGCGGCGGCGTGGGGCGGCGTGGTATGGCTCACAGCCGCGATTTCCATGGCGGCGGTCGAGATTTTCTTCCCGCAGGTGTTCGGCGGGAATCTGGCCGTGGTGGTGCTCGAGATGGCCGCGGTGGGCGTTTATCTGTGGCTGGCGTTGATGGCCGGCGGTGATCGGCCCGAATGACAATGAAGGGGGAGTAACATGGCACGCATCGGATTCATCGGCCTTGGCAATATGGGACTGCCGATGGCGCTCAACCTCGTCAAGGCCGGGCACGAGGTGCAGGGTTACGATGTCAACGCCGAAGCGCTGTCGAAGCTGGCCGCGGCGGGCGGCACGACCACGGGCTCGGTGCATGCCGCGTCGTCCGGCGTCGAGGTCGTGATCACGATGCTGCCGGCCGGGCAGCATGTGCGGGACGTCTATCTTGAAGCGGGCGGCGTGCTCGCCAGCGTCGATCCCGGCACGCTGCTGATCGACTCCTCAACCATCGACGTCGCCAGCGCCCGCACGGTCGCGGAAGCGGCAGCGGCCAAGAAATTGCTGATGATCGATGCACCGGTCTCCGGCGGCGTCGGCGGCGCGCAGGCTGGAACCCTGACTTTCATGGTCGGCGGCCCGGAGGCCGCTTTCGAGCGCGCGAAGCCGTTCCTCGAACTGATGGGCAAGACGATCGTCCATGCCGGCGACGCCGGCAACGGCCAGGCCGCGAAGATCTGCAACAATATGATCCTCGGCGTGTCGATGCTGGTGACGTCGGAAGCCTTCGTCCTCGCCGAGAAGCTTGGCCTCGACGCGCAGAAGCTGTTCGACATCACCTCGAAGTCCTCGGGCCAGTGCTGGTCGATCACCAATTACTGCCCGGTGCCCGGCCCGGTGCCGACATCGCCGGCCAATCGCGACTATCAGCCGGGATTTACCGCCGCGATGATGCTGAAAGACCTGAAGTTGGCGCAGGAAGCGGCCCGCTCCTCCGGCGCCACGTCGCCGATGGGCGCGGGCGCCGCCGCTGTCTTCGGTCAGTTCGTGGAAGAGGGCGGGGGCCCTTACGACTTCTCCGGTATCATTCGCTTCCTGCGCGGCTGAGCGCGATCGCGCCCAAATCGGCAAGAGCCGCCGCCACGAGAACGGGCGGCGCCTACCGCGCTTTTGTCAAAACGACACTTTTGTCAAAACGACGTGGGTCGCGTCTGGCGTCGGACAGTGTTCGGCGCAGCGGTAACCGAGCGCGGCCGTATTGATGTCGGCGAAGAGATGTTCGCCGGCGCCGAGGAGCACCGGGGAGATCGCAACGTGCATCTCGTCGATCAACCCGGCGCGTAGGTATTGCCGGATCGTCTCCGCGCCTCCCCCGATGCGCACGTCCTTACCGTTCGCGGCCTTTACGGCGCGCGCCAGCGCTGCTTCGATGCCGTCGGTGACGAAGTGAAAGGTCGTGCCGCCCGCCATGGTGATCGGCGCGCGTTCATGGTGTGTGAGCACGAAGACGGGACAGTGGTAGGGCGGGTTGTCTCCCCACCATCCCTTCCAATTGTCGTCAGGCCACGGTCCGCGAATCGGCCCGAACATGTTCCGACCCATGATCCACGCGCCGACATTCGCGAAACTGCGCATCGCCAAGTCGTCGCTGATACCGGTCGTGCCGTCCTCTTTTCCGAGCACCATCTGCTGAAATGTGCGGGTTGGGACGAACCATTCGTGCAGACTTTCGCCGCCATCGCCCAGGGGATTGTCGAGCCTCTGGTTGAGGCCGGCGCCGAAGCCGTCGAGCGATATGGAGAAACAGTTCACGCGGAGCTTTGTCACTGATGTCCTCCCGTTGGCTGAGAGCGGTCTTTGACTGATTGCAAAAAACAATCAGTTTGTCCTCGTGCCACAACCGATTGCGATTTGCAACCAGAAGAGTCTGCGGGTCATGAGGAACGTCAATCAGTGAAAGGATTCAATTCGATGCGTTTCCGCAAGGATTCGTTGGCATTTCGAGAGTCGTTAACGAGTCCTGACACGTCCCGAAAACGTACAGTTCGTTAGGATCGTAAATTTTATTCACCTTTATCCGTCACTACACGTTCACTATTACAGATAAACCCAATCTTTATTGTACAATTTAAGCCGATCTTAGATCGTTTGACGCTAATGTGCTCGCAGATGACGGGGGAACAGGGCCCAGTCGTCGATAAAAGAACACAGTAGAAAAGGGCGTCATTCATGAAGACTGTAGCAAAGATGGTCGAACCGGCCGACCGCCAGGCACGTTTCGATCATATTCAGCCTCACTATCTCGAAGCTTTGACGCTCGTGGAAAGGCTGCATCGTCGGCTTCTCGACGTGATCAAAGACGAGTTTGACCGCCGTGGTCGTGCCGACATCAATGCTGTGCAGGCACTTCTGCTGTTCAATATCGGCGACAAGGAACTCACGGCAGGCGAGCTGCGCACGCGTGGCTACTACCTGGGGTCGAATGTCCAAGCTGACCGACAAGGGCACTGAAATCCGCACCATCGTGGACGAGCTTTACAAGAAGCACGTCCGCACGGTGGAGCAGGTCGGCGGTATCTCGGCGGACGAGTTCGCCGGCCTCAACAAGGCGCTGCACCGCTTGGAGCGCTTCTGGACCGACCAGATCCTCTATCGCCTCTGAGAGGCGGATACGGCGGACCCTGAAAACAGGGCCGCCAGATAACAGGCAAGATAACAGGGACGTCAGACGAAGCCCCGGCGCCAGCGCCGGGGTTTTCGCTTTTGTTTACCTTCCCCCTCCAGGGGAGGGTGGGCGTGCGTCCCATACCCATGTCTGTGCCCGGAAAGTCGCGCCGCTGAACGATCACGCTGCGGGCGCGACGTCGTGATCTAGCCGCCATTGTCGCTTAACCATGACCGTGCTAGCGCAAATCTGGGGCTGGGTCGGGTGTGTCTGTCGAGGTGGACGACGGAATGGCCAAGGGACGCGGCGGGACAATCGTGCATCGACGAAATTTTTTGCGGCGCGCAGGCGGAACGCTTGCGGGCCTGGCGGCGACCGGCGCGACGCTGCGCGCCGCAGCGGCGCAGGACAATCTGCTCGAAACCTTGATGGAGCAGACCCAGCATGACCAGTACGGGCAGGGCTTCGACGCCGGCTCGCGCACGGTCAAGATGCCGAAGTCCTCGCTCCCCACGCTTTCGCCCGAGACGGTCGCGACGACCGAGCAGGCAATCGGCAAATATGAAGGGATCGCGGCGCAGGGCGGGTGGCCGAACGTGCCGCCGAGCGACCGGCTGCGTGTCGGCCTGCGCCACAAGAGCGTGCCGGCCCTGCGCCAGCGCCTGATGGCGGGCGGCGACCTCGATGTGTCGGCCGGCGAGTCCGACGTTTACGACACTTATGTCGAGCGCGCTGTGCGCCGCTTCCAGGCGCGTCACGGCCTCGGCGTCGACGGCATCGCGCACGACACCACTATCGAGGCGATGAATATCCCGGCGGCCGCGCGCGCCAATCAGCTCAAGGTCAATCTGACCCGCTTGCGCGCGATGGGCTCGTCGCTGCCGCCGCGTCTCGTCGTCTGCAACATTCCCGCCGCGCAGATCGAGGCGATCCAGGGCGGGGTGGTGGTGACGCGCCACGCCGCTGTTGTCGGCAAGCCGGACCGCGCCTCGCCCGAGATCAACAGCAAGATCGTCGAGATCAACTTCAATCCGTACTGGACTGTTCCGGTCTCGATCGTCCGCAAGGACCTGATCCGGCTGATGCAGGACAACCCTGAATATCTCAGCCAGAACCACATCCGCATCTTCGACCCGAAGGGCGCGGAGCTCGAGCCCTCGCAGATCAACTGGTACTCGCAGGAGGCGGTGAACTACCGCTTCAAGCAGGACCCCGGCAGCTTCAACTCGCTCGGCTCCATGCGTATCAATTTCCCGAGCGCTTACGGCGTCTACATGCACGACACGCCGCTCA
>JAFKKS010000193.1 GCA_017304555.1 Hyphomicrobiales bacterium
GCCCGTGATCATGCCGGCGCGGGCGGCGCGATAGGCAACCTTGCGGATCATCAGCGAGCGCGGCAGGCCGATCGAGGCGGCGGCTTCCCGCAGCGTGTCGGGCACGAGGACGAGCATGTCCTCCGTCGTGCGCACGACGACCGGCACCACGATCACGGCGAGCGCCACGGCGCCGGCCCAGCCAGAGAAGTGCCCCATGCGCGCGACCATCACCTCGTAGATGAACAGACCGATGACGATCGACGGGGCGCTGAGCAGGATGTCGTTGATGAAGCGCACGATCATCGTGAGCTTATCGTAGCGGCCATATTCGGCCATGTAGGTGCCGGCGAGCATGCCGAGCGGCGTGCCGATCACGACCGCGACGAAAGTCATGATCAAGCTGCCCGCGATGGCGTTGAGCAGGCCGCCGGCGGAGCCCGGCGGCGGTGTCATCTCGGTGAAAACCGCGAGCGAGAGGCCGCTGAAGCCCTGCCACAGCAGCACGGCGAGGATCAGCACCAGCCACGACAGGCCGAACGCGGTCGCCGCAAACGACAGGCCCATGGTGATCGCATTGCGCCGCCGGCGGCGTGCATAGAGCGGACTGGAAGCGACGTCACTCATGCTCAGGTCCCCAGCCGTGCGTTCAAACGCAGCAGCATGTATCGCGCGAAAGCGAGCACGATGAAGGTGATGACGAACAGGATGAGGCCAAGCGCGATCAGCGACGAGGTGTAAAGGTCGCCGACGGCCTCGGTGAATTCATTGGCGATGGTCGCCGAAATCGTCGTGCCTGGCGCCAGGATCGAACCGGAAATGCGGTGGGCGTTGCCGATGACGAAGGTCACCGCCATCGTCTCGCCGAGCGCACGGCCAAGCCCGAGCATGACGCCGCCGATGACGCCGATGCGCGTGAACGGCAGCACCACATAGCGCGCGACTTCCCAGGTGGTGCAGCCGAGCCCGTAAGCCGCCTCTTNNNCAGCCGAGCCCGTAAGCCGCCTCTTTCAGCACCGGCGGCACCGCCTCGAACACATCGCGCGAGATCGAGGTGATGAACGGCAGCACCATGATCGCGAGAATGAGACCGGCGGTGAGAACGCCGATGCCGTAAGGCGGCCCTGCGAACAGCGTCGAAAGTCCCGGGATCGGACCGAAGGCCGCAATGAGGAACGGCTGCACGTGCTGCTGCAGGAACGGCGCGAACACGAACAGACCCCAGATGCCGTAGATGATGCTCGGGATGCCGGCGAGCAATTCGATCGCGACACCGATCGGGCGGCGCAGCCACATCGGGCAAAGCTCGGTGAGGAACAGCGCGATGAACAAGCCGACCGGCACGGCGATCAGCATGGCAATCAGCGACGTGACAACGGTGCCGTAGATCGGCGCGATGGCGCCGAACTTCTCCGTCACCGGATTCCACGTCTCGTCGATGAGAAACGAGAAGCCGAACGCCTGCATCGCCGGCAGAGCGCCGTGGATCAGCGACAGGATGATACCGCTGAGGATGACGAGCACCGCGATGGCCGCCGCCCGCGTCAGCAGACGGAACGATGTATCGCTGGCGCGCAGCCGCTGCAGAACCTTGGCGCGATCGATCTGGCGCGCCATCCGGACGGTCCCGGTTTGCAAGGCAACATCGGCCACGGGCGGTCTCCGATTGGCTTGCATCCGGCTCTCCTCGCGCATCATGCGCTCGGGGGCACTCAAGCGGCCCGGAGGCCGCGACACAAGCCGGAAAAACAACGGGCGGTGGACAAGGAAACGGCGCCGGGAAGGACACCTTGCGGCGCCCTCCCCGACCGCCACGACATCAGTTCGTCAGTGCGAGGAGCGGCTTGCCGTCCGCGCCCTTGATGTTCTGCGTCCAGTAACCCTCGACATCCTTGACGACCTTGGTCGGCATCGGAACGTAGTCGAGTGCGTCGGCCATCTTGCCGCCGTTCTTGTACGCCCAGTCGAAGAACTTCAGCGCTTCGCCCGTCGCCGCCGGATCGGACGGCTGCTTGTAGACGAGAATCCAGGTCGCCGCCGTCATCGGCCACGACGCCTCGCCGGGCTGATTGGCGAGAATGACGCCGAAGCCGGGCTGCGAATTCCAGTCGGCATTCGCCGCGGCCGCCTGGAACGCTTCCGCCGTCGGCGAAACCGTCTTGCCGGCCTTGTTGATCATCTTGGTGTAGGTCAGCTTGTTCTGCAGCGCGTAGGCGTACTCGACATAGCCGATCGAGCCCTTGGTGTTGCCGACATTGTTGGCGACGCCTTCGTTACCCTTGGCGCCGATGCCGGCCGGCCACTGCACCGCGGTGTTGGTGCCGACCTTCGATTTCCAGTCCGCATTCACGTCCGAGAGATAGTAGGTGAAGTTGAAGGTCGTGCCCGATCCGTCCGAGCGGTGCACGATGGCGATCGCCTGGCTCGGCAGCTTGGCGCTGGGGTTGAGCTTCTTGATCGCGGCATCATCCCACTTCTTGATGTCGCCCATGAAAATCTTGGCGAGCGTGTCGCCGTCGAGAACGAGTTCGCCGGGCGCGACGCCGTCGATGTTCACGACCGGCACGATGCCGCCCATCACCATCGGGAACTGCGCAAGGCCGGATGCGTCAAGGTCCTTGCCCGGCAGCGGGGCGTCGCTGGCGCCGAAGGTGACCGTCTTGGCTTTGATTTGCTTGATGCCACCACCGGAACCGATCGACTGGTAGTTCATGCCGATGCCCGTTTCCTTTTTGTAGGCGTCAGCCCACTTGGCATAGACCGGATAGGGGAAGGTCGCGCCGGCGCCCGAAATGTCGGCCGCAGACGCAGCGGCGATGCTCGCCGCGACGGCGAACGTCGTCGCCGCCAAAATGCGCATGAGTTTCACAGTGTCTCTCCATCTCTGTTCGATTTCGCCGCGGCGGGCGGCCGTCCTTGCGACCGACTTCTCGCTGCCGGCTGGTGCCGTACACGTACGGATCGGCGCCGCCCTTGCTTTGATTAACCACCGCACGTCATCGTTCTATGTCGGTTCGATGACGGCTGGATGACAGAGAAAACCTTTGTGCAACAGCAGCTTATCGGCGTCATGGCCGGGCTTGTCCCGGCCATCCACGTCTTGTTTCAAGAAAGACGTGGATGCCCGGCATAAAGCCGGGCATGACGGCGCGAGGCGAGCTACGCCTCCACCACCGTCGGCAGGTGCGCGGTGAAGGTGGCGCCGGCGCCGGGCGTGCTTTCGATCGTCAAGCGCCCGCGATGGCGATTGAGGATGTGCTTGACGAGCGCCAGGCCAAGTCCCGTACCGCCCTCGGCGCGGCTGTGCCCGACGTCGATGCGGTAGAAGCGCTCGGTGAGCCGCGGCAGATGCTCGGGCGCAATGCCGGGCCCGAAGTCGCGCACCGCAACGCTCGCTTCGCCGCCGGGTTTTGCCGGCTCCTTGATCGTGACCACCGCCCGGCCGCCGGCGCCGCCGTATTTCAACGCATTCTCGATGAGGTTCTCGAACACGCGCACAAGCTCGTCGCGGTCGCCGCGCACCGTGATCGGATTCGGCGCGTCGGAAAATTCGACCGCGACGTTGCGCTCGCGCGCCAGCATCTGCAGGCTGTCGATGACATGGCGCACGATCGGCGCCAGCGGCATCGGCGTGTTCGGCGGGATATGCGCGTTGAGCTCGATGCGCGACAGCGAGAGAAGATCGTCGATCAGCCGCGCCATGCGCCGCGCCTGCTCGCGCATGATGCGCAGGAAGCGCTCGCGCGCCACGGTGTCCTCGCGCGCCGGCCCTTGCAGCGTGTCGATGAACCCGGAGAGCGAAGCGAGCGGCGTGCGCAGTTCATGGCTCGCATTGGCGACGAAGTCGGCGCGCATCTCCTCCGCGCGGCGCAGCGGCGTCAGATCGTTGAACGTGAGCAAAAGGTCCGGTCCGCTGTGCGCCGGCGACGGCACCTGGTTGATGAAAACCTCGTACCAGCGATCGAACGGGACGCGCTCGGAGAACTCCACGCGCCGCGCCGTGCCGCCGACGCGCACCGCGCGAATGCCTTCGATCACCGCGGGGATGCGCAGCGCCATCACCGCAGGCTGTCCGCGCCGCAGCGCCGGAGCGAGCGCGCGTGCGCCGCCGCTGAAAGCGAGAACGATGCCGTCCGCATTGAGCAGGATGAGCGGGATCGGCGCGGCTCCGATCACCGCCGCAAGGTCCGTCGTCACCGCAGCGTCAATGTCCGCGGCGGGCGCCGGCGCAACTGTCGCGAAGACCGCGGGCGCACGCGCCTGCACGCGGGCGAACAGGGCTGCGGCGATGACGGCGGCGCTTCCGAGAAGGCCGTAAACCGGCGCCAGAACGCCGGCCAGCATGAACCCGAGAAGGATCGCAATCGCGACGATCGGGACGAGCAACGGCGTCTGCCGCCAAACATTCCGCTCACGATCGGATTCGCTGCTGCTCATGCGGCTACGCGTAGCAGGCCGGAGCGATCGACGCGACCTGGCGCGAACGGACGGCCACCGTTAAGACGCTTCGTCCTTCGATTCCGAAAGCGTCAGCTCCTTCGGCACAGCCTCGAAATTGCGCGCGGCGCCGCCGCCGACACCCGGCGGACTATCCGGCGCAAGCGGCGGCGGCTTGCGCGTCGCGTAGATCCAGAACTCGCGCACGCCAAGGATGATCACCGCAAAGGCGAAGGGCACGAGATAGTAGAGCAGCCGGAACAGCAACAGGCCGGCGATAAGCTGCTCCTTGTCGAACTGCCAGAGCCCCGTCAGCATCGCCGCATCGAAAACGCCGAGGCCGCCGGGCGCATGGCTGGCGAATCCGAGCAGCGTCGCCGCGACGAAGATCACCGCCAGCGTCACGAAGCCGATATGCGGCTCCTCCGGCATGAGGATCCACATCGCCAGCGCGCAGAATGAAAGATCGAGGATGCCGATCCCGATCTGCAGCAGCGTCGAGGGGCCGCTCGGCAGCGTCACCACCCAGCCGTGCCGCCCGACCGACCGGGGTTTGCGCCACACCCAACTGACATAGCCGACGAGAATGCACAGCACCGTGATGGCGACGATACGATTGAACCACGGCGGCAATTGATCGATCGCCGTGGCCGCCTGCGGCGCATAGGTGATGCCGAGCCCCAGGACGGCGGCATTGCCGAGCCAGAACGTCAGCCCGGCGACGAAGCAGACCTTGGCGACGTCGATGGCGTCGAGCCCCCAGGCCGAGTAGATGCGGTAGCGCACCGCGCCGCCGGTGAAGACGCTGGCGCCGACATTGTGCCCGACGGAATAGCTGGTGAAGGCGGACAGCGCGGCGATGCGATAGGGCACGGCGCTTCGCCCGATCGTCCGCAACGCGAACAGGTCGTAGAACGTCAAGGTGAAATAGGCCGCAGCGACAAACAATCCGGCGAGCAGGATGTGCGCCGGCGGGGTCCCGTGCAGGGCGTCCATGACGTCGTCGACGGCGATGTCGCTCAGCATCGTGTAACGCTCGACGAACGCCACCGTGACGATCGCGATGCTCAGGAGCGCGCCGATGCGGTTCCAGCCGATGGTCTCATCCAACCGTCGGGCTAGGTCCCGTAACTTGTCGAGCATCGACCGATCCTGATTGCGCCGAAACCGCCCGGCGCCTGAGGGTTCCGCAGCGATCGAGCGCGTCATCGCTAGCAGAACTCCGCGGCACAGGCGAGAGCCCGGAATGTTCTTACCAAGGCCACTATGAGGCAATGGCTTTTAACGGCCGGTATAGCGCCGAAATACCGCACCCCCGCCGAGCACGAAACTGCTCGACCGAACGCGTCACGGGCATCCCGCCGAACGCCCGGCGCCCCATCCGGACGCCTATCCCATTGGCCAAAATTCACGTTGAGCCTGGGCGGCCGATGCGGCAACGTGCCGCCACAATAAAATCGGGAGGAACAACGTTATGTCGACGCTGCTATCGCGCAAATCCGCAATTTATCTGCTTGCTTCACTCTTCGTTGCGGGCCCGGCCGCAGGCCGCGCCGTGGCGGCGGACGCGACCTACACCCCCTCCCCCGAGCTTCTGGCGGCGGCCAAGAAGGAGGGCAAGGTCGTCCTCTACACGGCCAACTTCCTGACCACCGAGCAGACCGTCATCAAGCGTTTCTCCGAACGCTTTCCCGGCATCCAGGTCGAAATGGTGCGTGCCCCCACGGGGCAACTTGTCGCGCGCATCAAGACCGAGGCCGCGACGAACAAGCTCATCGCCGACGTGATCG
>JAFKKS010000194.1 GCA_017304555.1 Hyphomicrobiales bacterium
GCGGGCTCGATCGGCACGAGATCGTCGAGCCTGTCGCGGGTCAGGACGAAACCGCCGGGATGCTGGCTGAGATGGCGCGGCGTGCCGATCAGCGCGCGCGCCAGCTCGAGCGCGAGGCGCAGGCGCCGGTCGCCGAGATTCATGTTGAGTTCGGCGGCGTGCTTGTCCTCGATGCCGGTCCGCGACCAGCCCCACACCTGGCCGGACAGCATCTTGATGGTGTCCTCGGTGAGACCCAGCGCCTTGCCGACGTCGCGCAGCGCCCCTTTCGATCTGTACCTGATGACCGTCGAGCACAGAGCCGTCCGATCGCGTCCATACGTCTCATAGACCCATTGAATCACTTCCTCGCGCCGTTCGTGCTCGAAATCCACGTCGATGTCGGGCGGCTCCTTGCGTTCGACGCTGACGAAGCGCTCGAACAGCAGGTCGTTACGATCCGGGTCGATAGATGTGATGCCGAGCACGTAGCACACGGCCGAGTTGGCGGCCGAGCCGCGGCCCTGACACAGGATGCCCTTCGATCGCGCGAAGCGGACGATCGCGTTGACGGTGAGAAAATACGGGGCGTAATCGAGCGTGCGGATCAGCGCGAGCTCATGCGCGAGGATCTTGCTCACCCTGTCGGGGACGCCCTCGGGATAACGCTCCGCGGCGCTCTCCCATGTGAACTTCTCCAGCGCCTCCTGCGGCGTGAGGCCCGGCATGCTGCGCTCTTCCGGATATTGATATTCGAGCTCGGACATTGAGAAGGTGCAGCGCTTCGCGATCGCAAGCGTGCGCGCGAGCGCTTCCGGATAGCGCGCGAACAGCCGGTGCATCTCTTCGGGCGGCTTGAGAAAGCGATCCGCGTGCCGCTCACGCCTGAAGCCGAGGGTGTCGATCGTCACGTTATGGCGGATCGCGGTGACGACATCCTGCATGATGCGACGCCGAGGTTCGTGAAACAGCACGTCATTGGTCACGACGGTCTCGACGCGCTGGGCGACCGCCAGGTTCGCCAGCTCGTGCAGCCGGAGTTGGTCGTTGGGCCTGCGGCGCAACGTCAAGGCGAGGTAGCCGCGATCGCCGAAGGCCTCGCGCAGCCGGCGCAGCCGTTCGGCGCAGAGCGCGTCGGCGTCATCCGGGAGAAGGATGGCGATCAGGCCGTCGCCATAGGCGACGACATCGCGCCATTCGAGATGGCACTCCGCCTTGCCGGCCCGGCGCTTGCCTTCCGACAGCAGGCGGCACAGCCGCGCATAGGCGGCGCGGTCGGTCGGATAGACGAGCAGCGAGAAGCCGTCGGCAAGGCCGAGGCGGCAACCGACGATCAGGCGCACGCCCGTCACCTTGGCGGCTTCATGCGCTCGGACGATGCCGGCCAGGGAATTGCGGTCGACGATGCCGAGCGCCTCGATGCCGAGCATGGCCGCCTGCGCGAACAGTTCTTCGGCGCTGCTCGCTCCCCGCAGGAACGAGAAGTGCGACGTCGCCTGCAGCTCGACATAGCGCGGGCCGCTCATCCGAAGATTCCGTGCATATACCAGCGCTGCGAGCCGGTCTCGCCGTGCTCGCCGTCGCCGGCGCGATAAATCCAGAACCGCTCCCCCTGCTCGTCTTCCACGCGGAAGTAATCGCGCACGGCGTCGAGCTCGGCGTCGCTGCGCCACCATTCCTCGAAAATCCGTTCGGGGCCGTCGGCGCGCCGCACGCGCCGGCGCACGCCGCGCCAAGTGAAAGTGACCGGCGGATGATCGGGCAGAAGCGCCACGGTCTCGATCGGCTCGGGCGAGGCGAGGAGCCGCGCCGGCCGCGGCCACAATCCTGACCAGGAGGCACCGGCGTCGGGCGAGGCCGGCGCGGCGCGCGCGACGCACCGTTCCGGCACGTCGCTCTGGACCGGCACGATGCGATAGAGCCGGTCGCCGCCGATGCGGTTGGACAGCGTGTCGATCAGGTCGCGGATGTCCGCCTCCGGCGGCGCGACGAGATCGGAGATGGTCTGCTTCTCGCTCAAGGGCTCGGCGATCGTCGCGGCGAGCCGCATGAGCTCGATACCGAAGCCGGGATCAATGGTTTCGATCTTGTCGGTAAGGAGCTGCGTCAGGCGCCTGGCGTCGCGCACGGGCAACGCCGTGCCGACGCGGACCGCCGCCATCCGCGCGTCGACGCGATGACAGAGAAGGTCGAGGCGCCGGGCGCCCTGCCCGCGCGCCTCGAGCAGGATGCAAAGCTCGTCGACCAGCCGGGCGATATAGCGGGCGATCGTCTCGGCGGCCGAGATCGGCTCCGGGAATTGCCGCCGCACCTCGGCGATCTCGGCGGGACGGATCGGGTCGATCGGCTCGCTGAGACGGCGCATCGCCTGGTCGAGGCGGCGGCCGATGTCGGACCCGAAGCGCAGCGCGAGCGGGGCGCGCGGGGTGCGCTCGAGATCGCCGATCTGGTCGAGACCGAGACGGCGCAGGCTGTCGACGATCGTTGCCGGCAGCCGCAAGGCGGCGATCGGCAGGGCCATGATCGCTGCGGCGCTCTCGCCGGCGGGGACGACGAGCGTCGGCCGCGCGGCGAAGCGCGCGAGCGCATGCGCCGCGCCCCAGGTATCGGCCATCGCCGCGCGCGCGGACAGGCCGGCCGCTTTCAGCCGCGCCACCATGTCGGCGAGCATGGCGGCCTCGCCGCCGTGAAGATGAGTGGCGCCGGTCGCCTCGATCACGAGGCCGTCAGGCGGGTCTGTCGCGACAATCGGCGAATAGCGCCGCAGTGCCCAGAGCGCGAGCCTGTCGAGCGCGGCGAGGTCGGCGTCAGGCTCTGCGTCGCGCATGACGAGATCGCGCACCAGCGCCAGCGCCTTGCTGGCGGCCATGCCGATGCGCAGGCCCGCGCGTTGCGCGGCCGCGTCGGCAGCCACGATCTCACGCCGGCGGCCCTCGCGGCCGACAAGGACGAGCGGCGTCTCAGACGGAGGCGCGGCGTCGCCCAACATCCTTCGCACCCTGTCCGTCGGCCAGGCTGGAAGGAAGAGCGAGACGACCCTGGTCATCACACGCCTCCACAATGAAATCCGCGCATTCTCCGGCGCGCGATCGGATCAGCTCGAGGAGCCAGCGCGGCCGCCCGACGCCGGGGACCGGCAGCGGCGCCGACGGCACGGCCGACACGCGCCATCGCGTCGTGGCCGCCGTCGGCATCCCGAAATCCGCCGCTTCGGTCTGGCGGCGCCAGCGCCGGACCGCCAGACCGAGCGTGCCGGAGGCCTCGGCCGCGAGCTGGAGCCGGCGCGAGGCGGTCATGGAGAGACGCGACACCTCGGCGACGACAGCGCCCAATCCGGCATGCCGCAGTCCTTCCTCGAAACAGGCGAGCAGGGCTTTCTCGTCGCCGCACTCGACATAGACGACCCGCGCGGAAGCGAGCCCGGCCTGGGCGAGCGCGGGCGCGAACAGGTCGGCGCGCGTCATGCACCACAGCACCTTGCCGCCGCCGCGTGCCGCGACGCCGGCGGCGAACAGGGCGGCGGCCGCGCCGTCCACGGCGCCGTTGCCGCCGCCGGCGACCTCATGCAGCGCCCCGCGCAGCAACCCTCCTTCCGGAAGAATCCGGTCGATCGCCGCCAGGCCGAAGGGCAGGACCGCGCGCTGATGCGCGGTCCTGCCCTCAAGCCGGGCGATGCGTGCCCGGAGTTCGGACACGACGGATCGGGGGGCGGACGTACTCATGTCCTTTGCAACGCTCTCCGCATTGGGTATGTTCTATTTTTGTTCTCATCAAACCCGAGAGTCAATCGGACTCGTCGGAATCGCCCTGCGGGAGGCGGCCGGGAGGAGAAAGAGGGGCAGGCGGCTTCTACTGACCAAAGTTTGGATATAAATTCTGGTCAGCGTGTATTCCAGATTGCTACTGACCAATTTTTATATATAATCTTCGGACAGAAAGAGCGGCACATGCCCGACCCGACGTCCGACACCCTCGACCGCATCCATGCCCGGATCGCCCAGGCGGCGCCGGCCGGAGTGTGGTCGCGCGCCGATTTCCTCGACATCGGAACGCCGAACGCCGTCGAGAAGGCGCTGCAGCGGCTGACCCTGCGCGGCGACATCCGCCGGCCCTACCGCGGCCTCTACGACAAGCCGGGTGTCAGCAAGCTGACCGGCAAGATGGTTTTCCCGCCGCGCGCCTCGTTCATCGACGCGATCGCCCGGCGCGACAAGCTGCGGGTCCTCGTCGACGGCATGACCGCCGCGAACGACCTCGGCCTGACGACGGCCGTGCCGGCGCGCTCGACGATCTATGCCGACACCTATCCCCGGACGATCGAGATCGAAGCGAGCGCCGGCGATCCGAAGGTGACGAAGCCGGTCATCTACAAGCTCGACTTCAAGCGCATCGCGGCGAAGACGGCGTTCTGGGCCGGGCGGCCTGCGATGCGCGTCGTCCAGGCGCTCGCATGGTTTCGGGACGAGAAGGCGAGCCTCGATGCCGCCGTGAACGGCATCGTGCGGCATCTCGCGCGCGATCCGAACCGCGAGAAGGTCGCGGACGATCTGCGCGAGAACATCCACGCGGTCCCGGCCTGGATGTATCCGCTGATCGAGACGATCACGCGCCGGCTCGCCGAGGATCACAGCGAGAATGCGCCGGACACAGAGCGCGCGAAGGGCGATCATGCAGAAGACGTTCATTGAAATCCTGCGCTCAAGCGTCGACGAACGCCGCACTCTCTTCGAGACGGTTGCCGCGCATCTCGAAACGCAGGCGCAGAACGTCGAGAAGGACCTCTATGTCTGCTGGGTGCTCGACTTCCTGTTCAACCGGCGCGGCGATGATCCGATCGGGCTGTATTTCAAGGGCGGCACCAGCCTGAGCAAGGCGTATGGATTGATCCGGCGTTTCTCCGAGGACATCGACATCGGCATCTACAAGGCCGATTTGCATGTCCCGCTGGAAGCGGACATCGCCGCCCTGCCTTCCGTCAATCAGCAACAGCGCGCGCTCGCCGAGAAGGTCGACGAGGCGGCGCGTCAATACATCTCCGGTCCGCTGAAGGAACGGCTCGCGAAGGAGATCGTTGCCGTCGAGGAAGCTATCGAGCAGCCGGGACATTTCACGCTCGGCTTCGGCTTCGACAATTATCGCAACAGGGACGCGCTCGACATTCTGGTGGTCGGCTACAAGGGCGTCTTCGATTCCGCGCAGAACTATGTGCAGGCCGCGGTCCGCATCGAGGGCGGCGCGCGTCC
>JAFKKS010000195.1 GCA_017304555.1 Hyphomicrobiales bacterium
AGCATAGCCGCAGGAACTCTTCGCCTCCGGCCCCGAAGGCCGTGCCCGGCGCAAGCCCGACCTTTGCTTCATCGATAAGGCGGAAGGCGAGGCGGCGCATGTCCTTCTCGCCGTCGACCTTGAAGAACATGTAGAAGGCGCCGTCCGGCAATGCGAAGCGGCAGCGTCCCGTCGAGGTCAGCGCCGCGGCGGTGATGTCGCGGCCTTCTCGGGCGCGGGCGATCTGCGTTGCGACGAAGTTCTCGCCTTGCTCGATGGCGGTGATGGCCGCACGTTGCATGAATTGCGCAACGCCGGAAGTCGAATACTGAACGAGGTTTTCGATCACCTGTCCGAGCGATGGGTGCGCCGTGATCCAGCCGATACGCCAGCCCGTCATCGCCCAGTTCTTCGAAAACGTGTTGACGAACAGAACGCGATCCTCGGGTTCCATGACGTCGAAGTAGGACGGCGCGCGCGCGCCTTCGCCGTACCAGAAGCGGGCATAGGTCTCGTCGGCGACGATCCACAGGCCGTGTTTGCGGGCGAGCGCGAGCGTCGCCTTGAGGTCGCCGACGGTTGCCGTCCAGCCGGTCGGGTTGGACGGCGAGACCATGAACAGCGCGCGTGTGTGCGGCGTGATCGCCGCGGCCATGCGCTCGAGATCGAGCGTCCATCCGGCATTGCCGAACTGCATCGGAACTTCAATGGTGCGCGCGCCGATGATGCCTGCTGCCGCCGCGGCATTCGGCCAGGTCGGCGTCGGGATCAGGACTTCGTCGCCGGCGGCGAGTGCCATCGCCAGCGTGATCTGGATCGCCTGCATCCCCGAGCCGGTGACGTAAAACTCATCGGGCGAAAACGCGCGGCCATACTGGCGCGTGTGATACGCCGCGAGGGCCTGGCGCAATTCCGGAATGCCTCGTTGCCACGTGTAGAAGGTCTCACCGGCGGCGAGCGCCCGCGCGGCCTCGTCGGTGATGAACTTCGGCGTCGGCAGGTCACCTTCGCCGGCCCATAGGCCCATCACGCCGCCACGCCGCCGCCCGTAGTTCATCACCTCGACGATGCCGCTTTCCGGCGCCGACTGTGCCGGCGCAGAGAGGTGCGCCCCTGCAGGCTGAGAAGAGGAGCTTGTCGCCGGGTTCAACATTCATAATCCTTTCGCGCCGCAGCGCGGCTGCCACACAATCTAGCCTGCGCGGTAGCGGTCAATCATGAAAAGAAAGCGGCGGATTGATCAATGATTTTCTTCGACCCGCCTGCGGGCGAGCAATAGCTATTGGGACGCGCAAAAAGAAATTGCCGAACCACGCCACAAGACATGGTTCGGCAATTCCGTAGGAATGGACTGAGGCCTGGATCAAGCCTTCCGCGCGAGGAGGTCGCGGATTTCTTGCAGGAGCACTTCGCTCTTGCTCGGTGCCGGAGGCTCTGCCGGCTTTTCAGCCTCGGCCTTCTGCAGTTTGTTGATGCCGCGCACCACCAGAAACAGGATGAAGGCGATGATCAGAAAGTTGATCGCGACGGTAATGAAGCTGCCGTAGGCCAGCACGGCGCCTTGCTTCTTGGCCTCCACCAATGCCGTCGCGGTGACCGATTTCGAGAGAGGTAGGAAGTAGTTCGAGAAGTCGAGTCCACCGGTGACCGCACCGACGACCGGCATGAAGATATCGCCGACGAGAGATGTTACGATCGCGCCGAAAGCCGCACCGATGATCACGCCGACGGCGAGATCTACGACGTTGCCACGCATCGCGAATTTTTTGAATTCTTCCAGATAACCGGCCATGTTGACCTCTCACGTTTTTACGACCGGTGTCATCATGCCAGAAGCAGCCCTCGGTTCAAATCAGGCGGAGAGGTGATCCAAGAATGGGCTGTGGATGGCGGACGGTTAGTGATTGTTTTTGGCAATCATTCTCAGTGCATGGATCGAGAAATAGCCTGTGGAATCGGTCCAATACTTGACTGGCGTCCAGCCCGCGCCCCGCGCCAACGCGCTAAAGCCTTCGATTGAGTACTTATAGCTATTTTCCGTGTGAATAGTCTCGCCGGCGCGGAAATCGATAGTCTCTCCGAGCACATGCACTTTATGCCTTTTTACGGCGGCCAGATGCATCTCCACGCGGCCTTTCTCACGGTTGAAAAAGGCGTGGTGCTCGAAGCAGGTCGGGTTGAAATCGGCGCCGAGTTCGCGATCGATACGCTTGAGGAGATTGAGATTGAACGCTTCGGTGACGCCGGCGGCGTCATTGTAGGCGGCGTTGAGGATCTTGGAATCCTTCACCAAGTCGACGCCGATGATGAGCAGGGAATTGCGGCCGAGCAGTTTGGCGGCGCGTTGCAAAAATGCCGTCGCGTCGTGCCGCTCAAAATTGCCGATCGTGGAGCCCGGAAAGAAGCCGACGCACGGCTTTGACCGGACCGCTTCGGGAAGCTCGAAATCTTGCGCGAAGTCGGCCACCACAGGAACGACCTCGAGATTCGGAAAATCCTCGCGAACCGCGAGTGCCTCCGATCGCAGTTGGTCCGCTGCGATGTCGATCGGCACGTAGGCGCTGAGCTGCGGCGCTGCGTTGAGAAGAATGCGCGCCTTGGTGGTCGTGCAGGTGCCGAATTCGACCAGCGAGGCATCTTGCGGGAACAGCGCAGCAATTTCCGTCGCGTGCGTTTGCAGCGCCTGCATCTCGCAGCGCGTCGGGTAATACTCCGGCTGCTCGGTGATCTGTTCGAACAGCTTGCAGCCTTCGTCGTCGTAAAAATACTTCGGCGGAATATGCTTGCGTTGCAGAGACAAACCTTCGCGCACATCGTGCGCAAAAGCGGACTCGGCCTCGGTTTTGGGAGCGATCTTCAAAACGGGAACGGCCATAGGACCGATGCCTCCGACGTTTAGGAATAGGTTGCGAGCCGCAGGCCGCTGAACTGAAAGCGGGCGGACGGGGGAAAGAAGTTGCGGTAGCTCACCCGGCTGTGTCCTGCCGGCGTCGCCAATGACGAGCCGCGCAGCACCATCTGGTTGATCATGAACTTGCCGTTGTATTCGCCGAGCGCGCCTTCGATTGCGCGGTATCCCGGATAGGGGGAGTAGGAACTGCGCGTCCACTGCCAGACCGCGCCGAACGCATCGTCGATCATGTCCGCGCGTGCGGCGACTTCCCATTCCATCTCCGTCGGCAGGTGCTTGCCTGCCCAGCGCGCGAAGGCGTCAGCCTCATAGTAGCTGACGTGTGTGACAGGTGTGTGCGGCGCCACGGGGCGCAATCCGCCGAGCGTGAGGGCGTGCCATGCGCCGTCTTGCTGGCGCCAGTAGCCAGGAGCCTTCCAACCCTGTGCTTCGACGGTCGCCCATCCTTCCGAGAGCCACAGCGTCGGCGTCTCATATCCGCCGTCGGCGATGAATTCCTGCCACGCGGCATTGGTGACGAGCCCTTTGCCGATGGCGACCGGCTGCAGCAATACCTGATGCGCCGGCGACTCATTGTCGAATGAGAATCCGTCCGCCAGATGCCCGATGCGATGGATGCCGCTGCCCATCGCGACGAATTCGTCGGTCGCTTGCGTCTGCGGCGGCTGCCAGCGCGTGTCGTAGGCCGGATATGTCGGATTCTGCGCGAAGGCATGCAGGATGTCGGTGAGCAGGAGTTCCTGATGCTGCTGCTCGTGATTGAGGCCGACCTCGATGATCGGCGCGAGGCGCGCCATATCGGCGTCGCTGGCGCCCGCAATCAGCTTCTCGACCGCGTCGTCGACATAGGCGCGGTAGGTCGAGACTTCTTGCGCATTGGGCCGCGTGATCAGCCCGCGATGCGGGCGCTCGTATCGCGGGCCGGCGGAGACGTAATAGGAGTTGAACAGAAAGGCGAAGCGGTCGTCGAAGGGCTTGTAGCCCGGCACATTCGGTCCGAGCAGGAACTGTTCGAAGAACCATGTCGTATGCGCGCGATGCCATTTCGTCGGACTCGCATCTGGCATCGACTGCACGATCTGGTCTTCCGGCGACAGCGGCGCAGCGCGGCGCTCGGTTTCGCCCCGGACGTCGCGAAAGGCGGCAATCCAACGCGTCCGGGCATCCTCGCCCGACAAATGCGGATAGCGAGGGGCAGGCGATACGACACTCGGCATGAACGGTCTCTCGGAAAATAGGATTTTACGCGGGGCGTTCGGCGCGACGCGCGGCGTGTGCGTTTCCAGCTACCGGGAGAACATGCTTCCCGGCGCAATGTTCCCGGCACTATCGGAACGGTCCATCTCGTTGTCTAGGCGACGAATTCTCAGAGCAGTGGCGCGGAAAGCGTGACGCTCGCGCTCATGTAGGGAGCCTGGGGCCGATCTTGCAGGGGAGGGCTACGAAAGACGGAAGGCCACTGTGGACAAACGAGAATGTTATATTATAACATAACTGTCTTGGAGTTCCCATGACCCTGCCGCACCACCACCCGCACCGTACCGACGTGTCGCTGTCCCTGCTGCGTGTGTCCGCCGGCCAGCGGCTGGCCGTTGCGGGCGGTATCATCGTGGCGCTATGGGCGACTCTTTATTGGGTCATCGCATGAGCGCGGTTGCCGACCAGGGCGTTGAAGGCGCGGCGCTGCGTTTCCGTGACGTGACGCTCGGCTACGATCGCCATCCGGCGGTGCATCATCTCGACGGAACGGTGGAACGTGGCGCACTGATGGCCCTGGTCGGCCCGAACGGCGCCGGAAAATCCACATTCTTCAAGGGCATCGTCGGGCTCCTGAAGCCTCTTGCCGGCCATATCGAGCGCGGCGGCATCGCGCCCGCGGACATCGCCTATCTGCCGCAGGCGGCGGATATCGACCGCTCATTCCCGATCAACATCTACGATCTCGTCGCCATGGGCCTGTGGCGCCGCGCCGGGCTGTTCGGCGGCATCAGTCGTGCCGAAGCGCATCGGATCCACGAGGCGATCGCCGCTGTCGGCCTGACAGGCTTTGAATCGCGACCGATCGGCACGCTCTCGGGCGGGCAGATGCAACGCGCGCTGTTCGCGCGCCTTTTGTTGCAGGATGCGAAGCTGATCCTGCTCGACGAGCCTTTCACCGCGATCGACGCCAAGACCTCGGCCGACCTCTTCGATCTCGTGCGGCGTTGGCATCGCGAGGAGCGCACCGTCATCGCTGCACTGCATTACATCGAGTTGGTGCGTAGGAATTTTCCGCAGACCCTGCTGCTGGCGCGCGAGCCTGTCGCATGGGGCGCGACTGCG
>JAFKKS010000196.1 GCA_017304555.1 Hyphomicrobiales bacterium
CGTGGGCTCCTTTTTTCTCGCCCCGACCGATGTAATGCATTTGCATTGTAGGTCAAGTGCCGACCTCTTCGGTTACCGGCTAAGTGGTCCGAGGCGGCGCCCGACGTGTTCCGCGGCCGTCCGCGATTTTGCTTGCCGGGAGGGCGAGCTGGCGAGAATCTTCACGACCGGCGGTTTGACCTCTTTTTGCTGCCGACCTTCTTAGCTTCACGATTGGCAGCACGAATGGCAACCAGCTCGCGCTCGGCCTCGCGCAGCTTTTCCTGTCCGAGAAAATGGCCGATCGTCCATTGATCGATATATTCGCGCAAAGCCCTCGTCGCCATATCCCCAATAAGCGCGAGGACCAGCGCCCAGTCGCTCTGCCGAAAGCGCGTTAGTTGCTCAAGCAGGATCCCGGTCGCGCGCATGATTCTCAGGTCCGCGTCGGCGGCTTGTAGCCAGACACGTCCGAGAAAAGCGAGTGTGGCCGACAGATGCGACATCAAGTCAGCATTGCGAGTGCCGATGAAAGCACTGGTGGCGCGATAGTCAGCAAGGTCATTGCTCGTGTCGTCGTGCAACACTCTCCACAGGGTCTCGGCATCGAGCGCGAGATGGGCGTGTCGACGCCACGCCAGCCTGACCGTGATTTCGGCATGGCGCTTCGCATCGATCAGCGACGTTTCGCGCCCAAACGCGACGATGGGCTGAAGCCAGACACTCTTGACATTGGCCCCGACGGCAGCCGTAGCAATCTGGCGGTAGTAGAGGTCTTCCGATACGAGGACGTAGCCCTCGGCGGCGAGATACGCCTCGTCGAGCACATCTGATCCGAACGTATCGGTCAGCGTCGATGCGAGCTCCGAGGGCGCATCGGGAGCCGCGCCGGGGACAATCGTGCAATGCGTCTCGATCTTTTCGATCTGCGCCGCAATGAAGTTTCGACGCGCCTCGATGTCCTCGCGTGTATGATCCTGGCGAATATACTGGCCATTGTGCCACGCGATCGTCATCGATTGGTCCTCGCCACCGAACTGCTCTCGGTCGCGCAGCCCACGAAGTTCGTCGATGCACGATCGCGGGATGACGACCTTGCCAAAGACAGCGAGGAGAACATCGAACACGTCCATCGTCGCGATGGTCCACGCTGTGTACGTGTCGACGACGGCGCCGGCTGCCCGGTGGCGCAAGATTACGTCACGCGCAGCATCACGTTCCGGCGCGGTGCCGACGCAGGTCTCGATGTCACGGTCCAGTGAGCGCACGTAGTCGGCGAAACCAATGGCGTCGCCTCCAAGCCGTGTGGCCACCATCGCCATCGGCAAATGCTGCAGCAGATAGAGGTCCGCAAGCTTGCGGTTACTATCCGAGACCTTCCTGATCTGATCAAGGGCTGGCTGGACGTCGCCCTCTTTCATCTTCAGCGTGTAGAAACCTTTCGCATCCGGAAATCGCGTTTGGAAATTCCCCATCACGTCGTGAAGGGCGTGCAGGTACTTGTGCTTGATCTCGGCCACCCGCCACGTCGTGTCATCGCCGAACGCTGCTTTGATGGTAAAGTCCTCGCCGACTTTCAGTCCCATCGCAGCTGCTGCGAGGGGATGATTGACGCTGACGAGGCCATCAGCCGGTCGGTCCGGCCCGTCGATAACAACGAAACTGGTGGACTCGCCGTGCGCGCCCTCCAGCCGAACCCACGCATCCAGACCGACGACGCGAGCCCGCGGCGCTTTGCGACCATTGGGATCGAGCATCATGAGTCCGAAATAGCGCAGCGCCGCCTCTGCATCATTTCGCGCCGATTGCAGCACGTCGTAGGCGAAGGCGAGGGCGGCCTCACCGAGACCGGCGGCGAACATCTCCTGGGCGAGGTACATCTTTTGCCCCGGCGTGCCTTTGAGGACCGCAAGGTCGAGGCTCTCGAGAATGGGCTTGATCTCGGCGCGGCGGTCGGTGCGACGCAGCGTGGAGAAGAGCGTCAGATGGTTGGTTAGATCGGCGCTGACCGCAATGGCCTGGCGCAGGTATGTTTCAGCCTCCTTCAGCGCGCCGCGGTTATAATGCAGGAGGCCTTCCGCATGCAGGTAGAACGGGAGGCTCTTGACCGAGGACGGAAGCCTTTCAAAGAAGCGGATCGCGCGCTGCCGAATTGGGCTGTCATTGACAAATGCGCGCGCAAGCGCGCGCAGCGCCTCGTTGTCATGGTCTTCTGCGACGTGCCCATCGAGCAAGTCGGCAACCGCGTTGGCTTCACCACGCCGCGCCGCGTGCATCGCGACCATCAGCCGTGCGGCGATATGGCTATGGGCGTCGATGCGCTTCAGCGCCGACCGATACGCCGCGTCGGCGATGGTATCGAACCCTTCCATTCGGGCAAAATCCGCCACGACGATGCTCGCGCGCGCGTCGTCGCTGACCTCGTCAGCGATGGCTTTGATCTTTGTCTCGAGATCATTGGGTCGCTGGGTCTTCAGGTCGGCCAACCGACCTGCTGTGACAACAAGGGTGCGCTCGACCTCCGGTATGTGCTCGGATTGAGAGCGCCAGAGACGTGCCACCTCGGTCCAGTCGCCATGCGTCGAGTAGTAGCGGAAGGCGAGGATCGTGGCGTCGGGACCGACCGGAAGACGTTTTAGCAGCTCGCGTGCAAGCTCGTTGTCATTCCCCTCGATGGCTGTCAGCGCAGCGCGCTTCGCTATCTCGAGATCGTGCGGTGCCGCGGCAAGACCCTGCCGTGCGACTTCGAGTGCGACCGGCAATTCGTCGAGGATGTGATAGGCGACGATGAGATTGCTGCAGAGTGCGGCGTCCTCCGGACGCACAACGCCTTCGGAGGACCGCACCGCGTCCCATTGGATCCGCAAGACGCGGACGGCTGCTGTAACACGGGCCCGCTGGTCCGACGTCAGGAGGTGGGTGCTCTGCACGATTTCATCGTGCAAGATTTCGTCGAGGTCGGCGTCGGCTGCGAACTGACGCGCGTGACGATCATCGGGATGAGTGGCGAGCGCCTGGCGCGCCGCCTCCCACCAAGCCGGCGTGAGCCCGCGGTGACGGAGCACATCGACCCGACCGATGGCGACCCCAAGCGATCCCCATAGAGGGATCGGCACGAGCTCCAACGGTTCGGTGATGGATGGATCAAACCGCGCGGCCTGAACGAGGTAACCGGCGGCGCCTTCGTTGCCGGGGTCGGCGGTCAAGGCCGCGCGACCAAAGGCCAGGACCTCCTCCCATCGGCCTTGCAGGAGCAGCGAGAACGCCTTGTTGGCGATCGCCTTGGGCTCGGTCGGCGCATAATTATAGGCCTCCGAGAGAAGCTGCGCCGCTCTCTCGTCCTCGCCCAGCGCCAGCAGACACGATCCGATATTTGCTTTGAGCCGAAACAGGATCCGACCGGACGCAGTGTGCTCAACACGCGCCAGCAGAGCTTCGAGCAGGGAGAGCGCCGTGCGCGGTTTGCCGACATTGGCGAGGTCACGGTACTGATCGATCTCGGCGTCGAGTTGTGCCTCTAACGCATTGGCGCCGGTTGTCGCGTCGCCCGGCGCGAGATGCAGGCTTTCGAAGCGCGCAAGCCTGGCGTCAAGCTGGGAGAATCCAGTTTCGACGCTCGCCCACACCTCTTGTTGGGTGACGGCGACGCTATCGACCCGCTCGAGAATGCGGTCGCTGAACGGCCCGTAATCTGGGTCGAATTGCTTGCGCGCGTCGGCATTCTCGCTGATCCGTTCTTCGAGCGTGTTCCAGCCCCAGACGTAGATCAGAATGGAGCGGCCCTTGGTCTTCTGCTCCAGGGCAAGCTCTCGCGCCAATTCCTGAAGCGCCACGTCATCGGGCGCGGTCGTGATGATAAAGTATTCCCGAAGCGCAGGGCGAAACGTGAGCGCCTTGCGAACTTCCTCACGCACTTCGTCCGCTGTCAGGACATGCCCGTCGCTCTTAAGCTTGCATTGAATTCCGATGTAGTGGGATGGGTCACCATTGCGCACGCCGAAGAGATCGACGCCGTTCTGCCGCTGACCGCGGCGACCATTGCGCTGAATGTTCGGGTCACTGAGCAGGCCGCGCCAAAGCACGATGGAGGCGCGTTCGAAGGCCTGTTCATCTGCGGGCTTGGGGATTTGTGTAGCGGCAAGCAATGACATCGTTGAATCACACCATAGCGTCATTGCCGTCGCATGGTGCGGACGTTCACTGTATTCTCCAAGCCCGGTACCACCCCCGCCCGGTCGCCTCGCGCAGACCGAGTTCGGCGACCAGGTCCCGAGCGACGCGCGACGTAATGTTCAGCTCCTCCGCGATCATGCTGGCCAGGACGATCGGCCGGCTCGGCACATCGTTGAGAAGAGCCGACAACCGGGAGGCGGAGCGGCGGCCGTCGAGCGTGCGGGCGAGCCAGGTCCGCGGCGTGCGCCAGCGGCCGTGTCCTTAAGCCCGGCGTCGGCCGCGGCTGCAATCGCCTCGAGTTGCACCGTAAGGCGGCCGGCCGGGTCGCGCGCGCCGCGCCGCGAGCGTCTGCCTCTTGCTTCGTCCCGACAGCTTCCTCCAACTGCTTCATCGCGCCGACCCGCTTTCGCTCGCGCTATTCTCGTTCAGACGCGTCTCGAGCGAGCTGATGCTCTCGAGCACGGCCTCGAAATTCGGAGGGTCGCCGAAGATCATGCCTTGCATGGCCCTGTAATCGACGCGCAGCTGCTCGATCATCGCGTCATGAGGGGCGAGCGTGAACGAGCCGGACGCGGCGCTTGCGAGGTCGAAGTCCGGTCGATTGAAGAACATCCGGGCGTGCGCGACGCAGTCCGCGCCGAGCGCCGTATCGCCGACAGCAGCGGCGCCGACGGGCGCTGCGGCGAGCTGGTGCAGGTCGTAGTAGTGACGGGATACGCGTTGCCCGCCGCCGCGCAGCTCGCCGCGCTTGTCGAACCAGCGCCGCAGCCCGTGGAGGATGACGACCTTGTCCCAGAAGGTACGTTCGGGATCGACGGTCCGCACAGCCGGAACGGTCAGGTCAAGCGCCGGCAGATCATCGTCGACATAGGGTTTAATCGGCACTTCGCTGTTCGGGTCGAGCGCGGATTTCGCGCCCGATTCGATTTTGATTGCCGCCCGCACATAGTCCGATCGGGGTGTCGCGGCGGGATACCAGATCAGCAGGGTCTGTCCGTCGGGATCGGTGTCCTCCGCTTCCACCCGAGCCGCGCCGGCATC
>JAFKKS010000197.1 GCA_017304555.1 Hyphomicrobiales bacterium
CCGTTCGGCCAGGCGCTCGAGGCGGCGTTGCGCGGCTGGGGCTATGCGGTTGCGACCGATCAGCGAACCGACCAGAAGGCGATCGCGCTCGCCTATGTGGTCGACAATCTCGACGGTACGATCCTCGCGCGATTGTCGACGCAGCAATTCGATCTCGGCCGCGCCTATGCGGTGACGGCGACCGGCGCGAAGCCGACGAGTCCCGTGTCGGTGATGCAACGTGGTTAGGGGAGGGCGGTGATGGCACAGTCGCTTGATCTCAATGCCGGCGGGCCCGCGCCGAAGATCCGTCGCCTTAACCGCGTGCCGGTGATCGCCGCGATCGTGTTTGTCGTGCTGTTCCTTGGCGTGATCCTTTACGGGCTGACGACACGCGGATTGTATTTTCGCGGCGATCGCGGCCCCGATGGCCCGGCATCGAGTCCCGCGTCGACATACGCCGATGCGATGAAGCGCAACGTGCCCGACGGGATCATCGAGGATCCGACGCCGGCGCAAGTGTTTCAACCCGCGCCTCCGCCGGCGCCGGAACGAGCGCCGGCAAATCCCTTCACCGCCGCGCCGCAGCCGGTGCGCGAGCCGTCGGCTGTCGAATCCGAGGAAGTCTGGCGCGCCCGCATCGAGCGTGAACAGCGTGAGCAGTACCTGCGCGAGCAGCACCGCCAGCGCATGGCGCGCATTCAGGCGCACAATACCGCCTATGATTCTCCGCTGGGCGTGAGCCTAGCCAAGCTGCAGACTGCCGCACCTGATCGGGGCCAACAGCAGCAGCAGCGCGCCACGGGAGGGCCGCTCGGCACAGGGGGCGCGGCCGATCTCTACGCGGCCGCGCTCCGTGCCGGCCTGACCGGCCAGCAGATCGATCCGAACGGGCAAACGTCAAAGGAGAACTTCTTCAACGCGGACCTGCAGAAGCTCGGCTACCTGCCGAACCAGGTCGTGCCGCAACGCTCACCATTCGAACTCAAGCGCGGCTCGGTTATTCCCGCCACGCTCATCACCGGCATCAACTCCGACCTTCCCGGACGCATCACGGCGCAGGTGTCTCAGAACGTGTTTGATAGCGCTAGCGGCCATCGGCTGCTCATCCCACAGGGGACGCGATTGCTGGGGCGCTACGACAGCAAGGTTTCCTTCGGCCAGTCGCGCGTGCTTGTCGTCTGGACCGACATCATCCTGCCGAACGGCTCGACCTTGCAGATCGGCGGCATGGCCGGCACGGATGCACAGGGCTATGGCGGGCTCAGCGACAAGGTCGACCGCAAATTGCTTCAAACCTTCGGCTCGGCAATCCTGATCGCCTTGATCGGCGCCGGCACGGAGATGGCGATTCCGCGCGACCGCAATTCTTTCGGGATGGAGAACAGCGCCGAATATGCGGCGCGTCGTTCATTCGCGGAAACCTTCGGGCGAATGGCCGAGCGCACGATCTCAAGGAACATGGACGTGCAGCCGACGTTGGAAATCCGTCCAGGATACAAATTCAACGTGCTGGTAGATCAGGACATGGTGTTTCCCGGAGAATATCGCGGCTAACAGAAAAGTCGTGGGAAGGGCGAGGGGCAGGGTCGCCGCCAAGCAAAGTTCATACCGACGCGTTGAACCACCGAAGTCGCATTCTCGGCGATCCGTGTCTCCACTCGGCATCAGCTCGCAAACTGCCGGCGGCGGCGCGTATTTTTGTGAAGGATCGACAATCGAGGTTGCCGCGCGACGCGCTCCGCGTTAAATTTTAGACGGAGGACTCGTGTCGGCCAGTGCGTCCAAACGATTCAGGAAGGCGATTGCCATGCTTTGCGTGGCGATTTCGTTTGTCTTCTGTGTCCAAATGAACGTCATTATGTTAGACCGGCTGGCACACGCTCTCGGTATCGATCACAGCGTGAACGCTTTGGCTGGGTCTGTCATTGCGGTCGACCAGCAGCACGATCATGACCAGGATGATGGCAACGATCCGTCACATCCCGTCTCTCATGCACACAATGCCGATGGTGGTCAAACCGGCGTAGTGCACTCCTCTATCCCTTCGTCTTCCGTCGAGTTCGTCACCGTTGTCGCCTTTTTCGTGCCAGAGTTCACCCTCGCCGGCGGCTTTAGCAACAGAGTAGATCGACCTCCGAAAGCATGAGTTAAACACCTCACGCAGGCTTCGGCCGCTGTGCTGATTCAACTGATGCCTTAAGGGGTTAACATGCCTATTCACACCAGGATTGGTGTGGGTTGGGGTGTGCGGCGAGTCATGCTCGCTGCCACACTCTTGCTCGCCAGTGCCTGCTTGGAAGTCGCGCACGCGCAAACTCTCACGCTTAACGACGCATTGTTGCGTGCCCTCAAATACGACCTGACGCTGCCTGCGGCCCGGTCGCGAGTGCGTGGTGCGGAAGCTGGGGTTCGTCAAGCGAATAAGCGGCTTAATCCGTCGGTCGGGGCGGACATCGAAAACTTCGGCGGCTCGGGCCAGTATGGCGGCTTTCGAAGCGCCCAGTCGACGCTCTACCTACAGCAGACCATCGAACTGGGCGGAAAGCGCGAGGCGCGCACAGACGTTGCCCGTTCCGAGCTGGGAACGGTCAAGGCACGAAGCACCACCCGTGTGCTGGATATGCTGCGTGAGGTTGAAATCGCTTGGATTGATGCAGCAGCGGCCACAGCGCAGTTGCGGCTTGCAGAAGCGCGCCTCGGCATAGCGCAACGGCTAAAAGACGAAATCGCCCGGCGTGCGCAGGCGGGCCGCGACCCGCTTTACGTTCAGGCCCGCGCTGACGCACAGGTTTCCCTTGAACAGATTGCAGTAGACCAGGCGCGCGCAAATGTTCGCATCGCGCGGACAAATGTAGCAAACTATTGGCGCGGGAGGCCCGATTTCGACATCGACCTAACAACGTTTGAGTCGACTGAAATCCCTGCCGCCGGCCGGTTTTTCAACGTCGACGTTGCGGTGGCCGAAGCCGAGCGGGACGTTGCTGGTGCACGCGTGGTGCTGGAACGCACGAAGGCCATTCCAGATCCATCGGTGCGTCTTGGTGTACGGCGCTTCAACGATACGAACGACACGGCGATCGTAGGCGGCATTTCAATTCCGCTCCCCCTGTTCGATCGCAATGAAGGCAATATTGAGAGAGCGGAGGCCGAGCGAAAGGCAGCCGAGTTGGATTTGGCGTCAGTGCGGCGCGCCTTGCGTCGCGAACTGACACGGCTTCAGGGACGGCTCCTGGCCAACGCCACGGAAGCCCGCCGCATTCAGAGCGAGGCCATTCCGCAGGCGGAGCGCTCTCTCCAGTTGATTCGTGAGGGGCTTGAGCGCGGCGCGTTCAACTACGTCGAATTCGTCGATGCGCAGCGAACGCTCAACGACGCCCGCAATAGGCGCATCGAAGCCCTTCGGGCTTTCAACATCGATAAGGCCGCCGTGGCGCGGCTGACCGGCCGTCATGCCCGTCTGAGCAATCAAAGAGGAAGCCGCTAATGGCTCAACCACGCGTACGATTCACTGTTGTAGCCCTATTGCTCGCGTTGGCTTTGCTGCCGGCCGCGTGCGGCGACTCGGCGAACAGATCCGCTGGCACACCTGCAGCCGAGGCCGACTATGAGCGCGGCCCACATCGTGGACGGATGCTCCGGGATGGCGACTTTGCAGTTGAGATAACGATATTCGAGGAAGGCACCGACCCAGAATTCCGTGTCTATCCGTATTGGCAGAACAAGCCACTTGACCCGTCGAAGGTCGACCTCCGCATGGTTTTGACGCGTCTTGGCGGTCGCGCCGACGCATTTTCGTTCACGCCCAATTCTGACTTCCTGATGGGTTCGGGAATCGTAAAGGAACCCCACTCGTTCGATGTTGCCGTCACGGCGACGTATTCCAGCAAAGAAAGCCACTGGACATATGACTCATACGAAGGGCGCACCATCATTGCCGACGCAGTGGCCGAAGCGTCGGGAGTTAAGACCGCGCCGGCTGGTGACGCGGTCATGGTCGAAACCATCGACCTCCCGGGCCGCGTGACGTTGCAGCCACAAGGGCGGGCTGAGGTGCGTGCCTGGTATCCCGGTCGCATCATCGAAATGACCAAGAGCGTTGGCCAGCAGGTTCAGAAGGGCGAATTGCTGGTGCGGGTGGAAGCCAGCGATAGCCTTCGCACCTATCAGATCAATTCGCCGATTACTGGTGTCGTGACCGAACGGAACGCCAATGTCGGGGACGTGGCATCGCAGGCAATTTATGTGGTGACTGACGCCACCAAGGTCCAAGCCACGCTCTTCGCGTTTCCTCGAGATGCGGAGCGCCTTGAGGTCGGCCAGCCGGTCGAAATCGAAGGTCTGGGCGGCCAGCGCATACAGACCAGGATAGTCAACCTCCTGCCGAGCGCCGATCCTTCGACGCAAACTGTATCCGCGCTTGCCGAGCTGCCGAATCTTAAGGGCATTTGGAGGCCGGGAATTGCCATCGAAGCGACGGTCACGCTGAACTCGACGAGCGTGCCGCTCGCCGTAAAAACCCGAGCTTTACAGCGGTTCCGTGACTTCACAGTCGTTTTCGCAAAAGTGGGCGATACGTATGAGGTGCGCATGCTCAAGCTCGGGCGCCGCACACCGGAATGGACCGAGGTGCTTGGGGGTATCGATCCCGGCGAGGTCTATGTCACCGACAACGCATTCCTGATCCGTGCGGACATCGAGAAGTCCGGCGCGTCTCACGATCACTAAGGAGACGCGCAATGCTTGAACGCATCATCCGACTGTCTATCCAGAACCGCTGGATCGTCCTTGCTGCGGTGTTTGCCTTCGCCGCCCTTGGCGTCTTGAGTTTCCAGCGTCTGCAGATCGACGCGGTCCCTGACATCACCAACGTCCAGGTCCAGATCAATACGGAGGCAGAAGGGTTCTCTCCGCTCGAGGTTGAGCAGCGCGTTACATTTCCGATCGAGACTGCTCTTGCCGGCCTACCGGGTCTCGAGTACACGCGCTCGATCTCTCGGTACGGCCTGTCGCAAGTGACCGTGATTTTCCACGACGGGACCGATATCTATTTTGCTCGCCAGCTCGTGAATGAACGGCTTCAGGGCGTTCGCACTGAACTCCCTTCCGGGATCGAACCAAAGCCCGGTCCTATC
>JAFKKS010000198.1 GCA_017304555.1 Hyphomicrobiales bacterium
CAGGGCGACCTGCGGCTGGTCGCGCTCTGGCTGATCAAGGAGCAGCCCCGGCACGGCTACGAGATCATCAAGGTGCTGGAGGAGAAAACCGGCGGCTGGTACGCGCCAAGCCCCGGGGTCGTTTATCCGACGCTCACCTATCTCGAGGAAGCCGGCTACGTCACCGCACAAACGGACGGCGCCAAGAAGCTCTACACCATCACCGACGACGGCCGCGCCTATCTCGACGAGAATCCCGACGTCGTCGACGTCATTCTCGCGCGCCTCTCCGCGCTTGCGGACAAGGTCGCGCAATGGCGGCAAGGCTCATCGCACGAACATCACGACGGACGCCGCGAGCGTGGGCCACGCGTGTCACGGCTCGTCGATGCAGCGATCGACAATCTGCGCGATATCGCGTCGGAAAAATTCGCGAACGACGCCGATGCGGAAATGCGCATCGTCGATATCCTCTCGCGCGCGGCGAGCGAATTACGCAAGGCTTGATCCGCACTGCGGTCGCCGTCACCTCTCCCATGGGGAGATGACGAAATCACTACGCCGCGGCGCGAGCAGGAGTCGCCTTCGCGTCCTGCAGGATCATGTCTGACGCCTTTTCGCCGATCATGATCGCAGCAGCGTTAGTGTTACCCGAAACGAGCGTCGGCATGATCGAGGCGTCGGCAACGCGCAGGCCGGCGACGCCGCGCACGCGCAGACGCTCGTCGACGACGGCCGTCGTGTCCGGTCCCATGCGGCAGGTGCTGGTCGGGTGGAAGACGGTCGTCCCCTTGTCGCGCGCGAACTGCAAGAGATCGGCGTCGCTCGCGCACTGCTTGCCGGGCACGAGTTCCTCCACGATGTAACGCGCCAATGCCGGTTGCCCCATGATCTTGCGCGTGAGCTGCATGCCCTTGATCATGATCTCGCGATCGACCGGCGCCGAGAGATAGCGCGGCGCGATCGCCGGTGCGGCGAGCGGATCGGCCGACTTGATATGCACATGGCCACGGCTCTCCGGCCGCAACTGACACACCGACGCGAGGAAGCCCGGGAACGGGTGCAGCTTCTGCCCGACCGCCTCAGCGCTGAACAAGATGAAGTGAATTTGCACGTCGGGCGACGGCAATGACGGATCGGTTTTGAAGAAGCCGCCCGCATAGCCGGCGCCGATGGTGAGAAAGCCCTTGCGGAACAGGATGTAATTCAGCCCCGCCGCGACGCGTGTGTGCAGGCTTCCCATCATGTCGTTGATGGTGATGCGCTCGCTGCAACGATAATTGAAGCGTGCCTGATAATGATCCTGCAGATCGGCGCCGACGCCGGGCATGTCGGCGACGAGAGGAATGCCGAACGACTGCAACAACGACGCCGGGCCGAGACCGGAGAGTTGCAAGAGTTGCGGCGAGCCGAACGCGCCGCTCGAGACGATGATCTCGCCACCGGCGCGCGCGACATGCGTCGCGCCTCCCTGACGATATTCGACACCAACCGCGCGGCGGCCTTCGAATACGATGCGTGTCGCCGCCGCGTTCGAGACGACCTTCAAGTTCGCGCGCGAACGCGCCGGCTTGAGGTAGCCCTGCGCGGTTGAGCAGCGGCGTCCCTTACGCGTCGTCGTCTGGTAGTAGCCCGCACCTTCCTGGTCGGCGCCGTTGAAATCGCCGGTGCGCGGAAAGCCCGCTTGCTGCGCCGCTTCGATGAATGCTTCGCACAGCGGATGCGGCTCGACGTCGGAGACGCAAAGCGGCCCCTCGCCGCCATGCAGTTCATCCGCGCCGCGCGTCTGCGTTTCCGATTTCTTGAAATACGGAAGAACGTCGTCGAAGCTCCAGCCGGCATTGCCAAGCTGGCGCCAGTGGTCAAAATCGCGCGACTGGCCGCGCACATAGAGTAGCCCGTTGATCGAGCTCGATCCACCAAGCACTTTTCCGCGCGGCTGGATGATGGAACGGCCGCCGAGTTCGGCTTCCGGCTCGGACTGGAACAACCAGTTCACGCGCGGATCGGTGAACAGCTTGCCGTAGCCGAGCGGAACATGGATCCAGATGTTGCGATCCGGCCCGCCCGCTTCCAGGAGCAGCACACGATACCGGCCGGATTCCGTCAGCCTGTTGGCGAGCACGCAGCCGGCGCTTCCCGCGCCGACGATGATGTAGTCGAATGCTTCTTGTTCGGGCACAGCGTTTCCTCCGCTGGCCCGATGATGCGAACTCGCTCGGCGTTCGGCAACAGAAAACAAGCACGCGCTGAAAAGCGCGGCCCGCCTGAACTGTTCGGCGTCGAGGTTTGATCACGACGATTTTGGATCAACCCGATCCAAAATCGCGAACGTGATCAATCCTAAGAGCTTAGAGCATAATGCGATCCGAAAACCGCTTCACACGTTTCGGCATCATGCTCTGGAGCGCGGCTAATGTACCGCCTGTGGGGTCTCCAGCCTGATACGGGAAATCTCGTCTTTGACTTGCAATTTACGGCGTTTCAGATCGGCGATCTTCAAGTCGTCGGTGGAGGGATGAGCTATGGCCTCAGCGAGTTCCGTCTCGAGGGCGTCGTGCTTCCGTTCCAACTCCGAAAGATGCGCTTGGATCGACATGTCAAAAAGCCTCCTTCGTCAGATTGCTGCCTGACCCCAAGAGTGTGACATGTGGTCGGTCGCAAGTCGACGCAAGAAGTGCGCGGCATCCTCAAATGCGGCAATCCGCCCGCTCCCAAAAGACGTGCGTCAGAGCGCTTGCAGGCTCCGCTTCGGAGGAGGATAATCGGTCAATTGAGCTTTGCTTGAATGGCGAGCGTAACGGCTGGTACCGACGCAGCAATGACGCAGGATGAACGGCGGGAATTCGAGGCAGAACTAGCCCGCCTGCGCCAGGAGCATCGCGATCTCGACACGGCGATCGAGGCGTTGCACCTCGTGCCGGGCGCCGACGTGTTGCAGGTCCAGCGGCTGAAGAAGCGCAAGCTTGTCCTGCGCGACCGTATTTCCTTTGTCGAAGATCAACTGACGCCCGATATCATCGCGTAACGTCGTCCCCCTCTCCGCACAACGCGGCGGCGCAGCCTGGACATGGTGCGATTTTTCGCCCTCGCCTCCCCTGTTCGCTTCAGCGAAGACCCTGCTATTGAACGTCGTTGAGCAAAACCAGCGGCGCGGCTTGCCACAGAGGGGCGCGATCCTATAATCCAGCGCTTCTTTTGCGGCCGAACGCGGCTTCGAGGAGCAAATGTCAGAGCGTCCGGTCGCGATCATCATGGGCAGCCAGTCCGACTGGGTGACCCTCAAGCACACGGCCGAGACCCTTGATCGGCTGGGCGTCGCCTACGACAAGCGCATCGTCTCCGCCCACCGCACGCCGGAGCGGCTCTACGCCTTCGCGCGCGGAGCGAAAGATGCCGGCTTCAAGGTCATTATCGCGGGCGCCGGCGGCGCCGCCCATTTGCCCGGAATGACCGCCGCGCTCACCTCGCTGCCGGTGTTCGGCGTCCCGATCGAATCGAAAGCGCTCGCCGGCGTCGATTCCCTCTATTCCATCGTGCAGATGCCGGCGGGCATCCCGGTCGGCACTCTGGCGATCGGCAAGCCCGGCGCCATCAACGCGGCGCTGCTCGCGGCCGGCGTGCTGGCGCTGCAGGACAAGCCCCTCGCCAAGCGCCTCGACGCTTACCGCAAAAGTCAGACCGACGCCGTCAATGAGCGGCCTGCGGACGAGCCGGCGTGAGCCCGCCGCTCGCTCCCGACGCGACGATCGGAATCCTCGGCGGCGGCCAGCTTGGCCGCATGCTGGCGCTTGCGGCCGCGAAACTTGGCCTCAAATGCCATGTGATGTCGCCCGATCCGCAGGCGCCCGCCTTCGACGTCGTGCACCGCGTCACCCGCGCCGACTATAGCGACACCGAAGCGCTCGACCGCTTTACCGGCGACGTCGACGTCATCACCTACGAATTCGAGAATATCCCAGCCGAGACGGCGACCTTCCTGGCCGCGCGCAAGCCGGTGCTGCCCAATCCGCGCATCCTGGCGACGACGCAAGACCGGCTCCTGGAGAAGACGTTCGTCAACGATCTCGGCATCCCGACCGCACGCTTCGCTGAGGTCGACGGGCCGGAAGAACTCAAGGCCGCGCTCGAAGCGGTCGGTCGCCCAGGTGTGCTGAAGACACGACGCTTCGGCTACGACGGCAAGGGCCAGGTGATGATCCGCAACGGCGTCGATCCGCAGGCCGCATGGGAGGAGATCGGCGGCCAGCCGGCGATTCTCGAAGCGTTCGTTCCCTTCGAGCGTGAAGTCTCCGTTATCGCCGCGCGTAACGCCGCCGGCCAGGTCGAGTGCTTCGACGTGACAGAGAACGAGCACCGCGATCACATCCTGAAGATCTCGCGGGTGCCGGCCGCTATTTCCGACGAGGTCGCCGACGCGGCGCGGCGCATGACGGCGGTGATCGCCGATGCGTTCGACTATGTCGGCGTACTCGGAGTCGAGATGTTCGTCGTCGCCGACGGCGGCGGCCACACCCTGCTGGTCAACGAGATCGCGCCGCGGGTGCACAATTCCGGCCACTGGACGCTCGACGGCGCCAGCGTCTCGCAGTTCGAGCAGCATATCCGCGCCGTCGCCGGCTGGCCTCTGGCGAAGCCGGTGCGCCTCGGCGCTATCGAAATGACCAACCTCATCGGCAACGAGGCCCTGCACTTCGGCGACTGGCTGACAGTCCCCGGCGCCTCGGTGCACCTCTACGGCAAGGCGGCCGTCCGGGACGGCCGCAAGATGGGGCATGTGACGCGGATTCTGTGAGACGGGCGGAGTTCCGCCCCGTCATTCCTGGCATTATGCGGGTATCCACGGGCCCCAGTAGACATTGCCCTTTTGTTCTGCTAGATGCCCATCACTTGGCAGCGGCGCATGCGCGGCGCGCGGTGTCGGCTTGCCAGATTCTGGACATTTTTGCGCATTCAAAGAGGATAACGCGTGCAGGTTCTCGTTCGCGACAATAACGTCGATCAGGCCCTTAAAGCCCTCAAGAAGAAGATGCAGCGTGAAGGCATCTTCCGTGAGATGAAGCTGCGCG
>JAFKKS010000199.1 GCA_017304555.1 Hyphomicrobiales bacterium
TGCGGATCATCCGCCGCGCCCGGGACAAAGCTCACATGCGCGAGCAAACGATCCGCGATCTTTTCGTCGACCGGCCGCGTCGCGAACTGCGCCAGGCTCTTGCGCAGATCCGTGCGCAAGGCGTCTCCCGACATTTCTCCGCGTGCAACGCCGACGAGCGCGAACACCTTGGGAAGCAGGCCGGAAGCCGCGAGGTTGTAGAGCGCGGGGATCAACAGGCGATGCGCGAGATCGCCCGTCACACCGAAGATCACGAACGCGCACGAATCGGCCGGCGACGATTTTCTTGCCCTCGGACCCGACATCATCAGCGTTCAACCGCCGGTCCCTTAGGCGCCGGATGGGGGCCGGCCTCGATATGCCCGCCGAATCCCATTCGCATGGCGGACAGAATCTTATCGGCGAATGTGTGCTCCTGCCGCGAACGAAAGCGCGCATAGAGGGCGGCCGTGAGAACCTCCGCCGGCACGGCCTGATCGACCGCCGCCATCACCGTCCAGCGACCCTCGCCAGAATCCGCGACAAAACCCGAGTAGGACTCAAGCCGCTCATCTTTCGCCAAGGCGGCGGATGTCAGATCGAGAAGCCACGACGTGATGACGCTCCCGCGGCGCCAAACCTCTGCAATGTCGGCGACGTCGAGGTTGAAGTGTTGCGCCTCAGGCTCCGGATTCTTGTCGGTGTTCATCAGAATATCGAACCCTTCGGCGTAAGCCTGCATCAACCCGTACTCTATGCCGTTATGCACCATCTTGACGAAATGCCCGGCGCCGCTCGGGCCGGTGTGAAGATAGCCGCTCTCGACGCGTGGATCGCGGCTGTCACGACCAGGGGTGCGCGGTATCTCGCCGGCCCCCGGCGCAAGCGCCGAGAGAATGGGATCGATATGCGCGACGACGTCCTTCTCGCCACCGATCATCATGCAGTAGCCACGCTCCAACCCCCAAACGCCGCCGCTCGTTCCCACATCCACGTAATGAATGTGACGTGCTTTAAGTTCACGCGCGCGGCGGACATCGTCCTTCCAGAAAGTATTACCGCCATCGATGATGATGTCGCCGACATCGAGCGTCTCGCCCAACTGGCGGATTGTACTCTCGGTGATCTCGCCTGCCGGCAGCATGACCCAGACGATGCGCGGCTTTGATAATTTCTTCAGCAGCGCGGCAAGATCAGCAGCGCCGGTCGCACCGTCGGCGCTGAGCGCCGACACCGCCTTTTGATCGCGGTCGTAGGCAACGACATCGTGCCCGTTTCGCATCAAGCGGCGCGCAATATTGCCGCCCATGCGGCCCAACCCGATCATTCCGATCTGCATCGACAAATCCCTCACGTCACAGCGCGAATAGCGCACCCGATCCATTGCGCAATTCATAACATTTCGGTGAGAGATGTAAGGGCTGGATCGCGCCGGAGTAAGCCGGCCGCGCATTTTCGCGGCTATAGCGTCGCTTTCACACGCAAACGTGACGGCGGCGCTCATCACGCCGCCGATGCATAACTTCAAGAATCGCGTTCCGCGAATGCGCGCGCGACGCTACTTCGGCACAAGATGCAGATAGGGCTCCGCTTCCTTCAAGGCGCGTGCAAACGATGGGCGTTTCTTCAATCGATCGAAATAAGCCGCCAGAGTGGGATGCGTCTCGCTGAACGGCACCACCATATTGGCGTAGAACAAAGCCGGCGAAGCGGAACAGTCCGCCATGGTGTAGGACTCACCAACTGACCACGTTTTTCCCTGCATATCCTTCTCGACGATGTCGTAAACTTGGCGCAATCGCGCCTGCGCCTCCTGCACACCGTGCGGATCCTTCGCGTTCGCCGGGCGCAACCTGTCTCCGATGATCTTCTGCATCGGATCGCTGGCGTAAAGATCGTACAAACGATCATTCAGACGCGTCTGCAGCGCAAGATCGGCGTCGGCAGGAACAAGCGATGTCTTTCCGGGATAATGCTGCGCCAGATATTCGATGACGATCGTCGACTCGGGGATCGTCTGCCCCCTCGCGTCGTCGCGAATGACAGGGAATTTGCAGATCGGCCATACCTTCGCGAAGGCCGCACGATCCGTAGGATCACCCAGATCGACCATGCGCGGTATGAACGGTGTTTCGTTCTCATACAGCGCGATGAGCACCTTCTGGCAAAAGCTCGAGAGCGGGTGAAAATACAACGTCAAAGACATGCGTGTTCTCCTTCGCCATGCGTTTCGATTGCTTGCAGCAGAACTACTCACGCGGCCGCACGATCACGTTTCAATTCGGCGTCGAGCGCGTTGAGCAAACCTTCGCGCCCCTTTTCACGCCCTTCCACCTGTCCGGGGTCGTCGAAGAACGCGCCCTGCTCCGTCTTTTCTAACCGATTGCGTTTTACAACTAGTTGTAGACTACGAGTACAGATGCGATGTTGCAAGCGGTTTTCGAGGATGCGATGAGTGGCGATCAAAGGTCCGGCTGCCCTATCAATCTCACGCTTGAAGTGGTGGGAGACCGGTGGAGCCTGCTGATCATCCGCGACATGATCTTCGGAAACCGGCGACATTTTCGCGAATTGCTCACGAAGTCGGAGGAAGGAATTTCTTCCAACATTCTCGCCGACAGGCTCAAAACGTTGCTCCAACAAGGCATCGTCACGCGGGCGGACGATCCCACGCATAAGCAAAAGGGCGTCTACAGCCTCACCGAGAAAGGCATCGAGCTTTTGCCGATCCTTGCGCAGATGGCGGGATGGGGCCGCAAGTACCTGCCGGTCACGGAAGAACTGGGCATCCGTGCACAGCTGTTACGGGAGGGCGGACCAAAAATGTGGGACGCGTTGATGGACGAGCTGCGCGAAGTGCATCTCGGCCAGCGTAAACACCGGCGCGCGGGACCCTCGGTATCCCAAACCTTGCAAGCCGCTTACGAGGCCGTCGTCGCCAAGAAGCGCCGCTGAGTGCGCAATCAGGCGCAACTCTCTGACGTTAATTTAATGCCTCCGCTTGCTCGTCGATCGCCGCGGCCGACAGAAGCCAGCCTTTCACTTCCGTTTCATTGCGACGTTCGCGTCGTAATGATCTCCCGCGCACTCGTTCGAAAAATGCGAGGACATTTCCCTCACGCCGTCGTCGTCAGCGACGTGCCGATCAGGAGAAGGACCAGGATGACGATGCAGAGCGTAATCATGGGGGAAATCCGCGCGCTCAATAGACGGCGACTCGACGGCGTTACGAAAGCGGCGCGTTCATCAGCCAGCGATGCCCAAAGGGATCGCGGAGCATCGCAAAACGCGCATTCCAGAACATGTCCTGCGGATCAAGCGTCGACGTGCACCCGGCGGCGATCGCACGCTGGAACACGGCGTCAAGCTCTGCCGGCGCATCGAAATGCAGCGCGAAGGCAACTGCCGCTTGCCGTCCTGCGCCGGCAACCGCACGTTTTCCGTGGCGCCGAAAGCGCGCTGATAGAATGCGATCGCGTCGGCCGCGCCCCTCACGGTCAGATAGGGCGTCACAGGCGGCATCTTGTTCTGCTCGTTCATGGTCGTCCTCCGTTGCGTTGCTGAACGTTGAAATGAATCGATGACGCTGAGCCAAGCGGCGTGTCTATTCCGGCTCGTCCTTCGATGCCGGAGCTTCCTCGCTTTCGCGCAAGAACTCCTCCAGCCGATCGAGTTTCGCTTCCCAGAAACGGCGATAATGCTCGAGCCAATCGTCGACCTCCTTGAGCGCCGAGGGAACGATACGGCATGGCCGCCGTTGCGCCGCGCGGCCACGGGAGATGAGCCCTGCCCGCTCCAGCACCTTGAGATGCTTGGAGACCGCCGGAAGGCTCATGGCGAAAGGCTCAGCCAGTTCCGAGACCGATGTCTCTCCCAAAGCCAGCCGCGCCAGGATGGCGCGGCGCGTGGGATCCGCGAGGGCGGCGAAGGTGGCGTCGAGGCGGAGCGCAGGCATTTTTATTAACCAACAGGTTAATTAACTAACCCGTTAAATACATCAGCGCACGGCGATGTCAAGGCCGCTTTTGCGCAACATCCAAGCCCGGCGCGCGTCACATGGCGCGATCATCGGTCCTGCGCGCGGCCAAGGTTTGTCCAAGGTCGCACCGAGCGTGCGCTTCAGACGTATTGAGGCCAAGAAGCTTGAGGGGCCAGGAGGCGCTGCTCGCTTCGCCCTTCTCGCCTTGCAATCTTGCGGCTTTTGATCGACCAGGGCGCGCTCGCGGCCAAGCGCGAATCCTTTGATTTAGGAAGGCTTTCGGCTTGTCATGCGGACGGCCGCCGATATAGTGCGCGCGCCTGCGGCTATCCGCAGCGGTGCGGAGAGGTGGCCGAGCGGCTGAAGGCGCACGCTTGGAAAGCGTGTATACGGGCAACCGTATCGAGGGTTCGAATCCCTCTCTCTCCGCCAGTCCGTTTTGACAAAACTTCTCTCGCGCGCTGCGGCCACGCTGAAATTGCCAATGTTTGTGGACATTCGCGAGCGAACCTCCGCACCGCGGTGACCCACTCCGAGCCTGAAATTCTCTCTCTCGGGCCATTTCTCTCCAAACCTCCGGACTTTACCGATTTAGTACGGTTCTTGTAATCCATTGAAATTGAACGCTTTCTGTTTGCGCTCACCTCCGTACTGTTCGTACGAACACCTGGAGGTCGGAGAGCAAAGAATCCACAACTCCGTTCTTGATTTTGCTTTGCTTTTTCGGAGCGCTAGTACGGACCACCTGTACATGAACCCTGCGGCTGCTCTCTGCGTATTGCCGCCAGAAAGGATACAGGGATTCCTGCAGCAAGGAGTGTCTGAAACAGACGCGACCGAGACGTTGGCCGCAGGTGCGTATGGACGTTCGCAAGATCGTGGCTGTCCTCGATCTGCTTATTGCGGAATGTGCGGCTAGGAATCCGCCAAGCTCCTCGTGCAGATCGCGGTTAGCCACCGGGAACGTGCTCCTTGTGTTGGATCAGCACATCCCGAGCCTCATGTGGCGGGGTAGTATCATCGTACAGCGTCCAGGCGGCGAAGGCGGCGCGCTGGCCGCCCGGCTCCCCGCCCACGACGCCGAACGCGAGGTCGACGTAACGCATCATGCTCTTGTTGTTCTCCGACCTCACGACGAGGCAGCTGCCCTTTTCGCTCACGACGAGGCTGCCCGGCTTCGAGAACAGGTCGCCGTTCGCGATCTGACATGCGGCGCGCTGGTTGGGGGCGAACGTGTAGGCTTCGCCGAACCGGATGACCGGGTAGCGCTCGAAGTCCCCGTCGATATGGCCTTGGGGCGCCATGTTGATCGCCGTGAATGCCTTCGGCCCGCTGAGGACTACGAGCCAGGACACGCCCTGGCCTCGTCCGCCCACCAGCGCCCACTCCACCGATTCGTTGATGCGCACCTTGACCAGCTCGCCGGAGGCGCATTCTTGCAGCATGCCCAGTTTCAAAGACGGTCCGGCCATCGCGACTTCTCCCTTTCGCGCCGCTCGACTAACCAGGGGAGGATATCAACCTTGATGACATTCTTTCTAACTAGCCTAAAAGAGCTCACGCACCTGCGCGAACGCGATACCAGTCTCGGCCGCATGTCGCACCTTCCGTTCAAGCACGAGATTGAGGGGCAACTCGCGAATCAATGCTTCCGCAAGATCAGCGCCATCGAGGCATATGAGCCGCTTGGCGCGTCCGAATGCCTTAAGTCCGTCCGGTGAGAACCCGCTGTAGCTGACGAAGAGCCCGCGAGTCCAACTCGCCTTCTCTTCGAGTTTACCGTGGAAAGCATGCAAGTCGCCAATGCCGGTCGGCTCGTTGTGCCACTTCGCTTCAAGCAGATACGTCTCGCTGTTGAGCACGAAGCTGCCGTCGATCTGCTCCCCTACCAGCCGGAACGACGCGCGCGCGCCGAGGTCGAAGGCGTCGAACAGACGCTTGAGATATTTCTCGAAGGCGAAACCGCGCGGCGCGGGGTCGATCTTCGATAGGTCCATCAGTGCTGCTTGCAGCTCCGAGAATTTCGCCCGGTCGAACGCCGGCTTCGGCTTCGATCCGCCATCCGCCGCTTCGCTGCCTTCGAGCCGTGCAATCAATTGCAAGAAGCGACCTTCGGCATTGTGGACCTTCTCCTCTTGCTGCCATTGCGCGCGTTTGGCCTCACGGTACTCCCATGCGGCTTTCAGCGTCCGTATGGCTATGGCTTTGTCGACCGCCTGCAAGAAACACTTGAAGCGTCGCAGCTTCGAGGTGCCATTTACGGCGTACGCCGGATCGTCGATGTCGACGTTCAGCTCCTCCGCGAAGAAAATCGCGAAGGTGCGGTCCGAGAAATCCAGCACGTACCCGGGCTTGCCCGGGGGCTGGAACAGCTCCTCGACCAGCAGCATGTCGACCGTGCGCAAATTCGGCATGTCACCGACCCGCAGTCCTCCACGGCACGCATATCGTCGGATGGCGCCTGCACCCTCTACGATAAAGTGTGCTGAAATCAGGAACGACCCAACAAATCCTCCACCTTGGTCGCCTTCACATAGCGGGCGGGGTTGTCGCCGGTCGCAAGGGCGCTGAAGTGCGCCTCTCCGCACAGGATTTTGGCGGCCTCGGTGCTTCGCAGCCCGTCCGCGAAAAGCGTACCCTTGGTTTCTACCACCAGATAGAGCCGTTCTCGCCCATCCTCCTGAATCAGAACTGCCCAATCAGGATTGTATGTGCCGAGAGGCGTAGGCACGGTGAACCACCCTGGCAGCTTGGCATACACCTTCACCGCCGTGTTCTTCTCGAGCTGATCGGCGAAGGTCGCCTCAACGTCGGATTGATAGACAACCTGCTCGTAAACCGACTTCGTGGCGTCGGTCATCATGTTCTTGAGATAGCCGGTTAGTTCCTCTTGTTCGAACAACTCCTGCGCGTAGTAGTGCTCATCGCCCAGGCGCTGGTATCTGATCCCGTCAACCACGACCAAGCGCTTGCAGCGGTTAATCGCCTCCGCGGCCATCTCGATGAACTGCTGCGGATTACGCTTGAAATCCTCCAAACGATCGCTTCCGACGAGCACGCGGTAGATGGTTCGTCGGGTGAGCTGCGTGCGATCCTGCAAGTCGGTAAGAAGATCGGGAAGCTCGATGTCCGTTTCGTCCAGAACGACCGTGGCTGCGCCTTCGCGTTCGGTAGCCTCGACGCCTGCCTTGCCGATGGCAATATCGGCTTTGCGCCATTGCAGGCGGGTCTTGGCGATATGCGGTCCGTCCTTGAGCGCGCGGATGCAGCTGTCGATCAGCTTCTCGTTGTCGAATTGCACCCGATAGGTGGTCTTGTGCTTGATCCGATCCCAAAGCGCCTTGAATTCAGGGCTGTTGAGGACCGCCTGCCGCGTGCGCACCTGGCGCCGCACGTCTGAGTTTTTGACTTCCAGGCGACAGGCGAGCTTCCGAAGCACTTCAGCAATGAAGCCGTGTTGAGGCTCAAATTCAGCCGGAACTGAAAGCGTCCCTTCCTTGAGGGCCGTCCGCAGCTTGTCCTGAACCCGCCCTCGTGCATCGATATATCCGGCGGTCTTGAGGTGCTCCCAGATCGCTTTTGAGCGGTCGATACCCATCGGCTGAACCGTGCCGCTTTCGTCCAACCTCGGGATGGCCGCAAACTGATGCTCCTCCACCACGCCGAACCGGATGCCCGTGTCCTCCTCGATTTCCTTTTGTAGGTTCTCGGCGAATTTCTCGTAGCTTTCGGTCGCCACCACCGTAAGCGTGTTGACCTCAAAGCCGCGCAGTCGTTCGCCGTTCTGGTTCACGCAGAGCCGCAAGCCACGGCCGATGGTCTGGCGCCGCTCGCGCTCGGTCTGGATGTCGCGCAAGGTGCAAATCTGGAAGACGTTAGGGTTGTCCCAGCCCTCCTTTAGCGCTGAATGGGAGAAGATGAACTTGAGAGGCGTTTCGAAGCTGAGGAGCTTCTCTTTGTCCTTCATGATCAGATTGTAGGCGCGTTCCGCATTGTCGCGATTGGCCTGGTTGTTCTCCTCGGTGTCGGTCCAGCCACCCTTCTTATCGATCGAGAAATAGCCGTTGTGGACCTCTTCGGCGGCATGAGTGAGGTCCACTTCGCCGAATAGCGTCTTATAGTCGGGGTGATTGCCGAACCGGCGGTATTCTTCTTCGAAGATGCGCGCATAGTCGCCCTTCTGGGCATTTCCGTCTGCGTCATATTTCCGGTATTTGGCGACCTCGTCGATGAAGAAGAGCGAGAGCACCTTGATCCCGCCCTTCGCGACCCGGATCTCGCCCACCCGGCAATCGGCATAGATCGCGCGCTTCGTGGTCTGTTCCAGATTGTCGCCGTCGTGAACGATGACCTCGCGCCGCTGCACGCCAGAGGCTGTCGCGACATCGAGCTCCACCTTGGCGCTGATGTCACCGCGCTTGTTGGCGACCGATACAAGACGGACGAATGGCTTGTTGTGCGCGCCATCAACCGTCGCGGAGGCCACCTCGATCTGCTTCACCAGCTTGCGCTCGTAAGCGTCAACCGCATCGAGCCGGAAAACCATGTGGTGCTTGTCAACATGGGTTGCAGAATAGCGCAGCGTGCAAAGCGGGTTCATCGCGTCCAGCGCTGTCTTTCCGGCCCCGGAAAGCCCGCCATCAACGCTCTGTGGTTCATCGACGATGACGATCGGCCGCGTCGCCTTGATCAGGTCGATCGGCTTCTCGCCACCGGTCTTCTCGCTGTCCTTGTAGAGGTTGTTCACGTCCTTCTTGTTGATGGCCCCGACCGTAACCACCATGATCTGAATGTTCGGGCTGGTGGCGAAATTGCGCACCTGCCCGAGCTTGCCGGAGTCATAGAGAAAATAGTCGAACGGCTGGCCGGCATAGAGGCCCTTGAAGTGCTCCTCGGTGATCTGAAGCGTCTTGTAGACGCCCTCCTTGATCGCGACCGACGGCACCACGATGACAAACTTGGTGAAACCGAAGCGTTTGTTCAGCTCGAAGATGGTGCGGAGGTAGACATAGGTCTTGCCCGTGCCGGTCTCCATTTCCACCGTGAAGTCACCGGAAGCCAGGGACTCGGATGGCCGCAAGCCGTTCCGAATCTGAACGGCATTGAGGTTCTTGAGCAGTTCGTCATCGAGCAGCGTCAGCCGGTTGCCAAGGCCAAGATCGCTTTCGGCGAAGCCCATGCGCAATTGCGGATCGGCCGCATCACGCGTCACGGTGAACTCCGTGCGGCAAATCTCCTGCCCGCGAAAGAGATCGCAAACGGCTTCGACGGCCTGAAGCTGGTAATCGAGATTGGGCTCAAAATGCAGTTTCATGTGCGCGGTCTCTACAGGCTGCGTACATTGGCGATGCCGTTCTGCTCCAAGATGGCGGCCATGTTGGTCTTGGCCACGTCATCGGCGAAGGCGCTGTCGCGGAATACGCACGTCGTGTCGCCAGCCGGCGCCAGTGCCTTGTGCCATTCGACGATTCCGAGACCGAGCTCCTCAACCTCGTCGGGCCCAATCTTCTCCGCGAGGCAGGCAATCAGCACCCCGCCACCGACGCTGTGCACGGCCTTGCCTGCCAACGTCTTGGTTTCGATCGGGACGCAGAGGTCGAGCCCGAGTTTCAGCAGCAGTTCGTAGAGGACGTCCTGCTCGGTGCGGTCGCTCTTGAGATGCTCGACGGCGTCCTCAAGCGTCGTTGCGAGATTGTCGCGATCGGGTTCCCAAGCGCGGATGTTCGAGGAGGCAAGCTTAAACACGCGGAAGCCAAGCTCTTCCTTCTCAGCGGCTTTCGCCTTCAAGATCTCAGAAATGACGTTTCGAAGCCGAGTAATAGTAATGTCCGAGAGAGTCCTCAGCTTGCTTTCAGGCTTTGGTAAAGGCTCTGGAAACTGCACACACACGAAACGTCGGTTGCCGCCATCGCTGATATTCTGATCGAATACAGCGTGGCCAGTCGTCCCACTTCCCGCGAAAAAATCGACAATGCAATCTCCTGAATTGGCCTGCACCCGGTTCCGAAGACACCGAGTTAGGTGTTTTGATGGAGCTGGAGGTGGGTCATGGAGAGGCGTCAGTTTACGCGGGAGTTCAAGCTTGAGGCGGTGCGCCTGATCAAGGATCGCGGCGTATCGTATGTTCAGGCATC
>JAFKKS010000200.1:0-1393 GCA_017304555.1 Hyphomicrobiales bacterium
GAACTTCGCCTCGAACGCCTTGACGAACTTCTGCACGACCGGGCGCGGATCGCCGGGGAAGAACGGAACCGTGGTGAGAACGCCGTTGACCGCATCGCCGCCCAACTCCAGGAACTTCGGCGAATAGACCGAGCCGCTGGCGACGATCGGCTGCTTCAGCCCGGCATTATGGATCTGCCGGCTGATCTGCGCGCCGTCAGGATAATACGAAATGAGCGCGATGCCGTCGGGATTGGAGTCGCGCACGCGCACGATCGCCGAACGGAAATCCTTTTCGTCGGCGAGATAGCCCTCCGCATCGACCATCTCGGCGCCGTGCTGTTTCAGCGACGTCGCCAGGATGTCCTTCGCGGTGCGGCCCCAGTCGCTGTTGATGAATAGCACCGCGATGCGCTTCAGTCCGAGATCTTTGACGAAGTCGGCGAGCAGCGGCATCTCGTCGACTTGGTTGACGGCATTGCTCCAAACGAAATCGCCGCCTTTGGTGAAATTCGGGTGCGAGTTCGTGAACCCGAACTGCACCATGCCCGCCGCTTGATAGATCGGTGACGCCGCCATCGACGCCGCGCTGGAAAAATCGCCGACTTCGCAAACGATGCGTTCGTCCGAAACGAACTTCCGCGCCACGTTCACCGTCTGACGCGGATCGCTCTGCGTATCCTCGAACACATATTGCAACGGTCGGCCGTTGATCCCGCCTCCGGCATTGATCTCGTCAACCGCGAGATCGAACCCTTTCTTCCACTGCGCGCCGTATTGCGCATATTGCCCAGTCAATGGGCCGCCGACGCCGATGACCACCGGCTCCTTGCTTTGCGCGCGCCCTTCGCCGGCGCTTCCGAGAAACGCCAAGGCCGTAATCGCCGCAGCGGACAGAAACCCAAAGTGAAGACGCCGAGACATCGTCATCATGTCAAACTCCGCGATAGAATTCCCGAATGAGAGAACCGAACGGCCTAACCGTGCGGCCTTCCATGAACCTTCCCCGGAAGAATATGCGGCGCTTACGCGTAGCGTCTGACTTTCACCAAAGATGCGACCGCAAACGTGCCCAAGTCAACGGCCTACGGGCCTCATTTCCTAGCGAAACCGGCTGCATGATGCGCGCCACTTGACCGGAGCGAAACCTTGTCGGCGAAATGGAGGCCGCGGCATCGGACGCGACTGTTTTTTCCCACGAAGTTCGCCGGTGACAGCAGCCTTCTTCTTCCCCGCCCCTCGTTCACGAAAGAAAAATCATGGACCTTCAACTCGCGAAAAAGACTGCGCTCATCACCGGAGGCTCCAAGGGGATCGGGCAGGCAACGGCGCATGTCCTTGCGGAGGAAGGTTGCAGCCTCATCCTCGTCGCGCGCGACAAGGCGACGCTCGACCAAACCGCCGACGCAATCCG
>JAFKKS010000200.1:1420-9496 GCA_017304555.1 Hyphomicrobiales bacterium
CCGGCCGACCTTTCGACGGAAGCCGCCGTGGTCAAAGTCGCCAAGGAAGCCGGTGCGATCGATATTCTCGTCAACAACGCCGGCGCTATTCCGCCAGGCGGACTGCTCGACGTCGACAACGAAACCTGGCGGCGCGCCTGGGACCTCAAGGTGTTCGGATTCATCTCGCTGACGCGCGCCATCTATCCGAGCATGGCGGCCCGGAAATCGGGCGTCATCATCAACATCATCGGCAGCGCCGGGGAGAAGTTCCCGCCGGCTTACATCGCCGGCGCCACTGGCAACGCCTCGTTGATGGCCTTCACGCGGGCGCTCGGCCGCGCATCCTCCGCCGACGGCATTCGCGTCGTCGCCATCAATCCGGCCGGTACGGAAACGGATCGCCACATCATGCTGTTGCGCGACCAGGCGCAGCGCCAACTGGGCGACCCAGAGCGCTGGCGCGAACTCGATAAGAAGCTGCCGTTCGGACGCGCCGCACATCCATCCGAGATCGCTTATGCAGCGGCGTTCCTCGCCAGCCCGCGGTCGGGCTACACGTCGGGCACCGTCCTCACGATCGATGGCGGCGGGTGAGTTTTCTCTCGCCGTCATCCTGAGGTGCTCGGCCGAAGGCCGGGCCTCGAAGGATGACCGCAAACACCGCGCGCACCTCAGGGGGACAGATTAAGGCCCGGGAGCGATGATCGGCTCCGGCGGCGTGCGGCCCAGGATCATGTCCGCGCCCTTCTCACCGATCATGATCGTCGCGGCATTGGTGTTGGCGGAGAGCATCGACGGCATGATCGACGCGTCGATGACGCGCAGGCCGGCAACGCCATGCACGCGTAGTTGATCGTCGACGACCGCCATCGGATCCGTCTTCGGCGCCATGCGGCACGTTCCGGTCGGATGGAACGTCGTGGTGCCGCGCTCGCGCGCCGCGTCCAGAAGTTCATCGTCGCTTTGCACATTGGGACCGGGAAAATCCTCCCGGTCGTAATACGGCTCCAGAGGCTTGGTCTGCAGCAGCCGGCGCGCGAGCCGCATGCCCGCAAGCAGCACCCGGCGGTCGCTCTCCTCCGCCAGATAGTTGGGCTGGATCACCGGCGCATCGAACGGGTTGGACGACTTGATGCGTACATAGCCATGACTATCAGGCCGCTGCTGCCAGGCGGCGACCGTCATCCCCGGCTCGGTCTCGAGTTGCCCTTGCACGCCCTCCCGGTAGCTCGCCGGCGTAAAGGTCATCTGCAGGTCGGAGATCTCCACGCTCGGGTCGGATCGCCAGAAGCAGTAGACCAAGGTCGGAGACTGGGCGAGAACGCCCTGCCGCTGGAACAGGTAGCGCATCGCCTCGGCGGCAAGCTTCAGTCCACGAACGCGTTCATTGATCGTGTCCACGTTCTTCACCCGCGCCACAAACCGTGGCGCGTAGTGGTCCTTCAAGTTCTCACCGACGCCCGGCAGATCATGCTGCACGGTGATGCCATGCGATTGCAGCAGCGCCGCCGGACCGATGCCGGACAATTGCAGAAGCTGGGGAGAGTTGAAGCTGCCACCGGAGAGAATGATTTCCTTCGTCGCGCGGATCTCGGTCGGTGCGCCGTCGCGTCCGCCCTTGCGATAGCGCACGCCGACCGCGCGGCCGTTTTCGAGAACGAGGCCGGTCACATGCGCGTGCGTACGCACGCTGAGGTTCGATCGCTTCATCGCCGGGCGGAGGAACGCGCGCGCCGTGCTCATGCGGCGTCCGCCGTGGATCGTCCGCTGCGCGTAGTTGATGCCTTCCTGCGTCACGCCGTTGTAGTCGGGGTTGCGCGGAATGCCGAGGGTCTGAGCGCCTGCGATGAACGCTTCGCAGAGCGGATGATGATATTGCGTGTCGCTCACGACAAGGCTGCCGTCGCGTCCACGGAACGTATCCTCACCGTCGCCGATGCGCCGCTCCAGCCGCCGGAAGTACGGCAGGACATCGAAATATCCCCAACCGAGATTGCCGCGCTGCGCCCAGCCGTCGAAATCGAAGCGCTGGCCGCGATTGTAGACGTTGCCGTTGATCGAGCTCGAGCCGCCGAGCGTCTTGCCGCGCGGAGCGAGGATGCGGCGGCCGCCCGTCCATTCGCTCGGCTCCATGGAATAGAGCCAGTTCACACGCTTGTCGTAGAAGGTCTTGATGAAGCCGGCCGGGATATGGATGTAGGGATGCCAATCGGTCGGCCCCGCCTCCAGGACGCAGACCGTCGATTTGCCGTCCTCGCTCAAACGGTTCGCAAGCACGCAGCCGGCGCTTCCGGCTCCAATGACGATATAGTCGAACGTATCCATGGATTTCCTCGCCAGGCGCTCTTCATTGGGTCCACCGGCGGGCAAGCCGTCCGGTGCCGGGCCTTCGGGTCGGGCCTGCCGTTATTGGTATAGCGATCCGCCGCGTTGGCAATAAGGAAGTCAGCATGCCAACCGGCCCAAGCCTCGCGAACTCGCCTTAAGCTTTGCCACCGAACGGCCGGAAGCGGAAAAGGCGAAACAGCGCGAAGGCCTGAACCAGTTTTCGCGACTGCACGAAGGCCTGGACGACATGCGCGAGCCCGGAGGCGCGCGCCCGCGCGATAATCCAGAGGCAGAAGGCGCAATAGCCGGCCATCGCGAGATACATCAGCCAATGCATCCGCAACTGCTCGGTCGCGAAGCCAAGCACACGCAGCGTGAACATGCTGCTCAGCGCAATCGCAAAAGCGGCCCAGTGGTCGGCCCGTGTCGTTCGCGGCGCCCCGAGCGCCGCGAACGTAATCAGCAGGAACACCACCGGATACAATGTTGCCGTGATGCGGTCATGGAATTCCGCCTGCACGCTCTCGGGTCGGGTCTTGAAAAGGGTATCGTCGGGCTGTGGGAAAGCCAGTTCCCAGAAATACTTCTCGCGCACACCTTGGCGCACGGCCGGCAATTGGTCGATGAACTGCGAGGTGTCGATATCGTAGCGGGCGAAATGTGTGATGATCGGTGGGTCGCGCCCGTCCACGCGCTGAGTCTGCAGCGTCCCGTCGGTCAGGACCAGCACCTTGCTCAGGCTGTCCTTGGCGGTAACGAGATCGCCGTACTGCGCCAGGATCGTCGAATGCTGCGTCGGCTCGCGGCGATCGTCGATGAAAACGCCTGTGAGCCTGCCATCGGGCAACCTTCCTTGAGCGTGGAAAGTGAGATTGCCGCTCGACGTGACGAAACGGCCCGGCTGGATCACCGTCCCGATCAGCGCGGTGGCCACGAGCGCCATATTGTATTGCAGTTCGCGGATCGCCTTGGGCGTCAGGTAAGCGCTGAGAAAGCCCACCATCGCCACGACGCACGCGGTCGCCATCAGGAGCGGCCGCAACAGGCGCCATGGCGAGATGCCGGCCGCGCTGATCACCACCAGTTCGGATTCGCTCGCCAGTTTCAGCAAGACATTGGCAAGCGCGACCGCAAAGGCCAGCGGGATGATGACCAGCAGCAGGATCGGCAGGAACCAGAGCGTGACGATGAAGAAGTCGAAAAGGCTCTGCCCCTTTTCGGTCACAAGGTTGAACTGCCCGAGCGCATAGACCACCCAGATGATGGGCGTGATGCTGAGCATCACCATCACGAACGCACGCAGGCAGGCGCCGAATATATAGCGATCGAAGGTCACCGGCGTCCGTTCCACTCCACCCGCACTATCACCCTCCCCAATGGAACCGGCGGGAGTAAAGGCTTCAACACGCCTCGTCCATACCTGAAGGCGGGCGCACCGCCAAAATGGCCTTGGCCAAAATGGTCTTGGACTGTCAATCCGATCCGGGCGATAGTCTATACGATATCTCCGTGCGCGGTGGCCGAAGCGGCCCGCAGCCACCTACCACTCAAGTTCCCTTATGATGACACGGCTCGTCCTCTCTTTTTGCTTACTTCTGTGCGTCGCCGCCAATGCGCTCGGCGCGGAGCAGCCGGCGCTCGACGCAAACGAAGCGCTGGTCGGCTTCGGAACTGCCGACATCACGCCTCCCCTCGGTGCGCCCCTGGCCGGATATGGCGGCCTGCAGCGCCGCGCGATCCCGTTTCGCGGGGCCAACGAGCGATCGCATTATTTCCGCGGCGCAACCTCCGTGCATGACCGCATCCGCGCACGAGCCATGCTGCTAGAGCGAAACGGCGATCGCCTCGGCTTCGTGCGGCTCGATCTCGTGGCCGTGAGCGCCGCCCTGACCCAGGCGATCCGCGAGCGCGTCGCAGACCTCGGCATTCCGAAGGACCATCTGATCGTCTCGGCGACGCACACACACAATGGGCCAGGCGCCTGGATCGACTCGGAATTGTTCGCCATCGTCGCGATCGACAGCTACCGCCCGGAGATGTTCAAACGCATCGTCGACGGCGCGGAGGCGGCCGTGCGCGCCGCCTATGCCACACGTGAACCTTCGGTGCTGTTCACGACGTCGCTCCAGGTCGTTGGCTTGCAGAACAGCCGCTTCGGGCGCGACGCGCCGGTCGACAGCACCGCGCATCTTCTGCTCGCGCGCTCACGGGAGGGCGCGTGGCGTGGCGGCCTCATCAACTACGCTATCCATCCGACCGTGCTCTCGATCGACGATCTCGGCTTCAGCCCGGATGTCGCCGGCTCGATCGAACGGCACCTCGAAATCGGTTTGCGCGCGCAGAATGGCGCCGGCAGCGCGCCGGTCACGACGCTGTTCCTTAACGGCTCGCTCGGCGACGTGTCGCCGAACGCACGCATGGCAGCAGGACTGGAATTGCTGGGGCAGGCTTTCGCCGGCGCCGTGTGGCCGAAGATGAACACGCTGCACCCCGTGAAGCCGGAATGGAGTGTCAAGACGACCAGCCTGGAGTTGGGGCAGATCGCACTTCCGATCATGGTCTGCCTCGGTGCGGCGGCGATCGCGCCGACGCTGGAGAATATCCGCATCCCCTTGCCGGCGCCGCCGTCGAACCCTGTCGACCTCCAGGCTATCCGCATCGGCGATATCATGATGCTGACATGGCCGGGCGAGCCGAGATCGAGAAGAACAAATACGTCGGCTGCGCCAATCTCTTCGGCACCGGCACGGGCGAGCGCATCGTCGCGGCGTATCGGCAGCTTCTCGGCCTCAAGCCGGCAACCGATCAAGTCGGTGCGAGCACATCCAAGCCGTAACGTGGAAACGTGCCGGAGCAGAGAGCCCTGAACGAAGGCACCGAACCATACGCAGGCAGCAAGCCGGCGCGGATGCGCTGGCTTCTCCTCCGCGGCCTCGCGCGGGAAGCACGTCATTGGGGCGATTTCCCCACGACCCTTTCCGAGACGCTGCGCCATGCCGGCCACAACGCCGAGATCGAGACTATCGACCTCCCGGGAACGGGCGACCTCGACGAGCACACCGCGCCTCTCAGCATCGACGCGACCGCTGCAGCCGCCCGCGCGCATTGGATCGCGCGAACAACGGTGCGCAAGGCCGAAGCCGCGCCGACCGCTCCTTGCTATCTTCTCGCTCTATCACTTGGCGGCATGGTCGCGAACGCCTGGACAACGCGCTGGCCCAACGACTTCGCTGGCTGCGTCCTGATCAGCACCAGCTTGCGTGGATACGCGCCGTTCTACCGGCGACTGCGACCGTCAGCCTATGGCCGCCTCGTAAAAGTCTTGTCCATGCGCGATGCACTCGCGCGCGAGCAATCGATCCTTTCGCTCGTCAGCAACAGACCGGACATCGCCGCCGAGACGGCGCACAGTTGGGCCGATATCGCACGCGATCGCCCCATAGCGCGCGCGACCTTCGCACGTCAGCTGTGGGCCGCAGCCACCTACTGGCCGCGAACGCCGGCGCTTCCGACCCTCGTTCTGGGCAGTCTCGGCGACCGCCTCGTGCAGCCCGCCTGTTCGCAAACGATCGCAACACGCTGGCGCTGCGATTTCCGGCAACACCCGGATGCTGGGCACGATCTGCCGCTCGACGATCCTGCCTGGGTCGCGGCGCAGATCTGCGCCTGGCTCGACACGCGGCGCCATTCGCAACGTTAACAATTACACAATATGCGCCGGCTCCAACGCGCACGCGCCTGCGTCGGAGAGTTCGATCTGCAGCGTAGGGTGCGCAATGCCGAACCGATGATCGAGCATGTGGCAGGTTTCGACGAGAAACGCGTCGCCGGGATGTCCGCTCGGCATGACGAGATGCGCGGTCAACGCAATCTCCGTCGTGCTCATCGCCCAGATGTGAAGATCGTGCACGCTGACGACGCCCGGCAATTGCGCCAGGGACTCGCGCACCTCGGACGCGACGATGCGCGAAGGAACCGCGTTCATCGCAAGCTGCGTGGATTCGCGCAGAAGGTTCCACGTTCCCCAAACGATGACGACCGAGATCAGAAGGCTGAGGATGGGATCGATCAAGTTCCAACCTGTCATCAAGATCACGATGCCGCCGAGAACGACCCCGACGGAGACGCCGGCGTCGGCGAGCAAATGCAGAAACGCGCCGCGAACATTGAGGTCGTCACGATGGCCGCGCATCAGGAGCCACGCGGAGAAACCGTTGACCACGACGCCTGCCGTCGCGGCTGCGATCACCGCGCCGCCCGCGACTTCGCCAGGGTCGGACATGCGCCGCAGCGCTTCCCAGACAATGGCGCCGGTCGCGATCAGCAGCGTCACGGCGTTGAAGAGCGCCGCCAGGATCGACGCCGAACGGAACCCATAGGTATAGCGTTCGGTCGGTTGCCGGCGCGCGAGCACGTGCGCGGCCCAGGCCAACAACAGGCCGAGAACATCACCGAGATTGTGCCCAGCGTCCGCCAGCAGCGCGATCGAATTCGCAGCAAGCCCGACGATGACCTGGGCCACGATCAAGGCGACGTTAAGCACCGCCGCGATGGCAAAGGCCGTACCGAAGTCGGCGGGCACATGAGAATGAGAGTGCCCGGCCGCGTGGGCGTGGCTGTGAGAATGTCCATGCGCGTGGGCAGCCGCGCCGCTGTCGTGCTGATGCTCCATGGGTCAGCATATGGACTGCAAGGCCAGCGTTACACAATCACGCTCCGTGGCTCTGCGCACAGCCTCCCCTCCAAGCGCGCTGGCAAGATGCTACTGACCCAATACGGACACGATGCGGCTTTAGGCGGAAACGAGTGGCCCCTGTCGGCGTTGAGGCAGGCGACCGCAGTGCACACACTGCCGTAGCGCATCAATGCGTCTACGAGCGTCCCTCTCGCACGGGGTTCCTGATATGAATCGACATCTCCGGCCGTCCTCGATGGCTTTGATATTCGGCCTTTTGATTGTGACATCGGCAGCGGCCGTCGCCGCGGATATCGTGGCGCAAGGGGAAAGCCCTCCCGCAACGCCGCCGCCGGCGCAGAGCAATCCGGCGCCTGAACCTTCCGCCGTCGTTATCGACAAGCAATACGCACAAGGCCTGCTCGGCAAGGAGGTCCGCAGCGCCGCGAATGAGGACATGGGCCGGGTGGTCGACGTGATCGTCGATCGTTCCGGAGGAGTCCGCGCCGCCATCATCGACTTCGGCGGCTTTCTCGGCGTCGGTAGCCGCAAGATCGCTGTCGATTGGAGTGTGCTGAATTTCGCGGCGATTGCCGACAAGCGCTCCGTCGTCATGCTCGCGCTAACGCGCGACCAAGTGAAAGCCGCACCCGAGTACAAGGATGGAAAGCCGATCGTCGTGCTTGGCGCCGCCGGCAGCTTGAATCCGCTTCCGCCGCTCGATCCCGATCAGCGACCAAAGGAATGATGCGGGAGCGATGGTGCGCAACCCCAATCCAGATTCCGCGGTAGAACCAGAATCGGCTCACGAACCGCAGCCGAAGCCATCGCGTACCAGTCTGCGAGGCCTAGACGGCTTCGTCTTCTTCGTCGCCGACGTGCAGACGGGCTTCGGCCCCTTCATCGCGGTCTACCTGACCGCGCAAGCGTGGACCCAGCTCGACATCGGCGTCATTCTGTCCGTCGGCGGGCTTGCCGCGTTGGCGGGACAAATCCCGGGAGGCGCGATCGTCGACGCCGCACGCTCGGAGCGCATGGTCGCGGGCATCGCGATCATCCTGATCGTGTTGAGCGCGCTCAGTCTCGCCATC
>JAFKKS010000201.1 GCA_017304555.1 Hyphomicrobiales bacterium
CAGGGGGTTCCGGGCGCGCGATCGGTGATTACGCCGATGAGATTGGCGGTCGGCACGGTTGCCACCTTCGGCACCGCGGCCGTTGTCGCGGCGATGCAATGGGGCAGCGCGCAGCGCGATATCGAGAAGGCGCTGTCCGGCATCGGCCGAGCTGCCGGGCTCAGGCGGACGGACGTCAACAACATCAGTTCCTCCTCCTCATAGCTGTTCGGCTTTTCGGTCAAAGAGGCGCGCGAATTCACGAACGCGCTGGCCTCAACTGGACGCATCGGCCGGGAGAATATCGAGCCGATCGTGCAGGCCGGGCATGATGTTGCCCGCGTGTTGGGCGTCGACGCGACTGAGGCGGCGCAAATCCTCGCGAAAGCTTTCTCCGATCCGGTGAAGGGCGCCGAGGACTTGAATTCGCGGCTGGGCTTCATGGATGCCGCGATGCAGCGCCAGATCACAAGCCTCATGGCGCAAAACCGCGTTTATCAAGCGCAGCGCATCCTTCTCGACGGCATCCTGCAGAGCACGCGCGATTCCGGCATCCAGGTTTCGACCACCACCAAGTTCTGGACGGCGTTCGGCAACGCGATCTCGAACGCGTGGGATAAGTTCGGCGAAGGCGCGTCACGGCTGACTGGCATTGGCTTCACCGAAAGCCTCGATGAGCAGATTGAGCGGACGAAAGCGCGTATCGCCGAATTGGAGCAGATCGCATCTCGTCGTTCTGATGCCGTCAACAAGGCGCTGGGCACGAGCAATGCGCTCGACCAGGAGCGGGCCAAGCTTGAGCAGCTGACTGGCGCCTGGAACCGTTACTGGCAGTCCGTCGAACAGGCACAGCAGAAGCGGGATTCGTTCGCGCAGCGCGCGCTTGTGGTGCAGCAGCTACCCGAGATCGACGTCCGCCAGAATCTGCAAGATCAGCAGGTTGGCTTGGAACTTCTACGCAAGGGCATCGAGGCGACGGGCGGGGCGAATTCCGAAGTGCTCCGACGCATGAACGTGAGTTGGGATGAGTTCACGGAAGCCCTTGCGCGCGCGCGCTCTCAGTACGCCAATTTCCGCACGGATTTCGAGAAATCGCTCGTTCAGCAGGACACCGCGTTGCGGTCGCTCACAGCCTTCTCGCCGTCGGCGCGCGGCGAGATCGCGTATGCGCAGCGGTTTCAGGCCGAGATCGACCGCGGCACGGAAGCCACGAAAGCCGCGACGCTGGCCGAGCGTGACCGGCAGATCGCAATCAAGAGCATCACGGTCGCCATTTCCGAGCAGGCGCGTGAGCGGCAGCTTGCGGCGGAGCAAGCCGTCGCATCCGCAAACCTTGAAATCAGCCTCATCGGCAAATCCGTCGGCGAACAGGCGCGGCTTCGCGCCGATCTGCAGATGCGTCAGCAGATGGAACAGGAGTCGGCGCGGAACCGTACCGCGTTCGACGAGGCGGAATTCGCGCGGCTGCAGAAGATCAACGCGGAGCTTGGCCGCAAGGTGCAACTGCGCGCGCAAGCGGACCTGACCAACCAACTGCAGTTCGAGCGCAGTCAGCTTGGCATGACCGACACCGAGGCGAACATCGCGTCGCGCCTCCGGTCGGTCTATGGCGACGACCTCTCGTCGGCTGCGGCGCAGTCGGCTGCGGCGATGATGCGCGTCAACGAACAGTTGAAGCAGACGCGCGATCTCTCGATGGAATTCGTCTCTGGCTTCGCGTCCGACCTTCGCAATGGCCTGCGCAATGGCGAGGATTTCTGGGACGCCTTCGCCAAGGCCGGCATGAACGCGATCAATCGTCTTGCCGATCGCCTGATGGATATCGCGCTGCAGAATCTCTTGTTCAAGGCGTTCGGCAATCTGCTTGGCGGCTGGACCGGAGGCGTCCCGCTTGCGGGCGGCGCTGCCATTGGCCAGGGCGGCATTGGACACGCCCACACGGGCGGCACGATCGGACAGACGGGCTTCATGTCCCGCTACATCCATCCGGCCTATTTCGACGATGCTCCGCGCTACCATACCGGCCTCGACATGGGGCCGATCGGCGGCCTTGCGCCGGATGAGCGGCCGATCATTGGCCGCGTCGGTGAGCGCGTCGTGACGCCGGAGCAATGGGCGGAACATACGGGCGGCGTCACCATCAGCATGCCGGCCGTCTACAACATCGCCCAGGGCGCCGACCCGCGCGCGATCGCAGAGGTTAAGGCGCTTCACATGAAGCTTGTACAGGAATTGCCTGTCAGGATCGTCCAGGGCGTGCGTGACGCGCAGTCGCGACGGATGTTCAACTGATGGCGATCTCATTCCCGCGATCGATGGTCGACGGCATCCCGATTGCCGGTCTGTCGTTTCCGCCGCAGCCGATTGCCGAGATCACGCCGCTGCGGTCCGGCAAGCAAATCTCGAAGGACTTGGGTCCGACGCTCTGGCGGCCGAAATGGTCGACGGACGGGCTGATGCCCGAGGAAACCGGCAAGGTGCGCGCCTGGTACGACACGCTGACCAGCATCGGCGAGTTCTACGGCTATGATAAGCTGCGGGAATATCCGCTCAAATATGCGACCGGCTGGGGCGCGCTGATGGTCGGCGCCAGCCCGTTCGATGGCTCCGGCCGGCTGACCGACGTGGCGGCCAACAATGTCGAGATCACGCTCGACCAACTCCCTATCGGATTCATTCTTTCCCCCGGCGATTATCTCTCCTTCGACTATCTGACCGGCGCGGCGCGCGCGCTGCACCGGGTATCGGCGGCGGCGACAGCCGACGGTAGCGGCATCATGACGGTCGAGGTTCGCCCGCACGTCCGCGCCGGCTGGGACGACAACGCCGAAGTGGCGCTCTACCGGCCGACGGGCCGCTTCGTCATCTTGCCCGGCACCTACGCCGAGCAGACCGAACCGCCATGGTTCACCTCGATCTCCTTCGAAGCCATCCAGACGCTCTGAGATTTCATGCTCTCGCTCTCGACCGAACAAGCCGCCGCGCTGGCGGGCCGCGCCGTCATGCGCCGCGTCTTCGTGTGGTGCGCCGCGCGTGATCCTTTGACGGGCGATCCGGCGCCGGCGGGCTTCGTCAACGATGCACATCCCGTGACGATCGGCTCGCGAACCTATCATGCGTCCGGCTCGATCATCTCGGTTTCGTCGCTCGGCGCCAAAGGTGACATGACGATTCCGGGCCTGCAGGTGACGCTTTCCGGCATCGACTCCGCGACGAATAACCTGGTCCGCGGTGAATCCGTAGGACAGGCCCCTATCGAGGTGCATCTCGGAATTTTCGACGTCGCGACCAAGACGATCATCGGCGATCTCGTGCCGTTCTTCATCGGCTTCGTGGATGACGTCGACATTCAGACGCCGGAAGCCGGCGGTAATTCGACGATCACGCTGACCTGCGAGTCCACGTCGCGCGCGCTGACCAAGAAGGGCACGGCGACGCGCTCCCCCGGCTTCTCGCATGCGCGCGACGCGGCGGATGACTTCTACAACTACACGGCCGCGCAGCGCACCAAGCCGCTCTATTTCGGCCGCAAGGATCCGAAGCCGCAGGGCGCATATAACGGCGGGCGCGGATGAACGTCAGAAAGATCATTCTCGACATTTACCGAGCGCAGCGGAGCGTCCCGTTCGCCTGGAACGCCTCGGACGATTGCCTCGGCGTCGCAGCGGCGGTTGCGCAGGCGATGACCGGCCGCGATCCGATCGCGCACCTGCGTGGCCGTTACGACAGCGAGCAGTCGGCGAAGCGCGTCATGGTCGAGGAAGGCTGGCGCAGCATGGGCGATGTCGCCGCGGCGATCTTCCCGCAGGAGATCCCGGTGGCGCAGGCGCGGGCCGGCGACTGGCTCTATGTCGTCAATCCCGATCAAACCGAGACTATCGGTGTGGCGGTCAACGAGCGATTCATGGCGAAGGGCAAGGGAGGCGTCGAGCAAGGCCTTCTCTCGCACGCCAGCCGGGCCTTCCGGGTCGAATGATGTTGCTTCGTATTCTCTTTGTCGCGGCGGCTCTGTGCCTCTGTGTGCCGGCCCCGGCGCACGCCGCGTTCCTGATTCCTATCGTCGCTTCGGCGCTTGCTGTGTCGACGGCGGTTGCCACGGCGATCGTCACTGTCGGCTCGCTCGCGATCTCGTTCGGCCTGTCCTGGCTGTCATCGAAGCTGCTGACGGATGTTCCGGTCGGTGGCTCCGAGCTCGACCTTCGCGTCGACGCGACCATTCCGCAGTCGCTCATCGTCGGGCGGGCAGTGACGGCGGGCTCGCTTGTCTATGCGGAGACTTATGGCAAGCGCGGCAAGATCGACAATTCCGATCTGATCCGCATCTTCGCGATTGCCGATCATCTCTGTCACGGCATCGTCAAAGCCTATTGCGAGGATCAGGAAGTCGCTACCACGCCGCAAAGCGGCGGGACGGCCGGTAAGTTCTACGGCTCCGACGCGTCCGGGCGCGGCAACATCGTCGACGGTTACGAAGGCAAGCTCTCGATCCTGTTCTACCTCGGCGACCAGACGGCCGCCGATCAACTGACCGTTGGCGCGCTGGGCTCGCATCCCGATCGGCCTTGGACATCGGCCATGGTCGGGCGCGGGCGCTGCTACGCGCGCGAGCACGCGATCTGGGATTCCGACGTTCTGCAATCGCCGCCGCGCTGGCGCTTCGTCGTCGACGGCGCGCTCCTCTACGATCCGCGCAAGGACACGACCGCCGGCGGCTCCGGCGCGCATCGCTTCGACGATCTCTCGACCCATGAGTTCACGTCGAACCTCATGGTCATCGCGTACAACATCCTGCGCGGCGTGCGGGTGAAGAACGCTGCCGGGACGCCGGTTCACTTCTACGGCTTGGAGGGAACGCCGGCAGCGAACCTGCCGCTGGATAACTGGTTTGCGGCTATGAACGAGTGCGACGTCGTCATTGACGGCGAGCCTCAGTTCCACGGCGGCATGGAGATCAAGCTTTCCGACGAGCCGCTCGACGCCGTGAAGCAGATCATCCGCG
>JAFKKS010000202.1 GCA_017304555.1 Hyphomicrobiales bacterium
GTCCGTCACCGGCGAATGGGCGAAGATCGGCACACCGCGAGCCGCGAGCCTTCGACTCGCATGACCGTAGGCCGGCCGCACCTAAGCGGCCATCCCGCCACCGCGCGCCACGCGGCGGGACCATTGTTGGCCCTGTCATGCAGAATCGCAAACGGTCGACGCAATTCGATGCGTACGGCCTGTCTCCGGCTGAATTTCGCGCGCGGGCAACGACGCCGGCGTTCCGGAAAAGACAAGCGACGGCATCGATGTGCCTGGCTACAGCACGCGACGCGCTTTCAGGCTTCGTCCGCGGGACGCATGTGTTCGGCCTGACGAAAGGCCAGTTCTCGCTGATCGATCTCGCGGCCGCCGCGCTCGAGCACACGGGCCCGGCCGCGGTGTCGGTGTGGACCTGGTGCATTGCCGATTACGAGGTGCAGGCGTTTTCCGCGTTCATGGGGGACGGGCGGATCACGTCGCTCCGGGTAGTGATGGATTGGGCCGGCGCGCAGCGGGACATGCCGCTCGTCGGCGAGCTCCAGGAAAAGTACGGCGCCGACTGCATCCGGGTGACGAAGACGCACGCGAAAATCGTGACGGCTGTCAATGCGGAATGGTCGGTGACGATCCGCGGATCGATGAACCTGAACGCGAACCCGCGGTTTGAACAATTCGACGTTTCCGACGATCCCGGCATTCTGGCTGTGGTCGACAGCGTCATGCAGGAACTATGGGAACGCGGCAAGCCATTGCCGGCGAGACAACTCGATCATGCCGGCGCGGTCGCGCTTCTGGATGCTGGGGAGGTCAAACAGGCGCCGGTCAGTTGGGCGCCGCCCGCGACAAAACGGTGGTGGTGATGCGAGGCCGCAAGCCGGCAAAGCCGGCGGAAGCGTCGAACGTGGTGGAACTGCCCGTTACCGGCGCAAGAGTAAACATCGATGAGCCGGAATGGATTATCCCTCTTCCGGACGACAAGCTGCCGGACGGAAACTCATGGGCCCGGCGCTCCGAAGAGATCGCTGCTGAAAAGTGGCGAAAGGTCGTTGCACACATGACCGCCGCGCGAACGCTCGGACCTGAAAACGCGACGGCGATCGAAATCCTCTGCGTGCAATACGCGCGCTGGAAGCTGTCGGAGGCTCATGTCGCGCTTCACGGGCCGATCGTGGCGGCGCCGCGCACCGGCGTGCCGATGCACAATCCTCACGTCGCAGTCGCCAACGCCGCTGCCGACCGTGTTTTGAAAATCGAGGCTGAACTTGGTCTCCCGCCATCGACGCGCGACCGCGTCGGCAAAGTCGCGACGGCCCGCAAAGCGCAAAGGGCGTCGGACCGCTACATCAAGCCGGCCGCAGGCAAAGCTTGATCCGACCACGCAATATGCGGTCGACGCCGTAGACGGCAAGTTCGTCGTCGGCGAGCTCGTGCAGCATGCTTGCGAACGCCACCTGAAGGATTTGCGCGACGGCCATCGGCGTGGGTTGCATTTCGACGCGTCGCGCGCGGATCATGCGCTGCAGTTCCCACCCGCGGTGCTGACGATCACGGAAGGCAGCAAGGTCGGCAAGCCGTTCACGCTGTTACCCTACCACGGCTTCGTCGTCGGATCGCTGTTCGGGTGGCGTCGCGATGACGGGCGCATGCGCTTCCGGTCCGGCTGGCTTGAAACTGGGAAAGGCCAAGCAAAGTCGCCCCTGATGGCAGCGATCGGGCTGTACATGATGGGTTACTACGATATCGCTCGCGCGAAGGTGTTCGCCATTGGGCAGGACAAGGCGACAGCGTCCGTTCTGTTCAAGGATGCCGTCGCCATGTGCCGGGCGAACATCCCCGGCGCCGGCGAAGATGAAATAGACTCGCTGGAATCGCGCGGTGAAGTGCTGATCCGCGGCGAAGGCGACAACGCATGGAAGATCGAACACCCGTCGACGGGCTCAATTTTCCAGGCGCTGGCGAATGGCGAAGCGGTGTCGGGCCCGCGCCCGACGCTCGTCGCGGCGGATGAGATTCACGAGTTCAAGTCGAACAACTCGATTGAGACGTGGAAGGCCGCCATCGCGAAGATGCCAGGCGACGCTCTGATGCTGATGGGCACGAATACGCCGGCGTCGACGCAGTTGGTCGGGACCGAATACTCGGAGTTTTATCAGCGCGTCGTTCGCGGTGAAGTGCAGGATGATGGAGCCTTCGCCTTCATCGCTCGCATCGATAAGGCGGACCGAGAACAGGTTTTCGAGAACGAGGAATGCTGGCGCAAGGCGCTGCCCGCGCTGGGCATCACGTTCCCGGTGGAGAACATCCGCGGTCACGTCAACGAGGCCAAGCTTCTGACGTCGACGGCGATGTCGGTGAAGCGGCTGTATTTCGGGATCCCTGCCGGCTCGGTCGAGTTCTGGATTGCGGAAGAGACGTGGCTACAGGTGCAAGGCAAGGTCGACCCGGAAAAGCTCAAGGGCTGCCGGTGCTGGCTATCCCTGGACTTGTCGAAGAAGAACGACCTCACGGCCCTGTCGATCTGCTGGGAAGACGACAACGGCCACCTGTGGGTCATCACCTACTATTGGACGACGAAGGACGGGCTCGCTGATCGCGCGCGCTCTGACAATGCGCCGTACGAACAATGGGTCGAAGACAAGTATCTGACAGCCGTCCCAGGCGCGGTGATCGACAAGACCTTCGTCGCGCAAAAGGTCGCAGAGATTTGCGCGGAGCATGAAGTCGAATCGCTCGCCTTCGATCCTGCGGGCATCGCCGACTTTATCGCGGCGTGCGAAGCGATCGGCCTGCCGGTATGGCAATGGATGGGCCCGGACGAGCCGGAAGGCGACGGGCTGAAGCTCATATCGCACGCGCAAGGCAAGCGGCGCGTGTTCGAGGAACGGCAGTTGACGATGCCGACCTCGATCGAACGTTTCGAAGACGCAATCCTCGAAGAGTCGGTGACGATCGACCACTCGCCGGTGACGTATTGGTGCGCGGGCAACGCCGTCGTCGACTCCGACGGCCAAGGCAACCGCGCGTTCGACAAGAAGCGCTCTCGCGGGCGCATCGACGGATTGGTGACAGCGGCGATGGCCGTCGGCGCCGCAACGAGCGAATTGAAGGAAGCCGGCATGGATATCGACGCCTTCATAGCTCGACCGGTGATGGCAGTCTGATGGGCGTCGTCTCTTGGTCCGTCGCGAGAGTCGTCGGCGCGGCCTATCGCGTCTACGCCTCGGCCTCCGACGAGGTCGCAAAACAGCGCCGGCTGCGGCTGACCGATGGGGACGCGTGGAACATGGCCTTCGGCCATGAAAGCGCGGCCGGCAAGTCGGTGACGCTCAACACGGCGATGACGCTGGCTGCGTTCTCGGCTTGCGTTCGCGTCACAGCCCAGGCTGTTGCGGCGCTACCGATCTCCGTCTTCGTGAAAGATAACGATGGCGGCCGGTCGTCGACGAAAGATCACCCTCTCGCCGATCTGCTCGAGATCAGCCCGAATTACGATCAGACGTCGCTGGAATACTGGGAAACCGTTGTCGCGTGGCTGCTTGTGCAAGGAAACGCCTGCAGCGAGATTTCGCGCGGCGCCGCCGGCCGCATTGTCGCCCTCGACGTGCTCCCCGGCTGTCATCCGTTTCGCAAGCCCGATGGCGATCTCGTCTACCGATACAATGATCGTGGCAAGCGTTACGAACTGCCGCGCGAGAAGGTGTTCCACGTCAAAGGTTTCGGCTTCGACCGCGACGAAGGCGTCTCGGTCATCCGGAACGGCGTCCAGACCTTCGGCACTGCGCTCGCATCGATCGAAACGGCCGGCAAGCTGTTCTCGAACGGCATGCAGGCCAGCGGCATTCTGACGTCGGACAAGACGCTGAAGAAGGATCAGCGCGACGGGCTGCAGGAGATCATGGACAAGTATACCGGCTCCGAAAAAGCCGGGAAGCTTATGATCCTCGAGGCCGGTTTGAAGTATCAGGGCGTCACGCTCAATCCGGTCGACGCGCAGCTGCTCGAACAGCAGCGGTTTTCGGTCGAAGAAATCTGCCGGTGGTTCGGCGTCCCTCCCGTCATCGTGGGGCATGCGGCGCAGGGGCAGACGATGTGGGGCTCCGGTGTGGAGCAAATCCTTGTCGCCTGGCTCGCTCTCGGTATCAATCCGCTGTGCGAGCGCATCGAACGGCGCATCTTGAAACAGCTTGTCGCGCCGGCCGAGCAGCGCCGTGTCTACGCCGAGTTCAACCGCGAAGGCCTGTTGCAGATGGATTCGGCGGCGAAGGCCGCGTTCCTGTCGGCGATGGTCCAGAACGGCTTGATGGATCGGAACGAAGGCCGGTCGAAGCTCAACATGCCGGCGCGAGCTGGTGCCGACCAGCTCACTGCGCAAACCAACTTGGCGCCGCTCGACAAACTGGGCACGACCGCCGACGGCCAGCAGGCCCGCAATGCCATCCGCAATTGGCTGGGCATTGTCGACGCGCCCGCGAACGACAGAAAGGCTGAAGCAGCATGAGCCAGCGCGATCTCCCGCGGGCCACGTTCAACGTGCGCTCCGACGTTCGATCCCTGCCGGCGCCGAAAGCGCTCGATCGGTGGCGGCCGTCGGTGCAGGCGAAAGCCGCCGACGCCGACAACACCATCTCGATCCTCGACGTCATCGGAGAGGACTTCTGGACCGGTGAAGGCGTGACAGTGAACCGCGTCACAGCCGCGCTGCGCTCGATTGGCAATCGCGACGTCGTCGTCAACATCAATTCGCCCGGCGGCGACTTCTTCGAAGGTCTCGCGATCTACAACGTGCTGCGCGACCATCCGGCGAAGGTCACCGTCAAGGTGCTCGGCATTGCCGCATCGGCGGCGTCGGTGATTGCCATGGCCGGGGATGAAGTGCTGATCGCCCGCGCGGGCTTCATGATGATCCACAACACCTGGATCATCGCCATGGGTGACCGAAACGATCTTCGCGAGGTCGCGGACTGGCTCGAACCGTTCGACCAGGTC
>JAFKKS010000203.1 GCA_017304555.1 Hyphomicrobiales bacterium
TCATTCCGCGCAAGTCGGTGCATGAGCCGATGGCGACCGGCCTCAAGGCCGTCGACTCGCTGATCCCGATCGGCCGCGGCCAGCGCGAGTTGATCATCGGCGACCGCCAGACCGGCAAGACCGCGATCGCGCTCGACACCATCCTCAACCAGAAGCCGCTCAACGTCGCGGGGGCGCCAGAGAGCCAGAAGCTCTACTGCGTCTACGTCGCCGTCGGTCAGAAGCGCTCCACCGTCGCGCAGTTCGTGAAGGTGCTGGAAGAGCAGGGCGCGCTCGAATACTCAATCGTCATCGCCGCCACCGCCTCCGACCCGGCGCCGATGCAGTTCCTGGCGCCGTTCTCCGGCTGCACCATGGGCGAGTACTTCCGCGACAACGGCATGCACGCCGTGATCATGTACGACGATCTGTCCAAGCAGGCCGTCGCCTACCGCCAGATGTCGCTCCTGCTACGCCGCCCGCCAGGCCGCGAAGCCTATCCGGGTGACGTGTTCTATCTCCACTCGCGCCTGCTCGAGCGCGCGGCGAAGATGAACGACGAGAAGGGCGCCGGCTCGCTGACCGCGCTTCCGGTCATCGAGACGCAGGCGAACGACGTCTCGGCCTACATCCCGACCAACGTGATTTCGATCACCGACGGCCAGATCTTCCTTGAGACCGACCTGTTCTACCAGGGCATCCGTCCGGCGGTGAACGTCGGCCTCTCGGTGTCGCGCGTGGGTTCCGCCGCGCAGACCAAGGCGATGAAGAAGGTCGCCGGCCGTATCAAGGGCGAGCTCGCGCAGTACCGCGAGATGGCCGCCTTCGCGCAGTTCGGCTCCGATCTCGACGCCACCACCCAGCGCCTGCTCAACCGCGGCGCCCGCCTCACCGAGCTCCTGAAGCAGCCGCAGTTCTCGCCGCTGAAGATGGAAGAGCAGGTCGTGGTGATCTACGGCGGCGTCAACGGCTACCTCGACGCGCTGCCGATCAACCGCGTGCGCGCGTTCGAGCAGGGCGTGCTGAGCTACGTGCGCGACAAGCACCCCGACATCCTGGACGACGTCCGCAAGAGCGGCGACCTTTCGGATGCGACGGCCGAGAAGCTCAAGAAGGCGACCGACGAATTCGCCAAGTCGTTCGCGAAGTGATGCTGCTGCGGACGGCGCCGAGGCTTCCTTCTGGCTCTCGGTGCTTCCGCGATGATCCCCACCCGGCGTGCTGCGCACGCCGGCCTCCCTTTTCCGAGGGGAGGTAACGAGACGCACAGATGGCTTCACTCAAAGACCTTCGCAATCGCATCGCCTCCACCAAGGCGACGCAGAAGATCACCAAGGCCATGCAGATGGTCGCGGCCTCGAAGCTGCGCCGCGCGCAGGCGTCCGCGCTCGCTGCCCGGCCTTACGCCGAGCAGATGGACAAGGTGCTAGGCAACATCGCCTCTGCCGTCGCCGGGATGGATTCCGCGCCGCTCCTCCTGCGCGGCACCGGCAAGGACGACGTGCATCTCCTCGTCGTCTGCACCGCCGAGCGTGGCCTCTGCGGCGCCTTCAACTCCTCGATCGTGCGCCTCGCGCGCGAGCGCGCCAACGCGCTGATGGGGCAGGGCAAGCAGGTCAAGTTCTTCTGCGTCGGCCGCAAGGGTTACGACCAGCTCCGCCGCAATTACGAAAAGCACATCGTCGAGCTCGTCGAGCTGCGCGGCGTGCGTAATATCGGCTTCTCCAACGCGCAGGACATCGCAGAGAAGATCACTAAGCGTTTCGAGGCCGGCGAGTTCGACATCGCGACGCTGTTCTTCTCGCAGTTCAAGTCGGTGATCGCGCAGATCCCGACCGGGCTGCAGATCATTCCGCCGGTGTTCGAGGCGCCCGCGAACGCCAATGGCGGCGCGACCGCCGCTTACGAATACGAGCCGGAGGAGGATGAGATCCTTCCCGAGCTTCTTCCGCGCAACCTCGCGGTGCAGATCTTCCGCGCGCTGCTCGAGAACGCAGCCTCCGAGCAGGGCGCGCGCATGTCCGCCATGGACAACGCGACGCGCAACGCCGGCGAAATGATCCGCAAGCAGACGCAGACCTACAACCGCACCCGACAGGCGATGATCACCAAGGAACTGATCGAGATCATCTCCGGCGCCGAGGCGCTTTAAGGGAGATCGAACATGGCTTACACGACAAAAGCAACGACCAAGGGCGGCCGCAACGGGCGCGCCGTTCTTGACAATGGCGGCCTCGCGCTCGCCATGGCGCTGCCGAAGGAGATGGGCGGCAACGGCGACGGTCATAATCCCGAGCAGCTGTTCGCGCTCGGCTGGTCCGCATGCTTTGGTCAGGCCGTGCTCCTGCTTGCCAAGAAGCACGGGCTCGACGGGCAGGCGGCGGAAGTCGGCTGCAACGTCACCATCGACAAGGACGAGACGAGCTTCGCGCTCAAGGCTGAACTTACGCTGCGCATTCCCGGCGCCGACAAGGACAAGGTGAAGGCGCTGCTCGAAGACGCTCACAAGATTTGCCCCTATTCGAAGGCGACGCGTAACAACGTGCCCGTCACGCTGACCGTCGTCTGAAAAAAGCTGACGCAAGGAGATCGGAATGGCCACCGCTACCAACCAGGTCGGACGCATCACGCAGGTGATCGGCGCCGTCGTCGACGTGCAGTTCGACGGGCACCTGCCGGCGATCCTGAACGCGCTCGAGACCAAGAACGGCGACAACCGCCTGGTGCTCGAAGTCGCGCAGCATCTCGGTGAGAACACCGTGCGCACCATCGCCATGGACGTGACCGAAGGTCTGGTCCGCGGCCAGGAGGTGAACGATACCGGCCTGCCGATCGCGGTGCCCGTCGGCGACGGACTGCTCGGCCGCATCATCAACGTCATCGGCGAGCCGATCGACGAAGCGGGGCCGGTCACATCGGCCGACAAGCGGCCGATCCACGCGGAAGCGCCGAGCTACACCGACCAGTCGACGGAAGCGGAAATTCTCGTCACCGGCATCAAGGTCGTCGACCTGCTCGCGCCCTATGCGAAGGGCGGCAAGATCGGCCTGTTCGGCGGCGCCGGCGTCGGCAAGACGGTGCTCATTCAGGAACTGATCAACAACGTCGCCAAGGCGCACGGCGGTTACTCGGTGTTCGCCGGCGTCGGCGAGCGTACGCGCGAGGGCAACGACCTCTATCACGAGTTCATCGAGTCCGGCGTCAACAAGAAGGGTGGCGGCGAAGGCTCCAAGTGCGCTCTTGTGTTCGGCCAGATGAACGAGCCGCCCGGCGCCCGCGCCCGCGTCGGCCTCACCGGCTTGACCCTCTCGGAATACTTCCGCGATCAGGGCCAGGACGTGTTGTTCTTCGTCGACAACATCTTCCGCTTCACGCAGGCGGGCTCGGAGGTGTCGGCGCTCCTCGGCCGCATTCCTTCGGCGGTGGGTTATCAGCCGACGCTCGCGACCGACATGGGCGCGCTGCAGGAGCGCATCACCACCACGACCAAGGGCTCGATCACGTCCGTGCAGGCGATCTACGTGCCGGCCGACGACTTGACCGACCCCGCGCCGGCCACCTCGTTCGCCCACTTGGACGCGACCACGGTGCTCTCGCGTGACATCGCCGCCAAGGGCATCTATCCGGCGGTGGATCCGCTCGACTCGACCTCGCGCATGCTCTCGCCGCTCGTCGTCGGTGAGGAGCATTACGCCGTCGCGCGTCAGGTGCAGCAGGTGCTCCAGCGCTACAAGGCGCTGCAGGACATCATCGCCATTCTCGGCATGGACGAGCTCTCGGAAGAGGACAAGCTGACGGTGGCGCGCGCGCGCAAGATCGAGCGCTTCCTGAGCCAGCCGTTCCACGTCGCCGAGGTGTTCACCGGCGCGCCGGGCAAGCTCGTCGACCTCGCCGACACCATCAAGGGCTTCAAGGGCCTGGTGGACGGCAAGTACGACCATCTGCCGGAGGCTGCCTTCTACATGGTCGGCACCATCGAAGAGGCGGTCGAGAAGGGCAAGAAGCTCGCGGCTGAAGCGGCGTAAGCAAGCGAATAGCGAATAGGGAGTAGCGAATAGAGAGTATGCGGACGGCACAGCGAACTTCCATTCGCTATTCGCTATTCGCTATTCGCTAAATCACAATGGCCACCTTCCACTTTGATCTCGTGTCGCCGGAGAAGCTGTTGTTCTCGGGCGAGGTCGATCAGGTCGATGTTCCCGGCTCCGAGGGCGACTTCGGCGTTCTCGCGGGACATGCGCCGCTCGTCGCCACGCTCAAGCCGGGTATCATCACGGTTTACGCGGGCAACGATCGCCAGCGCATCGTCGTGTTCGGCGGCTTTGCGGAAGTCTCCCCGAGCGGGCTGACGATTCTTGCCGACAATGCGATGCCGGTGAGCGAGCTTGATGCCGCTGTCATCGCCGCCGAGATCAAGGACGTCGAGGAAGATATCGCCGACACCGCGGATGCCGCGCTGCGCGACAAGTATCAGCGCAAGGTCAATCAGCTGCATGCCGTCCAGGCCGTGGCCTCGGGCGCTGCGGGTGTGCGCAGCGGGAGGCCGGTTGTCGCGTCGTCGGAAGTCTCAAAAAGATGGGAAATGGCTGTGGCACAAAGTAAGAGGCAGGCTACTCCCGGGTAGAGGGCGCGTCTGTCGGACGCGCGACAACTGGGGCCGGGAGAGCGTGGGTGTTTGCCCTAGGCGAACCAGGGCTCTTTAGGACGGGGACTGGGCGGTCTTGCCCAGCAAGGCGTCCTTGAGCTTCCAATCCGCTGGCGCGTTGCCCAGCCAGATTCCCAGCAGCGCGTTGAAGAACTCGGGCTCCTTGAAGGGCTCTCCCTGCGGCTTGCCCTTGACGGTGATGATGGTGCCGGTACCGGGAATCCAGTCGATCTGGAACTGATCGCCCGCCACCAGCTTCTTGTGGTCCGAGAAGATCTGGCTCATGCGCAGTACGCCCGGGATGAGCTTGGAGAACGCCGCGCGGTCCATGTTG
>JAFKKS010000482.1 GCA_017304555.1 Hyphomicrobiales bacterium
TTCGCGCTGCGCTTCGGGCCGGCGGAGAAGTTCAGCGTCTACTTCCTGGCGTTCTGCAGCTTCGTCGGCATGAGCAAGGAGCCGGCGTTCAAGACCATCGCCTCGATGATGATCGGCTTCGCGCTCGGCGCGGTCGGTCTCGATCAGATGACGGGCCAGTTGCGGCTCACATTCGGAACGGAATCGCTCCTCAACGGCTTCGACTTCCTCATCGCGGTCATCGGTCTGTTCGGCATCGGTGAGATCCTCCTGACGATGGAGGAGGGACTGAACTTCCGCGGCCGCGATGCGAAGATGAACTTGCGCGTGGTGCTGCAAACCTGGGCAGAACTGCCGCGCTACTGGATGACGTCGCTACGCTCCTGCTTCATCGGCTGCTGGATGGGTGTGACGCCGGCGGGAGCGACGCCTGCATCGTTCATGAGCTACGGCATCGCCAAGCGGATGTCGAAATCCGGCCCGCGCTTCGGCAGCGGCGAGATCGAGGGCGTGGTCGCGCCGGAGACGGCCGCGCATGCCGCCGGCACGTCGGCGCTGCTGCCGATGCTCTCGCTCGGCGTTNNNNCTCGGCGGCCTGCTGATCTGGGGGCTGCAGCCTGGGCCGATGCTGTTCGTCGAGCAGAAGGAGTTCGTCTGGGGCCTGATCGCCTCGATGTATCTCGGTAACATTGCCGGGCTCATCGTGGTGCTGACGTGCGTGCCGCTGTTCGCGGCGATCCTGCGCGTGCCGTTCAGCATCATCGCGCCGATCATCCTGATGTTCTGCGCGATCGGCGCCTACACCGTGCATAACAATACGTTCGACGTGGTCATGATGCTGGTGTTCGGCGTGATCGGCTACTTCCTGAAGAAGTGCAATTACCCCCTCGCCCCATTGGTGCTGGCGATTGTGCTCGGCGACAAGGCGGAGGAGTCGTTCCGCCAGTCCCTCCTCGCCTCGCAAGGCGGTCTTTCGATCTTCTGGGACAACGGTCTTGTTGGAACGATCATGGGGCTTGGCCTCATCGCGCTGCTGTGGCCGCTGATCCAGGTAGCGTGGTCCCGGGTGCGGGGACAATCGGTCGCGGCACGACTTTGAGGCCTGGACGGTAGGATTGGAATTATGTATACCACGGCGACCTCTGGCGTATTCCGAGCGCCGATTTTGGCGGGAGAAGCGCTTTGAACGCGGTTTCGCGAACAGATGGCGGCAAGCCCGGGCGGGTGGCGCTGAGCCCGCTCGAGGATACGTCGACGTTTGCGGATCGCGCCTATACGGCGCTGAAGGAAGTGATCGTTTCGCTCAATATCTACAACCAGGACCACGAGGTCCGCCTCGACGAGCGCCAGCTCGCCAGTGATCTTGGCGTGAGTCGCACGCCGGTGCGCGAGGCGATGGCGCAGCTCGAACGCGAGGGCTTCGTGCGCTCCGTGCCGCGCCGCGGTGTCTACGTCGTGAAGAAGAAGAAGCGCGACGTCATCGAACTGATCACGGCCTGGGCGGCGCTGGAGAGCATGGCGGCGCGGCTGATCACGCAGAACGCCGAACCGGACGAAATCGCGCCGCTTCGCGCGATGTTCACAAAGTTTGAAGACGGCACGCTGCACGCAAAACTCGACGAATATTCGGAAGTGAACATCGAGTTCCATCAGACGATCATCCGGATGAGCAAGAACCAGGTGCTCATCGATCTCGCGGAGAACCTGTTCACGCATATGCGCATGATCCGCCGCAAGACGATCGGCGAGCAGGATCGCGCCAACCGTTCCATCCACGATCACTTGAACATCATCGAGGCGCTGGAGGCGCGCGACACTGCGCGCGCGGAGACGCTGGTGCGCGAACACGCGCTCGGCCTTGCCCGGCACGTCGAGAAATACGCCGATTATTTGGAGTGAATGCAGTGGCGTCGCCTCTCTCCGTCATCCTGAGGCGCCCGCGCGAAGCGTGGGCCTCGAAGGATGCGCGGCCCGGACCGTCGCCCTTCGAGGCTCGCTTCGCTCGCACCTCACGGTGACGGAGCGAAGTCCTCGAACCACGAATTCAGGAGTAAGAACGATGGCCGAAACAGCAGTGAAGACGAAAGCCGAACCGACGACCGCAGCCGAAGAAGAGCGCGAGCTAACCGACGGCTTCAATCTCATCATTGACGCCCTGAAGCTCAATGGTCTCACGACCATGTATGGCGTTCCGGGCATTCCGATCACCGATTTCGGCCGCATGGCGCAGGCGGCTGGCATTCGTGTGCTTTCGTTCCGCCATGAGCAGAGCGCCGGCTACGCGGCCGCGATCGCTGGCTTCCTCACCCAGAAGCCCGGCGTCTGCCTGACCGTGTCGGCGCCCGGCTTCCTCAACGGGCTCACTGCGCTCGCGCACGCGACAACCAACTGCTTCCCGATGATCCTGATCTCCGGTTCGTCGGAGCGCGAGATCGTCGACCTGCAGCAGGGCGACTACGAGGAGATGGATCAACTCGCGATCGCCAAGCCGCTGTGCAAGGCCGCGTTCCGCGTGTTGCACGCGCAAGACATCGGCATTGGCCTTGCGCGCGCGATCCGCGCCGCCGTTTCCGGCCGCCCGGGTGGCGTCTATCTCGATCTGCCGGCGAAGCTGTTCGGGCAGGTGATGGATGCCGAAGCCGGCAGGAACTCGCTGGTGAAGGTGATCGACGCTGCGCCGGCGCAGATCCCGGCGCCCGATGCGATCAAGCGCGCGCTGGATGTGCTGAAATCCGCGAAGAAGCCGCTGATCATCCTCGGCAAGGGGGCGGCCTACGCGCAGGCGGATGATGACATCCGTAAGCTCGTCGAGAAAAGCGGCGCGCCGTTCCTGCCGATGAGCATGGGCAAGGGCCTTCTGCCGGACACGCATCCGCAGTGCGCCGGCGCGGCCCGCTCGACCGTGCTCAAAGAGAGCGATGTCGTGCTGCTGATCGGCGCGCGGCTCAACTGGCTCCTCTCGCACGGCAAGGGCAAGGCCTGGGGTGAAGGACGCAAGAAGTTCATCCAAATCGACATCGAGCCGCGGGAGATGGACTCGAACGTCGAAATCGTCGCGCCGGTTGTCGGTGACATCGCCTCGTCCGTCGCGGCGCTGCTTGATGCGATGGGCAGCAAGTGGGCTGCGGCTCCGGCCGAGTGGACGTCGGCGGTCAACAAGAAGCGTGAGGAGAACGTCGCCAAGATGGCGCCGCGCCTCATGAACAACAACTCGCCGATGGACTATCACGGCGCGCTCGGCGTGCTGCGCACGATCGTCAAGGAGCGGCCGGACGCCATCTTCGTCAACGAAGGCGCCAATACGCTCGATCTCGCGCGCGGCATCATTGACATCTACCAGCCGCGTAAGCGGCTCGATGTCGGCACCTGGGGCGTGATGGGCATCGGCATGGGCTACGCCATCGGCGCGGCCGTCGAGACGGGAAAGCCGGTGCTCGCGGTCGAGGGCGACTCGGCGTTCGGATTTTCCGGCATGGAGATCGAAACGATCTGCCGTTACCAACTGCCGATCTGCATCGTCATCTTCAACAACGATGGCGTCTATCGCGGCACCGATGTCAACACCGGCGGCGACGACCCAGCGGTGACGATGTTCGTCAAGGGCTCGCGCTACGACAAGATGATGGAGGCGTTCGGCGGCGTCGGTTTCAACGCGACGTCTCCCGACGAACTCAAGCGTGCGGTTAACACGGCGATGGATTCGGGCAAGCCCACCCTCATCAACGCGGTGATCGATCCGGCTGCGGGCAGCGAGAGCGGCCGCATCGGCAACCTCAACCCGCAGAGCAAATTGAAGAAAAAGTAAGTCTAGGAGAGATTGGATGGCCAAGACCGTGAAATCCCGCGCTGTGAAGCGGGTCAAAAACAAGGCCGCCGCGGCGAAGCGCGCGAAGGCGGCGGCGCCGGCGCGCAAACCGAAGCGAACGACGAAAGCGGCAGCGAAAAGCGCGCGCGCTCCGAAAATGGCGATCGCCAAGAAGAAGAGCCTCGTTGCCGCCGGCAAGCGCGCGACGCGCCGCGTGACGAAGGCTGTGAAGAAGGCGATCCGCAGCGCTGCGCCGAAAAAATCGAAGGCGCGTGCGGCGGCTTCGATGTCGCGCAAGCCCTACGGACTGGATGGCAAAGCGCTCGACGGCGTGCGCATCCTCGACTTCACGCATGTACAGTCAGGTCCGACTTGCACGCAGCTTCTCGCCTGGTTCGGCGCCGACGTCATCAAGGTGGAGCGGCCGGGCGCGGGCGATATCACGCGCGGGCAACTGGTCGATGTGCCGGGCGCGGACAGCCTCTACTTCACGATGCTCAATCACAACAAGCGCTCGATCACGATCGATTCGAAGAATCAGAAGGGTAAGGAAATTCTCGATCGCCTGATCCAGCAGTGCGACGTGCTGGTCGAGAATTTCGCGCCGGGCGCGCTCGATCGCATGGGACTGACCTGGGAGCACATCCACAAGGTCAACCCGCGCATGATCGTCGCCTCCATCAAGGGTTTCGGTCCGGGCCCGTATGAGGACTGCAAGGTCTACGAGAACGTCGCGCAATGCACCGGCGGTTCCGCTTCGACCACCGGCTTCCGCGATGGGCCGCCGCTCGTCACCGGCGCGCAGATCGGCGATTCCGGAACGGGATTGCATCTCGCACTCGGCATCGTCACGGCGCTGTTCCAGCGCACGCGCACCGGCCGCGGGCAGAAGGTCAACGTCGCCATGCAGGACGGCGTGCTCAATCTCTGCCGCGTCAAGTTGCGCGATCAGCAGCGACTCAAGGCCGGCCCGCTGAAGGAATACAGCCAGTACGGCGAAGGGATCGAATTCGGCGAGGCGACGCCGCGCGCCGGCAACGATTCTGGCGGCGGACAGCCCGGCTGGATCTTGAAGTGCAAGGGCTGGGAGGACGATCCGAACGCCTATGTCTACTTCATCACGCAGGCGCCGGTGTGGGGCGCGATTTGCGACATCATCGGCGAGCCGACCTGGAAGACGGACCCCGAATACGCCACGCCGCCGGCGCGACTACCGAAGCTGAAGGCGATTTTCGCACGCATCGAGGAATGGACCACGACCAAGACCAAGTTCGAGGTCATGCAAATCTGCAACGCAGTGGATATCCCGGTCGGCCCGATTCTTTCGATGAAGGAAATCTCGGAAGACGAATCGCTGCGCCAGACAGGTACTGTCGTCGAAGTTCCGCATCCCAAGCGTGGCACGTATCTCAGCGTCGGCAATCCGATCAAATTGTCCGACTCGATTTCCGAGGTGAAGCGTTCGCCGCTGCTCGGCGAGCACACCGACGAGATCCTCACCAAAGTGCTCGGCTATTCGTCGCGCGAAGTCGCAGACATCAAGACCTCCGGCGCGGTGACGCCGCCGGAGAAAAAGGCTGCGGCTTAGCTTTTCTATCTCTCCCGCTTGCGGGAGAGGTCGACGAGCGAAGCTCGTCGGGAGGGGGGCAATTCGCTCATAGACGCCTCCTTCCTAACC
>JAFKKS010000483.1 GCA_017304555.1 Hyphomicrobiales bacterium
CCCGGCGGAAACCACACGACGTCACCGGGACGAACCTCCTCGATCGCGCCGCCCTCGCGCTGCACCCACCCCAGTCCCGAGGTGATGATCAGGGTCTGACCAAGTGGATGCGTGTGCCAAGCGGTACGGGCACCCGGTTCAAACGTGACCTGCGCGCCACCGACGCGAGCCGGATCGGACGCCTGAAACAAAGGATCGATCCGATGCAAGACCTTCTCCCCGCGGCGGAGCGCGCCGGCGCGTTGCTCAAGACGAAGAAGCACACCATCGCCGTCGCGGAATCCTCGACCGGCGGCTTGATCGCTGCGGCGCTGCTCGCGATCCCCGGCGCATCGGCCTATTTCCTCGGCGGCACGGTCGTCTACACGCGCCAGTCGCGCCGCTTGCTGCTGGAGCTCTCCGACGCGGAACTCGACGGCATCCGCCCGTCGACCGAGCCTTACGCGCTGATGATGGCGCGCCGCATGCGCGAACGCTTCGACGCCACCTGGGCGATTGCGGAAACCGGCGCAACCGGGCCGACCGGCAACCGCTACGGCGACGCCGCCGGCCACTCCTGTATCGCCATCGCCGGGCCGATCGAGCGCGCAATGACGCTCGAAACTGGCAAGACCGACCGTGTCGAGAACATGCAGGCGTTCACCAAGGCCGCGCTGGAGTTTCTGGCGAAAGCTTTGCAAACGACCTAAGACCGTCACCCTGAGGTGCGAGGCGCTGCAGCGCCGAGCCTCGAAGGGCGACGGCCACCGTTATGAGGACATTGGCCGTGCATCCTTCGAGGCTCGCTTCGCGAGCACCTCAGGATGACGGATTAAATCTCATCCTCCGCGACCGCCTCGCCCCACGGCATGTACGGCTCGACCGCGCCCTCGTTCGTCGCCCCGATGCGGCGCACGACGGAGGCGATGGTGAAGTGGTTCGGATAGGCCGCGCGCTCCACCTGACGCGTGCTGAACGATTGCGCCAACGCGGTCCGCACATCCTCGGGCAGATCGCGATCGACGATGACGAATGGGCCGCCGGACACGTCGATGCGCGGCGCATGCATCGCGTCGTCGAGCGACAGGCCGTTCGCCATCATCACCAGAAGTTGGAACACCGCCGGCAGGATCTTGCGGCCACCGCAGCCGCCGATCGCTACCGTGTCGTCATCGCCGCGCATGATCGCCGGGCAATAGTTGGAAAGCGTCCGCTTGCCGGGACCGATTCCGTTGGGCGTGTTCGGCCGCGGATCGAACCAGTTGACACCGTTGTTCATCAGAATGCCCGTCGAGGGCGACAGCGTGCGCGACCCGAACAGCGACAGCAGCGTCTGCGTCAACGCCACCATGTTGCCTTCGCGGTCGACAACCGAGAAATGCGTGGTCGAGCCGCGCGGCGCGGTCGTGGTGCTGTCGCCCATGGTGGCGAAGCGCGTGCGCCAGGCTTCGTCGAGGCTTTTCGCCACCGCCACGAAAGCGTCGGCGTCGAGCGACTTGCCGCTTGCCGGCGCCGACCAGCGCGCATCGAGGCCGGCGAATGCGGCCGCAATGGTCGGGCCGCCGCTATACACCGGCAGCACATGCACCTTGCGGCCGCGATGCGTGAGCGTCTTCGGCTCCACCATCGGCGCGGCGACGGCGGCAAGGTCACCGAGATCGAGCACGCCGCCGAGTACACGAATGTCCTTGACCAGCGCGGCGCCGATTGGCCCGCGATAGAACGCGTCAGCCCCCTCCTCCGCGATCGTCGCGAGCGTACGCGCAAGCTCCGGGTTGGGCAGCCGGATCGCGGGATTTTCCGCCACCGCGGGCGGCGGAAACGGCGGCACGCCGGCCGGCGCGAAGACACGTCGCGCGCCTTCGTCCGCAAGGATGTTCTGCAGCGCCCCGGAGATCATCAAAGTCGTGTGCCAATCGACGATCATGCCGTCGCGCGCGAGTGCGACCGCCGGCGTCACCAAGTCACGCCATGGCCGACGACCGAACGCCTTGTGCGCGGTCGTCAATCCGGCGAGCAGCGTCGGCGCGACGACAGCCTTGGCGCCGACCAGATTACGGTCGTCCTTGACGCGCGGCCAGCCGAAGAGATCGCCATCGTCGCCGTCGACGATCGGATAGTCGGCCGGGTCGAGCGCTGCCGGTGAGCGCGCGCCGAAGTCGACCACGGTGACGCGATCGTCCTTGGCCGAATAGATCAGCATCGCGCCAGTGGCGCCAAGGCCGCTCATCCACGGCTCCAGTACGCCGACCGCCATCGAGGTGGCGATCGCGGCATCGATGGCATGGCCACCGTCGGCGAGCACGCGCGCGCCGATCTCGGAGGCGAGACGGTTCTGGCTCGCAACGATGCCGCCCGCCGAGCGGGCTGCAGGTTTGCGCAGTTCCTGACGGCGCGAGAGATTCGGGGAAAGTCCGGCCGCTTTCGTCATTTCGCCAATCGCTCCGCCAACTTCCGGTCGTAGTCGAGCACCGCCTGCAGCAGCACTTGCGCGCCGGCAGCGCATTGCTCCTTCGACGAGAATTCCGCCTCGTTGTGGCTGATGCCGCCCTTGCACGGCACGAAGATCATCGAGGTCGGCGCGACGCGCGACACGTAGGTCGCGTCGTGCCCGGCGCCCGAGACGATCTCACGCGCCGAAAAGCCGCTCTGCGCCGCCGCCGTGCGCACGGACTCAATGCAGTCCTGGTCGAAACGCACCGGCGGCGTATCGGCGATACGGTTCATCGTCACACCAAGACCGAGCGGGTCGCAAATCTCGGAGAGCGACGCGACGAGCACCTTCTCCATCGCTTCGATGACGTCGCTTTCCGGGTGGCGCAGGTCCACGGTCAGAAATACTTCGCCCGGCACGACGTTGCGGCTGTTCGGCCGCACCTCCATCATCCCGACGGTGCCGACGGCGAGCGGCGCATGCGCGCGCGCGATTGCGTCGATCCGATCGGTCAGCCGCGCCGCGCCCAACAACGCGTTCTTGCGCATATGCATCGGCGTCGCGCCCGTATGCGCATCCTGCCCGGTGATCACCACTTCGTACCAGCGCAACCCCTGCACGCCGATGACGATGCCGATTTCCTTGTTCTCGGCTTCGAGCAGCGGGCCTTGCTCGATATGAAGTTCGAAGAACGCGGTGAGCGGATGCTGTCCGCAAGGCTCGCTGCCGCGATAGCCGATCGCCTCCAACGCTTCGCCGAATGTGACGCCATCCGGATCGGTGCGCGAGGTCGCCCAGTCCTTCTCGAAAGCGCCGCCGAACACGCCGGACGAAACCATCGACGGTGCGAAGCGCGCGCCCTCCTCATTGGTCCAGTTTACGACTTCGATCGGCACCACTGTCTCGTAGCCGGCCTGCACCATGGTGCGCACCGCTTCCAGCGCGCCCATCACACCGAGCACGCCGTCGAACTTCCCGCCGGTCGGCTGCGTGTCGAGATGGCTGCCGATGGCGATAGGCGGCAGATCATTCCGTTGGCCGGGCCGGCGCGCGAATATCGCGCCCATGTCATCGACCGTAACGGTAAGGCCTAAGCCCTCGCATTGCGCCTTGAACCAGTCGCGCACCTGGCGGTCGAGGTCGGTCAAAGTGAGGCGACAGATGCCGCCCTTCGCTGTCGCCCCAATCGCGGCCGTGGACATGATGTCGCCCCACAGCCGCTCCGCATCGATTACAAGATTACGCATCGTCACACTCCTTCTCGGCTGCCACTATGACAGCCGAGCGCCTGGGGTGCGAGGATATGTCAATGCGCCGCCCCGGCAGGCAAGGCCCAAGTTTTCGAAGAAACCCGTGCATATTGTTTCGGACGTTCGACGTCGGCGCCAAGGTCCCGCGCCGCGTGCCATGCCCAGTGAGGGTTATCGAGAAAACCGCGCGCCAGGGCGACCATGTCGGCGCGGCCTTCCGCGACGATGGCCTCGGCCTGCTGCGGCGACGTGATGAGCCCGACCGCCCGGGTCGGGATGCCGCTGACGCGCTTGACCTCCTCGGCCAGAGGCACGTTGTAGCCGAGCGTGTTGGGGTTGCGCACAGCCGTATTGGCGCTGCCCGACGAAACGTCGACATAGTCGAGGCCGTGCTTCTTCAACTCCTTCGCAAAGGCCGCAGCTTCTTCGGCTGTGATGCCGTCGTCCGACCAGTCGCTGCCGGTGATGCGCGCGCCGAGCGGAATGCCTTTCGGCACGACGGCGCGCACGGCGTGCGTCACTTCGAGCGGGAAGCGCCAGCGCCCGGCGCGGTCGCCGCCGTATTCGTCGTTACGCTTGTTCGAGAGCGGCGAGAGGAAGCTGTGCATGAGATAGCCGTGCGCCATATGCAATTCGATGGCGTCGAAGCCGACGCGCAGCGACCGCTTCGCGGCATCGACGAAAGCGTCGCGCACGCGTTTGAAGTCGGCGGCTTCCATCTGCCGGGGCGGCAACCAATCCGGCCCATAGGGTTCGGTCGTCGGTGCGATGGTCTCCCATGGCTGATCGACGTCGCTGTCCTTCAAGCCCTTGCCGCCCTCCCACGGGCGCTGCGAGGAGCCTTTGCGGCCCGCATGCGCAAGCTGCACAGCAAACTTCGCCTTCCCGATATAGCGGCAATGCGCGAGCACGCGCGCCAGCGCCGCTTCGTTCGCATCCGAGTAAAGTCCGAGGCATCCGTGCGTGATCCGCCCTTGCCGCTCGACATGCGTCGCTTCGATCACGACCAGACCGGCGCCGGAATTAGCGAGCATGCCGAGATGCGTGAGATGCCAATCGTTCGCGCAGCCGTCGTCGGCGCTGTATTGGCACATCGGCGCGACGACGATCCGGTTCGGAAGTTCAACACCGGCGAGCTTGATCGGCGAGAAAAGTGCGCTGGACATAGGGTTCCTGTATTCGAGGCTGAAAAGTGCACGCGATAGCGGT
>JAFKKS010000484.1 GCA_017304555.1 Hyphomicrobiales bacterium
TGGCGAGACGCTGTCGCGCAGCGCCATGGCCGGGATGAGCGATGACGCGGTCACCGACTTTGATGTTGGTGACATCCGCCGCCACCGCCTCGACGACGCCAGCGAGTTCCGCCGCCGGTGAAAACGGAAACGGCGGCTTTACCTGGTATTTCCCGGCGATCAGCAGCGTATCGAAGAAATTCAGCGCCGCCGCCTTGACCGCGACAACTGCTTGCCCCGCTTCCGGGTGCGGATCGGGAAGATCGGCGAATTCCAGATCGTCAGGACCACCGAAATGGGTGCAAAGGACAGCTTTCATCGCTTCATTGGCGCAGTTGGAGGAGAATGGAAGCCGCCAAACGCGCGCGGCACTCATCCTCTTGCAGAGCAAAAAGGAATTGGCAACCTCATGCGGTCACACTATCGATTCTGAGCCGGAATGGGGTACTTTGGACCGGCGACCAGCATTGAAAAGAGAATCGAGGCTCGATGAACCACATACGACGCAAAGCTTTGGCCATCATTTTTTCATGCAGCTTTTTGACCGTTGCAGCGTTCCCGGCGACCGCCCAGCGCTCCGCCTCCGCGGGGGGAGACCAGCCTTCCCTGCTTGGCCAGTACGGCGATTGGGGCGCCTATACGGGCTCCAGCGGCGGCCATAAGGTCTGCTTCGCGCTGGCAAAACCGGAATCGTCACAAACGAATCCGCCGAACCGGCCGCGCGATCCTATTTACCTGTTCGTCTCCACGCGCCCGGCGGAAAATGTGCGCAACGAGATCTCCCTTATGATGGGCTACCCGGTCAAGCCGAACTCAGACGCAACGGCGGATATCTCGGGCATGAAGTTCGCGCTGCAGACCCAAGGCGACGGCGCATGGGTTAAAAATGCCGCCGAGGAAGGGCGGATGGTTGATTCGATGCGCAAGGGTTCCGATCTCGTTGTCCGTGGAATGTCTTCCAGAGGAACGACAACGACGGATCGCTATTCGCTCAAGGGCCTGACTCAGGCGCTGGACCGCGTCGCACAGGAGTGCCGGTAAGGCGCTTTCTCGGCGGCTGACACCCCGTGCTAGCATGACATATGCTCGCGGGGGACTGCGCGATCGTCAGAAGAGACGTTCGATCATCTGAGCGCCTGCGGACGCTCGCTTCCGAACCCGATCGCAAAAGGACATTTCGTGGCAAACATTGATGTCATCAGCGAACGACTGAGCGAGTTCAAAGGCTCGGGATTGATCGCAGAATATGAAGTGCTCGTCGCCGACGACAGCATACGGCTCCGCATTGTCGCGCCGGAAGGCCAGGATCCCGCCAAGGTGAAGGCGTTCGTCGCCGAGACGTTCGCTGGAATCTTGAGTGGAACGCAGATCAACGTCGAGCCGGCGGCTCCTCTCGCATCTTGATGACGCATTCGCGCGCCTGCCGGCGAATGCGCTGACATCTCCGACGAACCGCCCTGCTGCGGCAGGCGTATTTGCTGTATGCTCGCTGCCGCCGGCCGGTCACGACGGAGCAGGCGATGCGGTATCTCGAGACGGTTTCGCGTTGGGTATCCGCGGCAGCGATTTGCCTCGCCGCGTCCTTCGTTCCGACGGGGACCGCCTCCGCCGCCGAACCAATCCAGGCCCCTGCACCGAAGCCGGAAATGACCGAGGGGTGCCCCGGCCTGATCGCCGCGCGGCCACCGCGCCTCATGCCGGCGGCTTTCCAAAGGACGGCGCTGAATCCGGATCAAGTGCGGCTCACTTATATCGGCCACTCGACGTTCCTGATCGAGAGTCCGCGTCTGGTGCGGATCGCAACCGACTACAACGACTATGTGCGGCCAACGATCGTGCCGGATATCGTAACGATGAACCACGCGCATTCGACCCACTACACCGAGCGGCCCGACCCTGGGATCAAATACGTGCTGCGCGGCTGGGCCGACGGCGAGGCCCCGGCACGCTACGATCTCACGGTGCAGGATGTGCGCGTGCGCAACGTCCCGACCAACATCCGAAGCTGGGCGACGGGCGGTACGGAGCGGCACGGCAATTCGATCTTCATCTTCGAGATCGGCGCCCTATGCATCGCGCATCTCGGGCACCTGCATCACACGCTGACGCAACAACAACTCAACGAGATCGGCCGCATCGATGTCGTGCTGGTGCCGGTTGACGGAAGTTACACGCTCGACCTCGACGGCATGATGGAGGTCCTGACCGCACTCAAGGCGCAGCTTGTCATCCCGATGCATTATTTTAGCAGCTTCACGCTGGATCGTTTTCTGGCCCGCGCCGCCACCAATTGGGACGTGGAGAAGAACGACGTGCCGTCCGTCGTCGTCTCCAAGGCGACATTACCCGCTAAGCCGAAAGTACTGGTGCTGCCAGGCCACTAAAGAGCCGGCGTTTCATCGTCGATACCGCAGGATCGGGCACCTATGCGTGCGCGCCGGGTTCACAATGCCGGCGGCGTCCCTCTAAGGTAGCGGGTCTTCAACAACGCAACGTTTGCTCACCCATGCCTCACGCCAAATCGACCGACGGTGTCCGCCTCTATTACGAGGAAGTCGGCGCCGGCATCCCGCTCCTTTTCATCCACGAGTTCGCCGCCGACTATATGAGCTGGGAACCGCAGATGCGCTACTTCGCGCGGCGGTATCGCTGCATCAGCTACTCCGCGCGCGGCTACACCCCTTCCGATATTCCAACCGGCGCCGACGCGTATGGCTACGAACGCTTCCGCGACGACGCCATCGCCGTCCTCGATCATCTGCGCATCGCCAAGGCGCACATCGTCGGCCTCTCGATGGGCGGCTACAGCACGCTGCACATCGGCATGCGCCATCCGTCACGCGCGCTCTCGTTGACGCTCGCTGGCACCGGCTCCGGCTCCGACCGCGCAGCGGCTGACGATTTCCGCACGAGCTGCAACGCGACGGCGGCCCTGTTCGACTCGGGCGGCTCCGGCGAAGTCGCGAAACACTACGGCATGGGGCCAACGCGCATCCCCTTCGAGGTGAAGGACCCGCGCGGATTCAAGGAGTTCTTCGATGCGCTGTCGCGTCATAACGCGAAAGGCTCGGCGCATACGTTGCGCGGATTTCAGGCCGGCCGGCCGTCGATCTACGATTTTGAAGATGACATCCGGCGCATCGCTTTGCCGACGCTGATCATCGTCGGCGACGAGGATGAGCCGTGCGTCCAGCCGAGCCTGTTCCTTAAGAACACGATTGCGACATCAGGCCTCGCGATGTTTCCGAAGAGCGGCCACACCGTCAATCTCGAGGAACCAGCGCTGTTCAATCAGACGCTCGATGCATTTCTTGCGCTTGTGGATGCCGGACGGTGGAACGCGCGCGACCCGCGCTCGGTGCGTACGGCGCGGTAGCCGCCGCGCTCGAACGCACGGGTTCGCGAAAGCAGACGAAGGCGATTGCAGCGCCGAGGAACTGCGCGGCGGCTCCCATCGCACAGGCCGCCCGCATTCCAGCGACGAAGCCGGAAGCATCCCCGAACGTCTTGCTCGCCCCGCCGAAGACGAGACCCAACACACCGATACCGAGCGTCGCGCCGATAAGGCGCCCGACATTGACGAGGCCCGACGCCATGCCCGCCCGCGCCGCAGGCACATTGGCAACGGCTGCGTTGGCGATCGGACCGGTGATCAGGCCAAGCCCGACACCGACGACGAACAGCGGCGCCGTGACAAGCGTCAGCGGCGTGCCGGCCCCGACCATTGCCAAACCGGTTAGCCCTAAGCCCGTCAGCGTCATGCCGCTCGCAATGGCGACACGCGGCCCGTGCGCCGCAACAAGTTTCCCGGCAAAGAACGAGACGACGAATAACGTCACCGACATCGGCAGCAGGACGAGCCCCGCCGTCGCCGGGCTCTGCCCTCGCACGATCTGCACGTAAAGCGGGACGACAAACAAAAGCCCGTACACACTGAATGTCATCAGGCCCGCATCGGTGACGGAGGCGGAGAATGCACGGTTGCGGAACACGTCGAACGGCACCATCGGACTTGTGCTTCGCCGCTCCACGACAACAAAAGCCGCGGCTGCGACAGCAGCGAGCGCGAAGCAATTAAGGATGACGGACGACGTCCATCCGAGATTGCTTCCCTCGATTACGCCGAAGCACAAGGCCGTGAGCGCGACGATCGCAAGAGCTTGTCCGGGAAGATCGAGATGCCGGCCCTCGCGTGCGGATGACTCCTCGACAAAGCGTCGCGCCAGCACGACTGCAAGCGCTGCAACAGGAAGGATGAGATAGAAGACGCTGCGCCACCCGAGTTGGCTGACCATGAGGCCGCCGAGCGTCGGCCCTACCGCCATGGCAAGTCCGTTCGTTCCGCCCCAGATCGCGATCGCGCGCGAGCGCTCCCCGGCGTCGGGATAGGCGACGGCCAGGATCGCCAGGGCGGCGGGAAGTTCGAGCGCCGCGCCAGCGCCCGCTATGCCGCGGCCGGCGATCAGCACGCTCGCATTCGGCGCGAGCGCACAGACCGCCGATCCGAATGCAAAGGTCACGCAGCCGATGACGAAAATACGACGACGCCCGTAAAGGTCTGCGAGCGTGGCGCCCGTCAGAATCAATGCAGCGTAGATCAGATTATAGGCGTCGACGATCCACTGCAGCGCCGACAGACCAGCGCCGATATCGTCCTGGATCGCGCGCAGGCCGAGAGTGACCAGCGACGTGTCGAGGATCGCCATGAAGGTTCCGAGGCAAGCCGCCGCGAGAACCCACGTACGGGTTACTTGCATGCAGGGGATCCTGATTGCGCGCCGCGTCGAGCGGCGCCGTCAGGCGGAATATCGAGGCTTGCTCACTGAAACCCAAAGCTCATCGGTTCGGCCGCGGCCGAACCGATGGCGGAGCTCTAGACGTCGACGC
>JAFKKS010000485.1 GCA_017304555.1 Hyphomicrobiales bacterium
GGCATAATTGTCGACGAACGCTTCCGGCTTTCCGAGATGCAGTTCCGTGACGGCGGCTCGAGCAGCGCCGGCTCCAAGCATCGGCGCAAACACAAGCACTGCGACGGCGGCCAACTTCGCGCGCATGGACTCCTCCCTTTCGCTCGTCGGGCGCGAGCGTGCGGGCGCAGCCTAGCGCATTCCGCCCGCCTCTTGGCGAGCAGAAAAACATGTCCGTTTGAAATTGATGTCAGTTGTTGTCATGGCCGGACGAACCCGACCATGACGAAGAAACGCGCTCGCGCGATCAGGCGCTCGCCTTGACCGCCATCGAGACGCCCTTGTCCTTCATCAGCGTCTGCAGTTCACCGGCCTGGAACATCTCACGGATGATATCGCAGCCGCCAACGAACTCGCCTTTGACGTAAAGCTGCGGAATGGTCGGCCACTGCGAGTAGAGCTTGATGCCCTGACGCAACTCGTCTGACTCCAAGACGTTGATGCCCTTATATGGCACGCCGAGATAGTCGAGGATTTGCACCACCTGGCCCGAGAAGCCGCATTGCGGGAACTGAGGATTGCCTTTCATGAACAGCACAACGTCGCTGCTCTTCACCTCATTGCCGATCCAGTCCGAAATGCTCATGAGTCTGTCCTTAGCGTTGTTCTGTCGCCCGCGGCGGCTTCCTCTAGAATCGTGCTTTACCGGCCAAAGCGCAAGGGTCCGTCTTTTCCGCTTTGGCCGCGAAAAAAGAAGAAATGTTAGGGGCTAGGCGCGGTTTCCGGGGTTCCGGTCTGCAGGGCGAGCGCATGCAAGGCACCGCCCATTTCCCCCTGGAGCGCGGCATAGACGATCTGGTGCTGCTGCACCCGCGACTTGCCGCGAAACGACGCCGCGATCACGGTGGCGGCGTAGTGATCGCCGTCGCCGGCGAGATCGCGGATCGTCACCACCGCATCGGGGATATGCGCTTTGATCAGGCGCTCAATTTCACTCGCGGGCATCGGCATCGGCGGCCAACTCCGTCTTCAAGGCAAATCCGTTATTCGAATCGCATTATGGCGCAGATTTAGGTTCGAGGATGGCGTTTTGCACCGTTCACCCGCGACATTTTGCGGCTCTCGGTCAAGCAGCGGCGCCGGCCATGTAGGCGGGGAACCAACTCTCGAAGCGCTCCCGCAGCGTCGTCACCAGCATCGCGCGCTCGCCCACCAGCGTCAGCGCGTCGCCCGCCGTCTGGCCGAGACGGCGCACGGGAATATTTGCCGCGCGCGCCTTCGCGATCACCGCTTCCGCGGTATCGTTCGGCGTGGTGACGATGTAACGCCCTTGGTCCTCGCCGAACCAGAAGGCATGCGGGGGTGTCGTGACCGGCGCACCGTAAAGCTTTGCGCCGATGCCGGAAGCAATCGCCATTTCCGCAAGCGCAACGAGCAGGCCGCCGTCGGAGACGTCATGCACCGCCGTCACAGCGCTATCGCCGATGAGGCGGCGGACAAACTCGCCAGCGCGCCGTTCCGCATCGAGATCGACGGGTGGCGGCGCGCCCTCCTCCCGACTGCATAGTTCGCGCAGATAGAGTGACTGGCCGAGCCAACCCTGGGTTTCGCCGAACAGCAGGATCGCTTCGTCCTCGGCCTGAAACGCAATGCCCGTCGCGTCTGCCACGTTGTCGAGCAGACCCACACCGCCGATGGTCGGCGTCGGGAGGATCGCCCGGCCGTGCGTCTCGTTGTAGAGGCTGACATTGCCGGACACGATCGGGAAATCGAGCGCGCGGCAGGCTTCGCCGATGCCGCGCACGCAGCCGACGAACTGGCCCATCGTCTCGGGCTTTTCCGGGTTGCCGAAGTTGAGGTTGTCGGTCACCGCGAGCGGGCGCGCGCCGGTCGCGATCAAATTGCGCCATGCTTCGGCGACCGCCTGCTTGCCGCCTTCGAACGGGTCGGCCTCGCAGTAGCGCGGCGTCACGTCGGCCGTCATCGCAAGGCCCTTCGGCCCATCGTCGATGCGCACGACCGCAGCGTCGCCGCCCGGCTTCTGCAACGTATTGCCGAGAATGAGATGGTCGTACTGCTCCCAGACCCACCGCTTGGAGCAGAGATCGGGCGTCGCGAGCAACTTCTCCAGCGAGTCCGCAAGCGTCATCGGCGGCGGCACTTCGGCCGCGGTGATCTGCGGCTGCAGCGACGATGCAACGAAAGGCCTTTCGTAGACGGGCGCTTCATCGCCCAGTTCCTTGATCGGCAGATCGACCTTCACTTCGCCGCCGTGCTTGACGACGAAGCGCATGGTCGGCGTGGTCTCGCCGACGACCGCAAAATCGAGTCCCCATTTGCGGAAGATCGCCTCGGCTTCCGCTTCCTTCTCCGGCTTGAGCACCATGAGCATGCGCTCCTGGCTCTCGGAGAGCAGCATCTCGTAAGCGCTCATTCCGGTTTCGCGCGTCGGTACCTTGTCGAGGTCGAGCGTGATGCCGAGGTCGCCCTTGGCGCCCATCTCCACCGCCGAACACGTCAGGCCAGCCGCACCCATGTCCTGGATGGCAATGACGCAATCCTTCGCCATGATCTCCAGGCAAGCCTCGAGCAGGAGTTTCTCCGAGAACGGATCGCCAACCTGCACGGTCGGCCGTTTCTCTTCGGCGTCGGCGCCGAATTCCGCCGAGGCCATGGTGGCGCCGTGGATGCCGTCGCGCCCAGTCTTCGAGCCGAGATAGACGACAGGCATGCCGACGCCGGTCGCAGCGGCATAGAAGATCTTGCGCGTCTCGACGATGCCGACGGCCATCGCGTTGACGAGGTTGTTGCCGTCGTAGCGCGTGTGGAAGCGCACCTGCCCGCCGACCGTCGGGACGCCGAAGGAATTGCCGTAGCCGCCGATGCCGGCGACGACGCCGGACACGAGATGCCGCGTCTTCGGATGTGCAGGATCGCCGAAGGAAATCGCGTTGAGGCAGGCGATCGGCCGCGCGCCCATGGTGAAGACGTCGCGCAGAATGCCGCCGACACCGGTCGCTGCGCCCTGATACGGCTCGATATAGCTCGGGTGGTTGTGGCTCTCCATCTTGAACACGACGGCAAGCCCATCGCCGATGGAGACGACGCCCGCGTTCTCTCCGGGCCCCTGGATGACCCATGGCGCCTTGGTCGGCAGCGTTCGCAGATGCACCTTCGAGGACTTGTACGAACAGTGCTCGTTCCACATCGCCGAGAAGATGCCGAGTTCGGTGAAGGTCGGCTCGCGGCCGATCAGCGTGAGGATTCGCTCATACTCATCCGGCTTAAGGCCATGACTGGCGACGAGTTCGGGCGTGATCTGCGGTTCTTTGGATGACATTCAGCGAATTCGGCTCTTCATAACGGGCTCGGCGGCGGCGCGACCGTATCGGGTCTCACGGCTGACCGCTACCATGAGTCTCGTTGTTCCACATTGGGATCGTGTCTCGAACTGACATACCGCCGACGCCGCCGGAAGACTGGCTCCCGGCCGCGCGAAACGCGTCACCCTTGCGCGGCAACCCCTTTCGGCGGCGCCGCCCGATTTCCGTCCCGCCTGCGGGTTTCAGAAAAAGCTAATCACAATCAGCGCTTTAGCAAGAGGTGGCGAGCAGCCCTAATGTGACTTAACCGGCCGCCGTTGATTAAAATACGGTCCATTACCGTTGATCACAGGTCACCAAGGCCATTCGGGGTTTCAAGCCTCGGTCTTGCACCGCTCTCGGAAACTCATCCGGGAGCCACGTTATGACCCTGCTTCGCCGCTTCTGCGCTGACCGCAAAGGAAACGTCGCCATCCTCTTCGGCCTGTGCGTCATCCCGGTGATGGGCCTCGTCGGCGCGGCCGTCGACTATTCCCGCGCCGCGAGCGTACGCACCGCCATGCAAGCCGCTGCCGACGCCGCCGCGCTCGCCGCCGCCCGTGACGTCGCCAACCAAAGCCAGGCGCAGATCGCGACTTATGCGAAGCGCGTCTTCGACGCGAACTTCCATCGCACGGATGCGACGCTCGAGTCCGTCACCACCACGAAAGGCGCCAAGACGATCACGGTGACCGCGAAGGGAACCGTGAAGACAACCATCATGGCGATCCTGCATGTCGACGAAATGGCTGTGGGCGCAAGCAGCGAAGTCGGCTGGGGCACCAATAAGATCGAGCTTGCACTTGTGCTCGACAACACCGGCTCGATGGCGACGTCCGGCAAGATGCCGGCGCTCAAGAAGGCCGCAAACGATCTTCTCGACGCACTCGAAAAGGCTTCGCCCGACAAAGACGCGATCAAGATCTCGATCGTGCCGTTCGACACGCAAGTCAATGTCGGCGCCTCCTATCGCGACGCCAAGTGGATCACCTACGACGCCAATCTCGACCGCTACGCACAGACGACACGCACCGCCTGGGCCGGCTGTCTTACCGACCGCGACATGCCGGCGGACACGCAAGGCGACGGCTCGGCGCTCTACCCGGCCGCCAGGTGCGGCACCGGTTCGCTCGCCGCGATCGCCCCGCTGACCACGAATTTCGACAGCCTGCGCAAGACGGTCAAAGCAATGGCGCCTTCCGGCAACACCAATCTCACGATTGGCCTCGCTTGGGGACTAACCACGCTCACGCCCGACGCGCCGATCGGTGGCGACGCCGCCGCCTTCGGGACCAAGTCGCTGCAGAAAATCATGATCCTACTCACCGACGGCGACAACACACAGAGCCGCTACTCGACGAATCCGAGCAGCATCGACGCGCGCGCCCGCAAGGCCTGCGATGAGGTGAAGGGCAAGAAGATCAAGCTCTATACGATCCGCGTCATCGAAGGGAACCGCTCGCTGCTGCAAAGCTGCGCAACGTCGGGCGACACGTACAAGGAAGTGGCGAACGCCGACGAACT
>JAFKKS010000486.1 GCA_017304555.1 Hyphomicrobiales bacterium
CTCGTCAAAGCCAACGGTCTGGAAAAGCTCAATCGAAACCTTGAGAAAAAATGCGCCAGCGATGCCGCTCTGATCGACTACATGATTGCGCACAAGGCCGATACGGCTCTGAGGCTGTTCGACAGCGCCGAGGCGATCGATATCCCAGGATACATCACAGATGCCATCGCCTAATCGGATCGTGCTAGCCTGCGCCGGATCGGGAAAGACCACCAGTATCATCCGTGATGCCTGCGACGACGACGCGCGAAGCGCGGCCCTGATCACCTATACCATCAATGGCGCCGGGGAGTTACGCAAGGAGGCTTACGCCCACGCCGGCACTATTCCGCCCAATATCACTATCAGCACTTGGTACGCGTTTCTGCTCCGCCATTTCGTGCGGCCGTACCAAAACCACCTTTATGAGCCGCGCGTGTCGCGTATCAACTTCATCCGCGGACAATCCGCGCGCTATACCAAGGCGAGCGACATAGCTAGGCACTATTTTTCGCGCGACGGCATCATCTATCTCGACAAGGTCTCGAAGTTCGCCTGTGAAGCGATTAAGCAGACGGACGGACTCCCGCTTAAGCGCTTCGAGCGCATCTTCGATCGACTCTACATCGATGAAAGCCAAGACCTGCAAGGATTCGATCTCGATCTGGTCGAGCTGCTTCTTCGATCCGGAACCGACGTTGTGCTAGTCGGTGACCACAGGCAGGCAATCTATTCAACCAACGACTCGCGAAAGAACAAGAAATTCGCGCGGGCAAACATCGTCGACAAGTTCGCCGAGTGGGAGAAGAGTGGGCTTTGCACAATCGAATATCACACCGAAAGCCGCCGCTGCGTCCAGGCGATATGCGATCTCGCTGATCAGTTCTATCCCTCATTCCCCAAGACGACATCGCGCAATAACGAAGTGACTGGCCACGATGGTGTATTCGCGGTCGAGGCAGGCCATATCGCGGCATATTGCGCGCGGTTTACGCCGCAGACGCTGAGGTACAACCGGACTTACACCGAAATCCCCGGCAACCCGATCAATTTCGGAAATGCTAAGGGAATGACCTTCGATCGGACACTGATTTACCCGCACGGGCCGCTAAGCAAATTCCTGAGGACTGGCGATGTTGCGGATGCCGGGGCCGAAATACCGAAGCTTTATGTGGCCATCACGCGGGCTCGCCAAAGCTTGGCATTTGCGGTGCCTGATGGCTTTGAGAGCAAGCACGTTCCAATCTACCGGCCCGACGGGCGCTAACGAAGTTGTCAGGGATAGGTATTCGGGCAATATGGCCGGAGTTACTGAAGGGCCCTGAGCTCCGCTTTATCAACGAAATGGATTGAACGCCAATCCGCAAAACAATTCAAACCAGTGTCAGTCATTGCGAACAAAGTCTCTGACCGGAGTTGTTTAAGTCTCTGGGAAATAAGAATGTGCCTGTCGGAGACCGGCACCGTATTCCGCCGATAATGCGCCGGTCGAACGTCTCTGCAGAAGTTTTGGATGGACAAAAGTCCCGATAATACGGGCGCTTTTTGCGTTCTTTGGGAAAATCTCCGTGTCCGCAAACTGGGTGGTGGGCCCTGACAAGACTCGAACTCATGGCCATCCCATGAGGCGGTTAGGTGGCCTCTCGACCGCACAAGTAGTGTCATTTGCCTCAGTGGCGGCCGTTTTTAGAATCTGCACGACATCGTTCGGATTATTATTGCAGACGCTCGTCTAGCCTCTAACGTCGTTCTCTTCGAGAACGAGGCGGTCCATGGCAATCAGGCGTGCGAAGATACTCAGCGATGCCGAGATCGATGCGCTGCGCGTCTTTGCGTGGAATTCGCGCAAGCCACTTCGCAACGACGTCATGGTTCTGTTGTCGGTGAAGGCGGGTCTGCGAGCAAAAGAAATCGCGGCGTTGACGTGGTGCATGGTCCTTGGGGCTGGGGGCGAGGTCGGCGCGGCGATCGAACTCTCCGACGCAGCAGTGAAGGGAGGACGCGGCCGCGTTGTCCCGACCCACCCGGATTTAGTCGTGGCGTTGCATGCGTTAGTAGCCGATGTAGACACCCATGGTCCTGTGATTGCGTCGGAGCGCGGCGGGCCAATGTTGCCGGTCAACGTCGTACATTGGTTCGCGCGGGCGTTTCGGGCGATCGGCATCGAAGGATGCTCGTCGCATTCGGGTCGGCGTACCTTCATCACGCGAGCGGCGCGCAAGGTGCATCTGACCGGCGGTTCGCTTCGCGACGTGCAGATCCTGGCGGGTCACCAATCGATTGATATGACGCAGCGATACATCGATGGCGACACGGACGCTCAGAGGCGTCTGGTTGCGTTGATTTAGCCCGAGAGGCGCGGTTGCTCGCAGCAGAATCCCAGCATGTAGGTCGAGGAAGGTGCGATCGATACGCCATAGATCTGGTGCGGTCTGTCTGCCGGCTGACTGCGCCGCTCACATATCTCCAAGACGTGAGAGCTCAATTGGCACAGGCCGGCATTATCGCAGCGGTGCGATCGCACGATACGGCGGCTTTATTCGATTGGTTCGCCGCTAACGTGAGCCTGCAGGGTATCTCGGATCACGTCGCGATCGGGTATCTGCGCGACCATGGCCGGCCTTCCTATGCTGACATCGACGTCGAACCCCGCCGCGGCAAGCATCGGTGCCCGCGCTTGCGTAGCTATTGGCATTATTATGGGTGCGGGTATCGCAAGGCTGCCTCGACATGCGCCGAACCGCGTCTTCTGAAGCAGTGCTGCGTGCCGACACACGACTTCCGCAATGGACGTCTCAACCAGACCGCCTACAGCCTGTTCCTATTCTTGCGTGATATCGCCGGCGGCGATTTCGTGAGTTGGATCGATGGGCGCATGGATGGTGTGGCCGACGATCAGCCAAATGTCGCAATGGCGCGGGCGGAGGCGGTCATTAGCGCACTGCGCAACGTGCACGGTCTCTCCGACAAGGTGCTCAATATGACCTTGGCTGAGTTATTCATCGGGGCTGGCGCAATCAAACCGAAATGGCTTGCGGTTGGCGCCGGCATGATCGCCGTCGATACCCTCGTGCACAATTTCCTGGTCCGTACCGGAATCCTGGAGAGGGCCGGAAAACCGCACGCTTATGGCGCCGCCTGCTACGCGCAAGACGGTTGCGCCGACATCATTCATCAGCTTGCCGCGGTGATCGATGCTCGAGATTTCGATGCCGCGAATCCCGCACGCTTTCCTAGGCTCATCCAAACCGCCATTTGGCGGTTTTGCGCGCAAGGCGAGGCCAACGTTTGCAACGGCAATCGCATCGACGACAAGGCGCGCTGCGCCAATATCTACTGTCGATTACATGCTCGCTGCGCTCGCCAGCGCCTAACAATAGTGTCACGGCTAGAACGATCGCTAAGTACAATCGAGTATTATTAAGTAATATAGCAGAGTAGATAAGTATTAAGTGCCTAAGTACGTTGTATTCGTCAAATTGATTTCAAATATAATATTGCTTCTACATGTATTAGAGTCATTGATTGTATAAAATATCAGAAATATAATGTCTGTGACTGATGTTGTTTTGTTGTTCTAGGCCGGAATAGTAATTCCGCACGGATACTAAGAAGACGGGGCAATACAGTCATTCTCGCAACAAGGGGGGCCGCAGCGGCCCCCTTTTTGATTCTTGGAGAACCATGATGAAGACTCACGCCTTAGCCGTAAGCGGTTCTGGTCCGCATCTCATCGTCCATGACATGGAGAACGGTCGGCCAAAGGCCGGAACGTTCAAGAAAGAGCAGGCCACGCTGGCCAACAGTGCTGCGGCGCTGATGCGACTTAAGGTCCTGGTGATCAAGACAGCGGAGCAAGCCGCGGTCGCTGCCAAATTGCCTGCTGGGCGGCTCTACTCAAACGGCAAGGGGTTCGTGCCCTTCGTGCGGCGCGATCTATACGACCAACTGTCTGGGTTGATGCCGTCCGGAAGGCGTCAGATGGTGAGAGGGTGCCCCGGTCGATCGACCGTGCGTGCCACCACGCGCAAAGATGCAGCGAAGTCGGCGGAGCCAAAGCCGAAGGAAGGCGACTCTGTCGACACTGGAGAAGTCAAAGGCGGGTTTCCGGCGAATTGGGAGGTCATTCGGCCTGGCCATCTCGTGCTGGCACAAGAGTCGATTGCGGACGGCTGGTGGGAAGCGATCGTGACCGAGCGTGAGGGTGACACGTTGACTTTGAAATGGCGTGATTACCCGCGCTACGCGCCGTTTAAGGCGAGCGTGGCGGCTGTCGCCTTGGTGAACCCGAAGGCGTAACACCCTGCCGACGAACGACTGGGCTGGCGGTTTCTGCCGGCCCGGCCTCGCTGCTTCGCTCGGCTCGCCGAGCCACCCTCAAACAAATCGTCATCCGTCCATCGCCGCCAAATCGCGGATCGATGGCGCATGCTCGGAGATATCCAAATGAACGCCCAGACGTCTAAAATCCGAATGTTGAACGATCAATTCCGCCGCACCCTAACCGGCGGCACGGTTGTGCTGACGCCCGGCATTGCTGCACTTGGCGAAGTCGCCGTCAGGCGCATCGTCACCACGATCACCGTGTTCGACGACTTCTGTAACGCGAACGATCCGCATGGTGAGCACGACTTCGGTGCGTTCAACACCGAGGGCGAAACGATCTTCTTCAAGATCGACTACTACGACCGCTCGCTTCGGCTGCACTCGCCCGATCCCGCGGATCCGGTCGTGACCCGGCGCGTGATCACCATCATGCTGGCAAGCGAGTACTAATCGATCAATTTCGCGATCGTTGCGCTTTTCGCTTGGGGGCGGCGGACACTTCCAACAACTCGGCGGGCCTCACGCCGAGGGCTAACGCAGTGTGCCAGAGTCCACTGACATATGCCTGGCTTACGCCAATGCGTGCAGCAAGCTCTTCTTGCGAGAGCCCAGCGGCGATGCGCAAACGTCGAGTATTCAGACCCACAAGCTGCCGGACGTCCATGCCCGCATGGGGCGTAATTAGCAGCTACTTCACCATACACTATAGTGTATAATAGAGAACCTAGTGGGAGTTCAAAAATGTTGTTCGATCCAAGCGGGCGGGAAATACCCCGCCCCATTCCTCTGGCGTGGTTCATCCTCTGCATTGCGGGTGGCGTAGTAGTAGGAGGCATCTTCGGCTGGAAAATAGGGCGCACGATCACCGACGTGTTCGCGATAGCATCCGTCAGCGGCTTGCTGCTTGCGCGCATCGCGTCGATCACCATTCTGTCCCTGTTGATAACGGGCATCCAGATTCAGCGCCGGCGAGACCAGTGGAGCGAATGGGAAACGGCGCATGCGAAGGCATACGCCCCGGTTGCTCCACCAATGAAACCCATAGAAAAGGTCTCTCATCCAGACACCCTGGAGCGCGTCGAGTACTTCCCGGATTTGGCGCCTGCGGCGCCAAGCGTAGATCGAAGCGCGGCGGCGACACTAGAGACACCCGCCTCATCATTTGAACTCCCGTCCGCTGGAGTGACTGACCCGCCGGCTTCATCGGCAGCGGATCCAAAACTTATGGCGGCATACGTGGGTCCGAACGCGAGCGTCATGGTCGCAAAGATGCTCCGCGGCGCTGAGGGCAAGTTCGCTTGGAACTGGCCGATATTCTTCTTCGCGCCGATCTATCTCGCTTACCGCAAAATGTATGGCCCCCTCGCGTTGTTCCTTGCGTTCACGTTGACAACCATCTTCTTAGAGGAATGGGTTGGCCGAAACCTCGCAGGGCTGAATGTGGGCGCTTTTGCCGGCCTCGGCTTCGCGTTCTATCGTCTCTACTGGAAGCGATACGAGCGCGCCTTTGAAGAAGCCTCGGCAGCAGCTCAATTAGACCCGCAGCAAATCGTAAAGGCTTTGAAAGATGCCGGCGGCGTCAGTCGCCTCGCAGCAGCTATTACAGCTGTTGCAATCGTCCTGTGGATGCTCACAGGGGTCGTTGGGCAATGAAGGCAGATAATTCCTTTTCGTGAGATCTAGTGTGGTGACTGAGCGGAATCCGTTCTCTACAGGAGGTTTCAAATGACTGATCGCTCGATGATCGGTTGGTCGCTTTTGATAGTCGCGTCGGTGATTGTACTCGCCTTAATCATGGACAATCGGAACTCGGGTCGACTGGACGCGCAGTTGCTCTTGGGCCTCCTTTTCTTAAGGAACGTAGGCACTGGCCCCATCACGATTACCGAAGTGACGGCGAACAATCGGCAAGAGTGCAAACCCAAAAAGAGCTACAGCTATGCCGAGCAGGACAGGCTGGAGGGTAAGCCAGCGGGTCAAAAAGCGATTTTGCAAGTTGGAGAAGTCGTGTCTTACGCCATTCCTTGCGCTCATCTGGTTCGCGCCACGGTTCTGACAAATGTCGGGTCGTTCGAATTCATGTTTGATTAGGCGGCCGTATCGAACTTCCTGTCAGTCGTCGCCTCAGGCGACAATTAGAAGCAAATTCCGGTTCGTTTAGACCACCGCCAGCTACAACTGCCGGGGAGGGCTCTTCTCCGGCGTTTTCCCAATTTGCGTCGCCATCCGTCCCTCGGGGTCGCCATTCGTCGTCTCAGAAGACGCTAATTTTCTGAGACGACGAACCGATGTTGAAGGAGACAAGCGATGGCGACGAAAACCCCGCTACCACCGAAGCCGAAGCAGAAAAGTGCAACCGATCCTCTTTGGCCGTTTGCAGTGCGGCCACTGTCGCAACAAGATGTCGAGCTCATGGAGCTGATCGGGGATATTCTCGATTCCGTCGAGAAAACGTGGGAGCCTCGAAAGCGCGATTGGGCGCTGCCTTACCTAAAGCGCATCTATCGAGGATTCCGACGCTGGAAATCGCAAGGATGTGCTCGGTCGATCGGAAGGCGATTGCGCAGACTGTATGGGCTGAGAAGTCGAAGGGGGACCCATCTCTCGCGCACTCTGATCGACGTGACGTTGCCCGCCGCTGACCGAAGGCGAAAGAGCCGCTGGGTCCGTGTCGTGGAGGCGGCTGACGCCGAGCAGGTCCGGCCGTGCAGCTTTGCAAAGTTTGTAAGAGGAAACGGCGGGATAGCTGGGACGGCCCAACGGGCCACCAAGCGCAGGGTGAAAGGTGCGAAAAAGAACGATTGGGTCGAGTGAGGGCACTGCCGAACCGATGGTCGATACTGGATTCCACCCCATCGCTCCGAAACGCGGCAAGTTCCTCGCAATGGGTAGAGTTA
>JAFKKS010000487.1 GCA_017304555.1 Hyphomicrobiales bacterium
GGCTTCTCGCGCTACTCCGTCGACGAGCGCTGGCTCGTGCCGCATTTCGAGAAGATGCTTTACGACAACGCGCAGCTCATCGAACTGCTGGCGCTGGCGTGGCATCGCACACACGATCCACTATATCGGCAGCGCGCCAACGAAACCGTCGCGTGGCTGGCGCGCGAAATGACGGCGCCCGGCGGCGCTTTCACCTCATCGCTCGATGCCGACTCGGAAGGCGAGGAGGGCAAGTTCTATGTCTGGTCGCGCGCCGAGATCGACGACGTGCTCGGCGGCGATGCCGCGGAGTTTGCTGCAGCCTACGACGTGACGGCTGAGGGAAACTTCGAGGGCCACACCATCCTCAATCGTCTCAAGGACTTGCCGCGCAACACAAGCGCTGGCGAAAGGAACGAGAAAAGACTAGCGGCGTTGCGCGAAAAGCTTCTTGCGGCGCGCGCCAAAAGAATACGACCGGGCCTTGACGACAAGGTTCTCGCGGACTGGAACGGACAGATGATCGCAGCGCTCACGCGCGCGGCGCTCGTCTTCGACGAACCGGAATGGATCGCGATGGCGCAGCGCGCCTTCGCTTTCATCGCCGAGCACATGACGCGCGATGATCGTCTCGGCCATTCGTGGCGCGACGGCCGTTTGCTTTTTCCCGGCCTCGCTTCCGATTTCGCCGCGATGACCCGCGCCGCACTCGCCCTGCATGAGGCAACCGGCGAACGCCACTATCTCGACCGCGCGCTGGCGTGGCAGCATGCGCTCGAGCGCCACTATGCCAATCCCGACAACGGCGGCTATTTCCTCACGGCCGACGACGCCGAAGGCTTGGTCGTGCGTCCGGCCTCCACGGCCGACGACGCCACGCCGAACGCCAATGCGGTCGCTGCCGAAAATCTTTTGCGCCTCGCCGTGCTCGCCGGCGACGACAAATGGCGGACGCGCGCGGACGCGCTGTTCGACGGTTTGCTTCCCGCCGCCGCGAAGAATGCGTTCGCTCACGCCGCGCTGCTCAATGCGCTCGATCTTCGGCTGCAGGCGCACGAGGTCGTCGTCACCGGAACGGGCGCGGATGCCGTACGGCTTGCCACGACCGCGCTCGCACAGCCCTGGCTCAACCGCATCGTCGTACGTGCGCCGAACGCGGATGCGCTACCAACCGGCCATCCTGCGCGCGACAAGATCGCGGCGGCGCCCGCGACAGGAGCAGCCTTCGTCTGCGCCGGCGAAACCTGCTCGCTCCCCGTCACGACGCCGGAGCAACTCGTTGCACTTTTATAAAAGCAATACCCTCGATCGGATCGGCCGCCGCTTGCGCCAGCAGCGGCAACGGCGGACCCTGCGGTACTTTGTAATTTGACGAAAATCCGACGGTTGACGAAGACCGGCTGCGTCCGGCAACCTGTACCGTCGACGCCAGCCGCGCGCCACGCGTCCTTGTCGTTTCACATGCCGAACGTCTGAGACCGTATGCAGGCCTCGCCGGCTGCGGTCACGAGGAGATACGATGCGCCGTACCCTGGCTCTTTCGCTCGTCGCCGCGCTGTCGCTCTCGACGGCTGCGCCGCTCGCCGCCCAGCCTGCCGCCCAGACTACAGCTCAGAACGCAGCCCAAAATTCGGCGAATGAACCGATCACCGTTGAGCTCAATGCCGCCGAGCCGGCCCAGAACAAATGCCGTGTCGCCTTCGTGATCGCGAACAAGGGCGCGACGGCCATCGAAAGCCTCAAGCTCGATCTCGCGATCTTCAACCGCGACGGCGTCGTGCAGCGCCGCATCGTCACCGAGATGGCGCCGCTGCGCCGCGCGAAAACGATCGTGAAAACCTTCGAGCTCGAGAACGAGTGCGGACACATCGGCTCGATCCTCGTCAACGACGTCACCGCGTGCACACCGGGCGATGCCGCCGCCTGCCTCGATCGCCTGACGCCGTCGTCGAAAGTGAGCGAGATCAAGTTCTATAAGTAGCGTATTTTTTCAGCGATGCCGCAAATGTCGGCCTCATCCTGAGGAGCCGTTTCGCAAGAAACGGCGTCTCGAAGGATGGTCAAGAGCATGACGCCATCCTTCGAGGCGGCGGCTTCGCCGCCTCCTCAGGATGAGATCTGTACAATAATGACGCTGCCAAAACATAAAGCTGCGGCATACCGTATCGCGCGGGGATGACCGGCAGAGTGCGCGGCGACGTAAAGAACAATTGTATGAACATCGATCGTTTCGTCGTCGTCACCGGCGGTCCCGGCGCCGGCAAGACGACGCTGATCGACGCGCTCGAACGTGAGGGCTACGCCCGCACGATCGAGGCCGGGCGCGCGATCATCCGCGAGCAGACGGAGCAGAACGGCGGCGCGTTGCCCTGGGTCGATCCGGGCGCTTTCGCCGTACGCATGTTCGAATGGGAGCTGTCTTCCTATCGCACGGCGCAGGCGCATCCCGGCGTCACGATCTTCGATCGCGGCATCCCGGATCTGATCGGCTATTACGCCCTCATCGGCCGCAAAATGCCGGACGAGGTGCGGCGCGCGGCCGACCTTCATCGCGACAACCGCCGCGTCTTCATCGCCCCGCCGTGGCGGAAGATCTTCACGCAGGACACCGAGCGCAAGCAGGACTTCTCCGAAGCGGTGGGAACCTACCTCGCCATGGTCGGCGCCTATTCCGCTTGCGGGTACGAATTGGTGGAGCTGCCTTGCGTGACGGTCGCGGAGCGCGTGCGCTTCGTCCTCACGCAATTGCATGGCGCGGACGAATAGAATTTTTCCCACTCGCGTCACAAACGGCGCGCCTGATCGTCATAGAGGCATAGAACCCGAAATTGACGAAAGGAATGCGTCATGAACGACGTCACCATCGCCCGGTATGACAACACCAAGCCGGTGCAATACGAGCAGACCAATCCCGACATCCTGCAGGCCATGGTCACCGCCAGCGGCGTGATCAAGAATCAGGATCTCGACCGCGCGCTCTTTCACCTCGTGTTGCTGCGTGCGTCGCAGATCAACGGCTGCGCCAATTGCGTGAAAATGCACACCAAGGAAGCGAAAGAGGACGGCGAGGCCGAGGAGCGCCTGGAGCGGCTCATCGTCTGGCGCCACGTCAGCGATTTCGACGAGCGCGAGAAAGCGGCGCTCGCGTGGACGGAAGCGTTGACCGAACTCGACACGAAGCAGGACCTCGGTCCGTTGCGCGCCCGCTTGCGCACGCACTTCAAGGACAAGGAGATCGGCGCACTAACATCCGCCATCGCCTTGATCAACTTCTGGAACCGCATGCAGATATCGCGGCATTGAAGCGATTGGGACATCGGATGACCGATCATTCCGAAGACCGCGTTTTCGAACAGGCGAGGCCGGCATTGCTCGGCCTCGCCTATCGCATTCTCGGCTCGCGTGCCGACGCCGAGGACGCGGTGCAGGACACGTTCCTGAAGTGGCAGCGCGCGGAGCGCGATACGATCGCGAATCCGCGCGCCTGGCTCACCACCGCCTGCACGCGCCGCGCGATCGACATGCTGCGCGCCGCGCATCGCAGCCGTGTCGACTATGTCGGCGCCTGGCTGCCGGAGCCGATCGAAACGTCAATCATCGTCGATGCCGGAGACGAGGGCCCGCTCGCCGCATCGCTCAACACCGCCTTCATGCTGATGCTCGAGCGCCTGACGCCGAAAGAGCGTGCCGCTTACCTGCTGCACGAGATCTTCGAATTCGACTATCCGCAGATCGCGCAGACGCTCGACATCCAGGAAGCGGCGTGCCGCAAACTCGTCTCGCGCGCCCGCGCACACGTCGACAAGGCGCAAGTGCGCCACGTCACACCGGTCGACCAGCAAGAGAAATTGCTCGCCGCATTCGAGACGGCAATTACGAGCGGCGATGCCACGCCGTTTGCGGCGCTCCTCTCCGACGACGTCGCCCTCAGCGCCGACGGCGGCGGCAAAGTGCCGGCCGTGCTGCGGACCCTGCATGGCAAGACCGAGGTGCTCACGTTCATCGCGTCGGTCAGCGAGCGATTCTGGCGCCAGCAGCAGCGCACCGTCGCCGATCTCAACGGTACGCGCAGCCTCATCTTCCGCGACGGCGCGGATATCACGACGGCCGTGTCCTTCGCCTACGACGCGCAGGGCCGCGTCACGAACATCTTCGCGATGCGCAATCCCGACAAGCTGGCGCGTTTGGACGAGGCTAGGGTGAAGTAGTTAGGCCCAACGCAACGTCATGCCCGCGCTCGTCGCGGGCATGACGTCTTCCTTTGCGCCGCTCCAAAATGCAAATGGCCGGGACGAACCCGGCCATTTCGACGGAAGCAATGAAGCCATCGCCTTATGTATTCATGCTCTCGAAGAATTCGCCGTTGGTCTTCGTGTTGCGCAGCTTGTCGAGCAGGAAGTCGATCGCGTCCATCGTTCCCATCGGATTGAGGATGCGGCGCAGCACGTACATCTTCTTGAGCACGGCCGGCTCCGTGAGCAGCTCTTCCTTGCGGGTGCCCGAGCGCGTGATGTCGATCGCCGGGAAGGTGCGCTTGTCGGCCACCTTGCGGTCGAGGATGAGCTCAGAGTTACCCGTGCCCTTGAACTCCTCGAAGATGACTTCGTCCATGCGCGAGCCGGTGTCGATCAGCGCCGTCGCGATGATGGTGAGCGAGCCGCCTTCCGCGATGTTACGCGCGGCGCCGAAGAAGCGCTTCGGGCGCTGCAGCGCGTTGGCGTCGACGCCGCCGGTCAGCACCTTGCCGGAGGACGGCACCACGGTGTTATAGGCGCGGCCGAGGCGGGTGATCGAATCGAGCAGGATCACGACGTCGCGGCCATGCTCGACCAGGCGCTTCGCCTTCTCGATCACCATTTCGGCGAC
>JAFKKS010000488.1 GCA_017304555.1 Hyphomicrobiales bacterium
CCCTTGCGCGGGTAAAGGCCGTAGGTCTTGGCGTGGTTCGTCGCGGTGAAGGCGACGAAGTCGTTGAGGCTGATGCGGCCCTTCTTGACGCCCTCGGAGAACAGGATCGGCAGGCGCGTTTCGACGCCGGGAATGCCGTTCGGCACCCAGCGGAAACTGGTGCGCCCCTTCGGCGTCAGTTTGCCTTGCGGGTCGTCGTAACGGAACGGGCAATGATCTGAAGAGAAAACGGAGAAGATCTTCTGCTGCAGGCCTTCCCAGCACGCCTCCTGGCTTGGAAGGTCGCGCGGCGGCGGCGAGCACACATATTTCGCGCCCTCCATGTTGAGGCCTTTGAGGTCATTCTCGGTGAGGACGAGATATTGCGGGCAGGTCTCGCCGAAGACTTTCAGCCCACGCTGCTGCGCGCGACGAATTTCCTCCATCGATTCCCGGTTGGAGACGTGCACGATCATCACCGGCACATCGACGAGCTCGGCGAGTGAAATGGCGCGATGCGTCGCTTCGCGCTCGACCGGAATGGGCCGCGATGTCGTGTGATATTGCGGCGCGGTTTTTCCAGCGCGCTCCAATCGATCGGTCAGAAAGCGAATGGCGTCGTAATTTTCGGCATGCACCATCATCAGTGCGCCGGTCTCGCGCGCGACGGCCATGACGTTGAGCATTTCGAGGTCGGAGAGCGCGAGCCCTTCGTAGGTCATGAAGACCTTGAAAGAGGTGTAGCCGTCCTTGACCAGCGCCGGCAGCTCCTGGCCCAGGACCCGCTCGTTCGCATCCGCGATGATCAGATGGAAGGAGACGTCGACATAGCATTCGCCGTCCGCCTGCGCGTGATAGGCCTTCACCACTTCGCGCAGCGACTGCCCTTTCTCCTGCAGAGCGAAGGGCAGGACCATACTGTTGCCGCCGAAGGCGGCGGCGCGGGTCGCCGAGGCGAAATCGTCGGCCATCACGATGCCGGGGCCTGAGGGCTGCGAGATATGCACGTGGCTGTCGATGCCACCGGGGAGAACGAGTTTCCCGCTCGCGTCCACGATCTCGCCGGCGTCACCGAGATCGCGGGCGAGCGCCACGATCTTGCCGTCGGCGATTCCGACGTCCGCTTCGAAGGTGTCGGAAGCCGTCGCGACGATGCCGCCACGGATGATGAGATCGAGTTTGCTCATGCTCGTCGTCCGCCGTTGTCGTTTCAATCCCGATGTTCGATGCGCCGCGCCAAGGCAGGCGCGAGTCCTGTCGTCTCCTTCGCCGCCGGGCGGCGGAACGTTCCCGCGGTCGCCTTGCGCGCGCCAAGCGCGACGAGAGCCTCGACCTGCTTCACCGCCGCGCCGATCTGCTCGATCACCGGAACCGGGATGCGTTCACGCACGCGCCCAGCGAGGCCGGCGAGCGGTGCGCCGCCGAGAATGATCACGTCTGCCTCATCCTCTTCCACGGCACGGCAGGCCATGTCGACGAGCAGGTCTTCCTTCTCGTCCTGCACATTCGGGACGGACATGATTTTTCCATTCAGTGTCCGTACGCTGGCGCAGCGGCCGCGCATACCATGCATATCGACGCAATCTTCGTACCAGGGCCCGAGCGCGTGCGCGAAGGTCACGATGGAAAAGCGCCGCCCTAGCATACAGGCTGAAAGCATCGCAGCCTCCGCCATGCCGACGATGGGAATATCGAACAATTCGCGGGCGCCGAGAAGGCCGGGATCGCCGAACGCGGCAATGATGGCGCCGTCGACATCACGATGATGCTCGGCCAGCATTTCGAGTGCGATGGCGCCGCCGATCTGCGCTTCCGCGCGCGTCGCGATGTAAGGCACGCCACGTGGCGCCGTCACCGGCTTTAGCACCGTGCCCGGGGCCGCCGCCGCCTGGCCGACGGCAAGCATCCGGTCCGTCATGCTGACTGTGGTGTTCGGATTGAGCAGAAGAATGTTCAAAAGAGGCCTCGCGGGTCGTGCCGATAAGTGGATTGCATCGTGGTGTTCATGCTGCGGCAGCCGCCTCGGGATTGGCGGCTTTGCGCTTGGCGCGCAGGACATTGCAGACGACCTTGCCGGTGCGCTTGACGTGCCGATCGAGAAGTTTTCCGGCTTGGGCGTTGTTGCGCGCCTCGATCGCCTTGAAGATCGCCTGATGTTCCTTCACCGACTCGTCCCAGCGGCTTTGTGACGCCAGCGCGAAAAAGCGCGCGCGCTCCGCGCGCGATAGCAGCCAGTCGTGTGTTGCTTTCAGCGCGCCGTTGGCGGCGCAGGCGACGATGAAGCGATGAATCTGCTGGTTGATCTCGAAGTATTCTTCAAGCGCGTTGCCGGCGTGTAGTCGCTCCATGCGCGACTGCAGCGTGCCAAGCCGCGCGAGATCGCGCGGCGTGATCCGCTTGGCGGCGAGTTCGGCGGCGATGCGCTCGATGCCGGCCACGGCTTCGAAGAGTTCCTCGAGATCCTTCGTGCGTAAAATGCTGACCCGCGCGCTCCGGTTCGGGCGCAACTCGATCAAGCCCTCGGAGGCGAGGAGCTTGAGTGCTTCGCGCAGTGGCGTGCGGGAGATGCCGAGCGCGTCCGCGAGTTCGCCTTCGTTGATTTGCGCACCGGGGGCGAGCGTGCCGCGTACGATCAGCTTTCGAAGGCGATCGACCGCCTGCACATGCAGCGCCATGCGGTTGACGCGCAAATGCCCCGCCGGCGCGCTGCCGGGCTCGTCCGTTCGGGGAGAATTTCTGCGCTTGATCGACCGCATCGTGTCCCGTGTGCCGGAATATGTCTGGCAACTAGCGCTAAAGCATCAACGAGCGAAATACAATAGTTTCGTAAGATCAATGCTTTGTGCTTAAATTGCATACAGAATGCAGAAATTGATTGCGCCGCCCGCCGGAACTCGCAAAGATATCGAACGGGTCTGAAATGGCGCGGCAAAGCGCGGCGCGATAGGCGCTCAAAGGCGAGGGGACGATTATGCGGAGACTTCTAAGCACGCTGGTTGCGGCAACTGCGCTGATGTACGCGGCGCAAGGAGCGGCGCAGGCCGATACCCTGCGTATCGCCGGCAACTTCGCCGCCGACCACTCCACCAGCAAGGCGATGGAACTGTTCAAGACCGAGCTGGCGAAGCGCAGCAACGGCGCGCTCACCGCAGAGCTCTTCCCGAGCATGCAGTTGGGCGGCGCGCGTGAGAATATCGACGCAGTGCGCGCCGGCACCATCTTCGGAACCTGGATTGGCACGGCTTTCGTCTCCCGGCTCGTTCCGGAAGTCGAGGCGATCAGCCTCCCGTTCCTGTTCCCCGATAGTCCGACTGCGCTTCGCATCATCGACGGCGATGTCGGAAAGCTTCTCGATGAGAAGCTGGCCAAGAAAGGGTTCACGGCGCTTGGCTGGATGGAACTCGGCGCGCGCCACACCACCAACAGCAAGCATCCCATCAAGTCGCTCGATGACTTCAAGGGCTTGAAGGTGCGCATGCAGCCGAACGAAACGCACCTTGCGACGTTCCGTGCGCTCGGCGCCAATCCGATCGCGATGGACGTGAAGGAATTGTACTCGGCGCTGCAGCAGGGCGTGGTCGACGGGCAGGAGAACCCCTATCCGATCATTCAGGCCAACCGCTATTTCGAAGTGCAGAAGTACGTGACCAATACGGGCCACTTCTTCGACTTCGCGCCGATCGTCGCGAACAAGAAGCAGTTCGACGCCCTCAAGCCGGAGATGAAGACGGCGCTCATGGAGTCGATCAAGGTCGCGGTCAAAGCACAGCGCGAAATGGCGGCCGAATCCGATCGCGCGGCGCTTGCGGATCTGAAAGCCAAGGGCATGCAGTTCGACGAGGTTTCGCCTGAATTCGCCGCTGACTTGCGCAAAGCGACGGCCGGCATCGTCGATGAGGTCAAGAAGCGTGCAGGCGCCGAACTCGTCGATCGCGTCGTCGCCGAAGCGCACAAGAAATGACCGACGCCACGACCACGCCTCCCAATGGTGGGGCGCTCGGAGCCTTCGAGCTTTTTTTGGATAAGCTCGACTGGCTGATGAGCAAGATCGTCATTGCCTCCATGACGGTCATGGTGGTCGTCGTCGTGGCGCAGGTTTTCCTGCGTTACGTTCTGAACATCTCGCTGGACTGGGCGGAGGAGCTTTCGCGGCTGTCCTTCGTCTGGTCGGTCTTCTTCGCCATTCCGCTTGGGATCAAGCGCGGGGCGCATGTCGGCGTCTCGCTGATCACCGACCGTCTGCCATCCCTGATGCAGAGCGGACTTTTCCGCATCATGAGCGCGCTCGCCGCGATCATGATGGCGGTGGTCGCCTATGAGGCGACGGTTCTGACCCGGGATCAGTGGGACGAGCCGATGTCGACGCTCGATATCAGCATCGGCCTGTTCATGGTGCCTCTGTGCATTGGGGCCATCCACGCCTTGCTGCACGTCCGTCACAGAAGACGTGGGTCCCCGGGACAAGCCCGGGGATGACGATGGAGTGGTGGTGCTTTCGGACACCGTCATTTCGCGGCCTTCACCTCGATCGCTCCCGTGCCGGTGCGACCATAGCGCGAAGGATTGTACATGTCCTCGACGTAAGCCTGCGGCAGCACGTATTTGCCCGGCGACACCGCGCGCACGACGTAGGCGACGGTGAACACCGACTTGTCGTTGCTAGCGCGATCGATCGACGCGCTGAAGCGGTCGTCGCGGAACTCGGTGTGTTCCGGCTCTTCGCCGTCTTCGATCCAGTCCAGCGTCCCGGTATCGCCCGACGACACCAGATGCGGATTGTCGATCTCGAAGCCGGCCGGGAGATAATCCACCACCATGATGTGACCGTATTCGGGCTTGGCTTCGGTGATC
>JAFKKS010000489.1 GCA_017304555.1 Hyphomicrobiales bacterium
TGCTCGCGCTGCTCGCGCTGACCATCGTTCTCGCAGCATTCCGAACGTCACGCAGGGAGGCGTTGGCCGCCGCTTGCATCGTCGTCGTGCTCGGCGCGGCGATTGCTGCATGGACGGAATATCAGACGACGAGCCGCCGACAGGCCATCGAGGAGCGCTTAATGGCCATGCAAGCGCGTGCGCAAGCTCCTAGCTCCGCGCTCGCATGCGTCGAAGACAACGCCGGCGAAATCGTCAACGCCGGATGTGAGCAGACCATCTTCGCAACCCCGCAAACCGTGGCAGCCGCAACGTCATTCACGGCGGAGCGCTTTGCATTGTTGGCGGATACGGCGCGCTACGCGGGACGACGCGGCGCTCACTTCGATGCCCTGGTGGCGGGGTTGCGCGGCGGCCTCGAGCGCGACCGTTTCGGACTGCTGGCAAACTACCTCAAGGTTCGCGAACACTGCACGGTCGACAAGTGCGACTGGTTGGCTGTTCTGCAAAACCCGACGGCCATTCAGCATAACCTGAAGAACCAAACGTTCGACGCCATTCTGGCACGCCACGCTTCCGCGTGGACGCGCGAACGGCCGGCGGAGCAAGTTGCAAGCGCTCCTACGACGGAGGAGCCTGCTCCGGCCTCGAACACGGGCAAAGGCACGCCGCTTCCGCAGGATTACGTTCTGCCGTCGGCCGACTCCATTCCGCCCATCAGCATCATGACCAACGAGCCGACGGCAGCAGCGGCGCCTCCGGCTGCAACGCCGCCGGCGCGTCCGCAGGCGCATGAGGCGCATGAAGCGCCCGCGGCGTCGGCGCCCGCGAAACCGCTACGGCCTGCAAAGCGTTCCTCCCCGCCCGCCGCAACAACGATGTCGAATGCTCCGTTGGCGTTGACGCCACCGGGCGTCAAGGAGTGAAGTTGGCCAGTAAACCGCGAGTAGCGTCATGTGGAATATTTTCGACGGCTTGAGCGTTCCCGGCCTCGCGATCGGCGATGGCATGATCACCATGCCGCTATGGGCAATGGCGGCCCTTCTCGCGATCCTTGTTCTCTTCGTTGTCATGACTTTCGTGCGCGGAGGCCTGATTGGGCTGACGGTCCTGATCACGTTGATCGCCCTCGCCGTTGGGACAAACTGGGTCCTGACCGAACTTCAGCGCATGCAGGGCCGGCAGGCGCTCGAAGCGCGGTTGGAGGAACTGCGCAATTACGCTCTCGCTCCGGGGTCGCCGTTGTCTTGCCTCGACGGCAACGCCAATGACGCGATCGAAGCGGGGTGCGAGCAGGTTCTCTTTTCGCGACCCGAGAACGTTGCGGCCGCGACCGCCTACGCCGCTTCACGGCTTTCGTTGTTATCGGATGGCTTGAAATTCGCCGCGCGTCAGGACCCCGATTTCGAGCCGAGGCTGGACCAGTTGCGCAGCAGCCTCGAGCGCGACCGCTTCGGCATCGCCTCCCACGTCTTGACGGCCAACAACGGCTGCAGCGCCGATCAGTGCGATCGCCTCACCTTGCTGCGTGACCCGACCCGCATGCGCAACAATATGCGCGACAACGCGTTCGGCTCCCTCCTCGCGCGTCATGCCCTGGCCTGGGTTGCTCCGGCACAGAATGCGGCCACTGTCGCTGCCCCGTCCGGCATGTCGGGGATGGCCGACGCACCCGCCGCAGGCGAAGCAGCCTTGACCACGCAGGCGGCCGCGACCGAGCCCCCGCAGGCCGAACCCGCCCCGATGCCGCAACGGCGCCCGCCCCGCCGGGCCAATGTCCGCCCTCGGCCTCCCGCGCAACCGGGGCCGGTTGCCCTGAACCCGGCGCGGCCATAGACAAACGGTGCGTTGCCGCGTCGTAGCGGCTTCGCGCCGTGACGATCCTCTCTTAGCTCGGTGACCGATGTTCGCTTCCGTTCTTATCGCCAATCGCGGCGAAATCGCCTGCCGGATCGCACGGACCGCCAAGGCGCTCGGGATGCGCACGATCGCCGTCTATTCCGACGCCGATGCCGGCGCGCTGCACGTACGCCTTTGCGACGAGGCGCACCGCATTGGGCCCGCCCCCGTGCGGGAAAGCTATCTCGTTGCCGAGCGCATCATCGAGGTCGGCCGGCGCAGCGGCGCTGCCTGCGTCCATCCAGGCTACGGCTTCCTCGCTGAAAACGCGGAATTCGCCGAGGCGGTCGCCACCGCGGACATGGTCTTCGTCGGCCCGCCTCCGGCCGCGATCCGCGCCATGGGGCTGAAGGACGCCGCCAAAACCTTGATGGAGAAGGCGGGCGTTCCGGTCGTGCCCGGCTATCACGGCGAGCGGCAGGACCCGAAATTCCTCAAGGAGAAGGCCTACGAGATCGGCTATCCGGTCCTGATCAAGGCCGTGGCGGGTGGCGGCGGCAAGGGCATGCGTCGCGTCGACCGCCATGCCGATTTCGAGACGGCACTGGAAGGCGCATCGCGCGAGGCCACTTCCGCCTTCGGCGACGGCCGCGTCCTGGTCGAGAAATACATCACCTCGCCGCGCCATATCGAGATGCAGGTCTTCGCTGACGGCCACGGCAACGCGGTGCATCTCTACGAGCGCGACTGTTCGCTGCAACGGCGGCATCAGAAGGTCATCGAGGAGGCGCCCGCGCCGGGCATGACGCGCGAGGTGCGCGAAGCCATGGGCCGCGCCGCGACGGAAGCGGCGAAAGCCGTCGGCTATTCCGGCGCCGGCACGGTCGAGTTCATCGCCGACGGCTCCAAGGGTCTTCGCCCCGACGGTTTCTGGTTCATGGAGATGAATACGCGCCTGCAGGTCGAACATCCGGTGACGGAAGCCATCACCGGGCTCGACCTCGTGGAATGGCAGTTCAAGGTCGCGCACGGCGAGCCACTGCCGCTTGCGCAGAACGCGATCCCACTCAATGGCCACGCGGTCGAAGCGCGCCTCTACGCCGAAGATCCCGACCGCAATTTCATGCCTTCGACGGGCAAGTTGCTGGCGCTGGAGTTGCCGCAAGGCAAAGGCATCCGCGTCGACACGGGTGTCACCCAAGGCAGTGAGGTCTCGCCGTTCTACGATCCGATGATCGCCAAGGTCATCGCGCACGCGCCCTCACGCGATGACGCGCTCGCGAACCTCGCCACCGCGCTCGAACACACCGTCGTCGCCGGGCCGCGCAGCAATGTCAGCTTCCTCGCCGCGCTCTGCCGCGCCGAGGAATTCCGCGCCGGGCATTTCGACACCGGCTTCATCGATCGCAATCTACAGGCGCTGACCAAGGGCGGCCACGTCGTCGACCATGCCGCGGCCGCCGCTGGCGCCACGCGACTGGCGCGGCGCGGACAGGAGATGCTTGCCGCGCGCACCAAAGGCGCGGACGCTGCCGGGACCTCGCCATGGGACGTCAACGACGCCTTCGGCTTCGGCGCACCGCGCAGTGTGCCCATGCCGATCCTCGTCGACGGCGAGCGGCTCACCGCCCGCATCGTCTACAACCACGATGGGCTGAGCGCCACTATCGACGGCCACCCCGCCGCGACCGAGGCGCGTTTCGTCGACGATGGCGACGACGCCGTCTACGTCCTCACCGGCGGCCACCAGACGCGCGTGCAGCTTGCCGACCACGCAGTCGACGCGGATCACGGAAGTAGCGACGGCGCGGTGCGGGCGCCAATGCATGGCAAGCTTCTGGCTTTGTTTGTGGAAAAGGGCGCGCCGGTGACGAAGGGACACCGTGTCGCCGTGATAGAAGCGATGAAGATGGAGCACACGCTGACCGCCCCGCATGACGGAACGGTCGCGGAAGTCTCCGCCGCCGTTGGCGAGCAACTGGCCGAGGGAAGCCCGATCGTTTTGATCGAGCAGACCGAGTGAGCGGCCGCGCCTTCTGCGCATAAGAGTAACGGCCCGGCATGACACTCAATCTCATCAAGCTTTCCGTCGGCAGCGAGTCCGTCAAGGATCTTGAAGGCTGGATCCGCCAGCGCCTCAAGGAGAAGAAAGCGCGCGGTGAGCCGGCCGAGCACATCCACACCACCCGGATGATGCCGAAGCGGGCCGATGAACTGCTCGACGGCGGCTCGCTCTATTGGGTGATAAAAGGCGCCATCCTGTGTCGCCAAAAACTGCGCGACATCCGCGCCATCACCGACAAGGACGGTATCGGGCGCTGCCAGCTCGTCCTCGACACGAAACTGGTCCTCGTCGACCCACGTCCGTTCCGCGCTTTCCAAGGCTGGCGCTATCTGACGGTCCGCGATGCCCCGCCCGATCTCGACCGTTCCGCTCCCGGCGCGCGCAGCATGCCGGAGCCGCTACGGCGCGAGTTGCGTGAGCTTGGCCTCCTGTAAGTGGAGGCCCGCGCGCATTTGCGCTATGATCGCGCGATGAAACGCACCGCCGTTGTTTTGACCGCCAGCGTCGCACTGCTCGGCCTGCCGGCCGTTGCGTCGGCGCAAGGTTGCAAGAACGACAAGCGCCCCGTACCGGGAACGCTCGCTGCGGCGAACGACCCGTGCGCGCAGCCCAAGGCCGCGCCGAAACGCGAATCCGCGACCGAAGAAAAGAAAAAAGAGCAACCGGGCATGTTCAAGTCTGGCAACACGGCGTTCTACTTCGGCGGCTCGGTCAGCACCGAAGTCGGCGTGCGCGGGCGGTGACGCGAACGGAACGTACTTACACCTGATCTGCTCCGAGTATCCAATCCGGAAGTGCGACGCGCTGTCTTGCTGGCTTCGGTGATTGAGGCCGACGCATAGCCGTTGGCGAAAGTGCGCCCCCTCTCCCCGCTTGCGGGGAGAGGGTCGGGGTGAGGGGCATTCGCGAGTACGAGCTTTAATCGGAACG
>JAFKKS010000490.1 GCA_017304555.1 Hyphomicrobiales bacterium
GAACCTCCAGCATCTCCGAGCGCACGAGCCGCATGATCAGCGTCATCTGGAACAGCCCGAGTGTCACCGCCGGCATGATCAGCGAGCGTATGCCGGAGGAGGTGAGGAGTCCGGTCGTCCAGAAACCGAGATGCACCACGTCGCCCCGCCCATAGGACGGCAGCCAGCCAAGCAGGACCGCGAAGACGAAGATGAGCAGGATGCCGGTGAGGAAGGTCGGCAGCGAAATGCCGATCAGCGACACCGTGAGGAAGATCTTGGAAAGCCAGGAGTCGCGATGCAGGCCGGTATGCACGCCCATCGGGATGCCGATGGCGAGTGCGAGGATGGTCGAGACGATTGAGAGTTCGAGCGTGGCGGGCACGCGTTCGGCCAGCAGGTCGATGACCGGCTGCTTGAATTGGTAGGAGACGCCGAAGTCGAAATGCAGCGCGTTCCACACGAAGCGCAGGAACTGCACGATGATCGGGTCGTTCAGACCGAGCGCCTGCCGCAGCGCCTCGCGTTCCGCCGCGGTCGTCTCGACGCCCACCATCTGGTTGACCGGGTCGCCGACGAAGCGGAAGAGCGTGAACGCGATCAGGCCCACCACCAGCATGACCAGGATGGCCTGAAACGATCGTCGCAGGACAATAGCAAACATCGCGATCTCATCGCATCGTGAGGCGACGGCGCATCATACGCCGCCGCCTCATGCGCGGATCAGTCTTTCTTCTGCGCCCAGTAGAACAGGATCTGATTGTCCGGCCGCTGAGCGATGTCGAGTTTCTTCGACACGCCCCAGGCGAGCGCCTGCTGGTGCAGCGGGATGTAGGCCCAGTCCTGGTTCTGCGCGATGTCGTAAGCTTCCTTGATCATCTGGTCGCGTTTCGCCTTGTCGGACTCGACCAGGATCTTGTCGCGCAGTTCCTCGACCTTCTTGTTGCAGTAGTTTCCGAGATTGTTGTTGCCGCCGTTCCCCTTCTCGTCCCGGCAGCCATACATGTTGGCGAGGATGTTCCAGCTATCGAACGATCCCGGCGTCCAGCCGAGTAGATAGAACGAGGTGTCGTAGCCGCCCGAGGCCAGCACCTTGGCGAAGTACTTCGCCTTCGGCTGAGCGTTGAGGTTGATCTTCACATTGACGCGGGCAAGCATCGCGACGACCGCCTGGCAGATCGCCGCGTCGTTGACGTAGCGGTCGTTCGGGCAGTCCATCATTACCTCGAAGCCGTCCTTGTAGCCGGCGTCAGCCAGCAGCTTCTTGGCCTTTTCGGGATCGTATTTGGGGCGCGGGAAATCCTTCGAGAGATCGAAGAGGAGCGGCGAGATCATCAGCGCGGAAGGCGTCGCCGCGCCGCGCATCACGCGCTTGGCGATGGCATCTTCGTCGATCGCGAGATAGAAAGCCTCGCGCACCCGCACGTCCTTGAACGGATTCTTGCCCTTCACGCTCGATGACTTGAGCTCGTCACGGTATTGGTCGAATCCGAGGAAGATCGTGCGCAGTTCCGGGCCCTGCATCACGTGCGCATTGGCGCTGCCGTTGACGCGCGGAATGTCCTGCAGCGGAATCGGATCGACGAGATCCACTTCCCCGGACAGAAGCGCGGCGACGCGCGTCGCGTCGTTGGAAATCGTGGTGAAGACGACTTCGTCGAGATTGTGCTCGGGCTTGCCCCACCAGTTCGGGTTCTTCTTGAAGGTGGTCTTCACGCCCGCCTGATGGCTTGTCAGGATGAAGGGACCGGTCCCGTTCGCGTGCAGCGCCGCATAGTTGAGTTGCTGGCCGGTGGCCGGCTGCGGCGCGGCGGAGTTGTTCGCCTCCGCCCACTTCTTCGACATGATGTACCAGGTGTCCCACTCATAATGGAGAATGGGATTGGGGGACTTCAGCACCACGTCGACGGTGTAGTCGTCGACCTTTACGAACTTCGCATCGAGCGGAATGCGGGTCTTGAGGTCGGAGCCGTTGGCGCGGACGCGATCGGCGGAGAAGACGACGTCGTCGGCGGTGAAGTCCTCGCCGTTGTGAAACTTGACGCCCTTGCGCAGATGGAAGCGCCAGCGCGTCGGCTCGACGATCTCCCAGCTCTCGGCGAGGCCGGGAATGATCTTGAGATCCTTGTCGCGTTTGGTCAGGCCCTCATAAACGTTGCCGAGGGCGCCCAACGTGAATGTTTCGTTCAGGGAGTACGGATCGAGCGACTTCAGGTCGCCCTGGAATCCGTATCGCAGCGTAACGGCGTTCGCCGGCGAAAGCGCCGCGAGAAAAACCGCAACGAGCGCAAACAACGCGAATTTCAGCTTCATGGACTTCCCCCTAGTAAGGCGCTGCCGCCAATCTTCAGTGGGTGTCGGCGTGCTTGCGCTGCTTAAAGCTTAGCGGTGATCCAGGCGGCTGGCCAGAGCGTCCAAAGGGCTCCAGCCGCCTCCCTGGTGCTGCCTGCTTCCCTGTGCCGGTGGCAATTTGCTACATTCCGCGCTTCGTCCCGCCGCCGTTCAGGAGTTCCCAGCCATGCCGATCGTTAACCGCGTTGCCGCCATGCATGACGAGATCACGCAGTGGAGGCGCGATCTGCATGCCCATCCGGAACTCTTGTTCGATGTACACCGCACCGCCGGCGTCGTTGCCGAGAAACTGAAAGCCTTCGGTTGCGACGAAGTGGTGCCGGGGATCGGACAGACCGGCGTTGTCGGGGTGATTCACGGCCGAAAGTCAGGATCGAACAAGGTGATCGGCCTGCGCGCGGACATGGATGCGCTGCCGATCGATGAGCAGACAAATGTGCCTTACCGCTCCAAGACTCCGGGCGTGATGCACGCCTGCGGCCATGACGGGCATACCGCCATGCTTCTCGGCGCGGCGAAATACCTCGCCGAGACACGCAACTTCGACGGTACGGCGGTGGTGATCTTCCAGCCGGCGGAAGAGGGCGGCGGCGGCGGCCGCGAGATGGTCAAGGACGGTATGATGGAGCGCTTCGGCATCAACGAGGTCTACGGGATGCACAACAGCCCGGACCTGCCGATCGGCGAATTCGCGCTCCGCCGCGGGCCGGTGATGGCGGCGGCCGATAAGCTGCGCATCGACATCGAAGGCAAAGGCACGCACGCGGCCAAGCCGCATCTCGGCATCGACACGATCCTCGTCGGCGCGCAGATCGTCAATCAGTTGCAGTCGATCGTTTCGCGTAATCTCGATCCGCTGCAGTCCGGCGTCGTCTCGATTTGCACCTTCAAATCGGGCGATACCGACAACGTCATTCCGCAGACGGCGATGATGCTCGGCACCGTGCGCACGTTGATGCCGGAAGTGCAGGACATGATCGAGAAGCGGGTATCGGAAGTCGTCGAGGGCGTCGCCAAGCTGCACGGCGCGACGGCGAAAGTCACTTACGTCCGCAACTACCCGATCACCATCAATCACGACAAGCAGACCGACTTCGCTGCGTCCATCGCGGCCCAGATTTCCGGCGCCAACAAGGTCAATACCGACCTGGCGCCGGTGATGGGCGCGGAGGACTTCTCCTTCATGCTGAACGAGCGGCCGGGCGCCTTCATCTTCGTCGGCAACGGCGAAAGCGCCGGGCTGCATCATCCGGCCTATAACTTCAACGACGACGCCATTCCGGTCGGCACGTCCTACTGGGTACGTCTGGTCGAAACGGCGATGCCGGCCTGAGGCCAAAAGAAATACCGTCATGGCCGGGCATAGCCCGTCGAAGACGGGCGTAAACGCCCTTTTGTCCCGGCCATCCACGTCTTGCTTGCGGTCGAAAAAGAAAGACGTGGATGCCCGCAACAAGTGCGGGTATGACGAATACTTCACCGCCGCCGTAGCCGGTCGATCAAAGCATCAAGGTGCGAGCGGGCGATCCCGTCGAGATCGCGGGAGAGCACGCGCAGCCGTCCGGTCTGGTGCGTAACCACGGCGCCAATAAGAAACGCGAACAGCGCCGCCGTCTCGGTGCGTGCGGTTGCTGCGCCGCGGCGGCTCGTCTGGCGGATCGTGTCCTCCAGGAGGCCGAGGGTATCGGCGAGACGCTGGTTGAGCCCCGCGTCGAGAGCAGGCGAGAGCCCGCGCGGCCGCACGCTGCCCCAAAGATAAAGCCCGAGCGCCACCTCATCGGGCCGTTCGCGATAGTAGTCGAGGAACGCCAACGCGCCGGCGCGTAACGCGGCCTGTGGTGTTCGGCCCGACGCTACGGCGTCGCTCACCGCCACGTGCAGACGCGACAGGGACTCGTAGAGCAGGGCGGCGTAGATCGCTTCCTTGGATTCGAATAGCGGATAGAGGGCTCCTGTCGTGCAGCCGGCGGCCGCCGCGATCGCGCGCACCGTTGCGCCCTCCAGCCCGTCCTTCACGAAAACCTGTTGCGCGGCGTCGAGGATGAGCCGCCGCCGCGCCTGCCGCAGAGCCGATTGGCGCTCGTCCCGCGCCTGGCCGAACGCGGCGGCGGATGGTTCCGAAGCGGCGGATTGGGTTTGACGGAACGTGGTTCGTATCATAGCGTTATTTTTATAACATTGTTACGAGGATTCGTCGAGATGACCGTTCGTATCGAGAAGAGCGGCGCGGTGTGGACTGTGGTTCACAGCCGGCCGGAGGCGCGCAACGCCATGGATCCTGAATCCGCAGACGCGCTGGTGGATGCCTTTCGCGCGTTCGATCGCGACCCGGACGCCGCCGTCGCGGTGCTGTGGGGCGAGGGCGGGGCCTTCTGCGCCGGCTGGGATTTGAAATATGCGGCCTCGTTGTCCGACCGCGCCCGCTTCGACGCGCAGATCGTCGAGGGGCTCGGCTTCGGCTGTGGTGCGACTGCCGCGTGATGGCGGAGACGGCTTACTTCGGCGTCTATTGCCGGCGCTGGGGCATTCCGCTGCTCGATGGCGGATCGGTGCGGCTGCCGCGGCTCGTCGGGCAGGGCCGTGCGCTCGAGATCATCATGACCGGCCGCAAGGTGCCGGCGGACGAGGCGCTGCGGATCGGCATGTGTGAGAAGGTCGTCGGCAAAGGCGAGGCGCGGGCGGCGGCCGAGGCGATGGCGCAGGAGATCGCCCGCTTCCCGCAGGCAGCCGTGCGCGCGGACCGTCGCACGGTGCACGAGACCCATGGACTATCGGTACGGGAAGGGCTGCGCCGCGAGTGGGCCAACGGCGTTGAAGCGCACCACCGCGAGGGCGCTGCCGGCGCTGGACGGTTCGCCTCGGGGCTCGGCCGCCACGGCGACTTCGGGCGGATCAACTGATGCAAGGCAGGACGGGCCCCAAACGAAATCGCCGGGGCGAGCCCCGGCGATTGTGATCGGTTTGAGAAGGCCGATGGCAGCTACGGAGCGGGCTCCGCCTTGTCGGTTGGGACGATCGAGGCGCGTGCAAGCCGACGAGGGACGAGGTCCAGCAGGCGCTGACGTGTCGCCGTCCAGTACTCGAAGGAGTTGAAGCGCGAGCCTTCGAGGGCGGCGATGGCCGCCGCCGAGAGGAACGGCAAGCTTTGCACCAGCAGCACCGCCGCGAAGATGTTGATCTCGCGCACGTGCTGATAGTTGGTGGCGAGGACGACCATTGCGCCGACGACCAGCAGGCCGCCGAGGACCGCTTCCCAGAACGCCTGGAAGGACGTCACCTGCAGCTTGCCCTTGCCGCCCTTGGCGGTGCGGGCGAAGGGGAGATGCTCCTTGATGAGCCCGTCCGCGAGCGCCTTGGCGACCGTCCACTGCAGCGACATCGCGGCGACAGCGGCGGCGAGCATCTGGCCGATCGGGATCGACACGCGCAGCCGGTACAGCGCGACGAAGTGCAAGAGGCTCACCGCGAACGCGGCGATGATCGGAATGGTCAGGATACGGTCCGGGATCGCGATGCCGATGAAGGCCACGACCGGCACCCACAACAGGTTGAGGATGGCGACGAGCACGCCGATGCCCTCGGCGCCCAGCCAGTTCAGCCAGCCGAGCGCATATTCGCGGCGCTGGTCGCGGGTCAGCAGGCTCTTGCCCGGCAGGAACCGGCGCCAGTGCTTCTTCACGATCTGCAGGCCGCCATAGGCCCAGCGGTGGCGCTGCTTCTTGAACGCTTCGTAGCTGTCCGGCAGCAGGCCGTAGCCGTAGCGGCGGTTCGTGTAGTGCGTCAGCCAGCCCTGTTCGAGGATCGAAAGACCGAGGTCGGTGTCCTCGCAAATGGTTTCGCTCGGCCAGTTGCCAGCTGCCTCGAGGGCGGAGCGGCGCACCAGCATCATCGTGCCGTGGACGACGATCGAGTTGTTCTCGTTACGCTCGACCATGCCGATGTCGAAGAAGCCGGCATATTCGCCGTTCATGGCGTGGTGCATCACGCTCTGGTCGCCGTCGCGGTGATCCTGCGGGGCCTGCACCAGGCCGACGCGGGAATCCGCGAAGACCGGCACGAGGTCTTTCAGCCAGTCCGATGTCACGGTGTAGTCGGCGTCGATCACGCCGATGATCTCGGCATCGGGGGCGGTTTGGCTCAGCGCCAGGCGCAGCGCGCCCGCTTTGTAGCCTTCGACCTTCTGCGCATTGATGAACTTGAAGCGCTCGCCCAGCAGGCGGCAGTGCTCCTCGATCGGCTGCGAGAATTCGGGTTCGGGCGTGTTGTTGATGACGACCACGCACTCGAAATTTGGGTATTCGAGGCGTGCGACCGCATCCAGCGTCTGCTTCAGCATCTCCGGCGGCTCACGATAGGCCGGGATGTGGATCGAAACCTTGGGCGTGTAGCCATCGGCGCGCGCCAGGGCCCGCCGCTCCTTCCGCCCGAAAGCGATGGCGGCGATGTCCTCGATGCGGGACAGCGCGATCAGCACCAACGGAACGAGAAGCACGAGGCCGACGCCCAGCGCGAAGGTCGCGCCGGGCACGAAGTAGTGGCCGTTCCAATAGGCGAAGATGGTCGCGAACCAGGCGCCGACGACGTTTGCCGCGGTCGCGAGCAGGGCGGCCTGCCCGGCGGTCGCGCCCGCGATCGTCAAGATCGGCAGCGACAGCAGGAAGCCGATCAGCAGCGCCAAGCTGCCGACCTTCCAGTGGTCGGGGTCGGTGAGGGGGCCGGTCCAGGAGAACTTCGGCCGCAACGAATTGTCGAAGATGCCCCAGTAAGGACCGACGCTTCCTTCGAAGACCTTCCAGGGCTGGTCCGTCGCTTCGACGATGTTGTAGTCGATCCCAAGCGAGTCCGCGTGAGAGACGAAGTCGCGTAGCACCGCCGCCTGCTCGAGCCGGCCGGGGTTGGCTTCCTTGAAGTTGTAGCCCGCGCTCGGCCAGCCGAACTCGGCAATCACGATGCGCTTGCCGGGATACATCTGCCGCAACTGGTTGTAGCCGCCGATGGCGGCTTCGACGGCGGCCTTCTCGGGCACGCCTTCCCAGTACGGAAGAATATGGACGGCGATGAAGTCGACGGCCGAGACCAGTTCCGGATGGTCGCGCCAGACGCTCCAGATTTCACCCGTGGTCACAGGTACCTGAACCTCACGCTTCACCTTCTGGATGAGCTTGATGAGTTCCGGAACCTTGATTTCGTCGCGGTAGATCGTTTCGTTGCCGACCACGACGCCGTTGACGTTGCGATGATGCTTGGCGAGGTCGACGACCTCCTTCAACTCACGCTCGTTGCGCTTCTGGTCCTTGTCGAGCCACGCGCCGATGGTGACGCGCAGGCCGAACTCGTTGGCGATGCCAGGCACAAGCTCGCCGCCGCCCGTGCGATGCCAGGCACAAGCTCGCCGCCGCCCGTGGACGAATACGTGCGCAGCGCCCGCGTATACGGCGCGAGGACTTTCAGATCGGAGCGGATCTGGGCCGGCGTCGGCCGGTTGCCTTTATCCGGATGGAGCGAGCCATGGTACGGAGCGTACGACACGCTCGCCAATTGCCCATTGAAGCTCGGTGCACTGGCTTGTTCCCGGGTCACGGCCCATAGGGCGCCGTGAATACACATAACAAGCGCAACAGCTGCAGCGGCGACGCGCATCACGCAACCCAAACGGGGCTTGGAAATCCGGCTCGAACCCGTCCCCTGGATTCGACCGAAGGAGAAAAACTGTCAGGAGTGGCGACAGTGCCCAGAAACCGAATGAACACCTATGTACCGCTCATGGCGTTTTGAAGGCGTCCAGGCCCGATTGGCGCTCAACGCACCAATGCAGAACGTGACGATTACTATTTTGTTCCGGCCGGCTGGTTTGGTTGTGCCGGCTGCGCGGCGGCGGCCGGTGTTGGTTGAAGCTGTGGGTTGATCCAGCACGCGTGTACACGCGCGCTGAGACTCTCCGGCGACTTCGGATCGATGTTGCCCTGGCGGATGACGCAGCGGAACGTCGCTTGCACATGGCCGCCCGGGCAGCCAAAACGATCATAGAGGTCGAGGTGCCGGAAGGCGGTGTCGAGATCGTCGCGCCACAGCAGGCTGACGGCGCGGCGGCCGAGCCAGACGCATTCGGGGTGGCCGGCAGCCCCTTCCAGGACCCGCGCCGCCTCTTCGAATTCGTCGATTTTCTTCGCCGCCTCTTTGGCAGCGTCGCCTTGATTGGCGGCAGGCTTTTGATCGCCCCCCTTATCGGGAGGAGCGCTCTGCGCCATCGCGGAAACAGGAAGAAGCAGCAAGCCTGCGGTTAGAAAGGCAGCACTCAAGACGCGATGAACTGAACTCATGACAACCGGGACTGTGGCGGAGCATTTGCGTGGCACGAAGTCGCGGCGGAGCGTTTCGGCGCCGCCCGGCGCCTTATTCCCCGTCCTCTGTGACATGACTGAACTTGTTGAATTTGTCTAGGGTATGACTTCCGCGCCCGACCGCCGAATGCTTGGCATACGGCAGGCGGCACGCTAAGCCTCGCGGCTCCCTCCGGACATCGCACGCAAGGATGTATTTTCCGTTCAGCCTTTTCATCGTCGTCGCCGCATTGATCGGCGGCGCTTGGTCGTGGCTCGGTGCGCCCGTCGCCATGCCGCCGTCGCCGTTTGCGCCGGGCGAAAAACTTTACTGCGTCTCCTATGCGCCGTTTCGCGGCGATCAGAATCCGCTCAGCGCCGCGACGAAGGTCAGCGCCGAACAGATCGACGAGGATCTGACGCGCCTAGCGAAGATCACCGACTGCGTGCGCAGCTATTCGATCGAGCACGGCCTCGACCAGATTCCGGCGATCGCTGCCCGCCACGGGGCATCTGGCTGTCGAGCCACCCGGAGAAGAACAAGGTCCAGATCGACTCGGTCGTCGACCTGGTCAAACGCTATCCGCAGACCATCAGCGCGGTCGTCGTCGGCAACGAGGTGCTTCTGCGCGGCGAGATGTCGGCGATCGACCTCGCCGCGACCATCCGTGCGGTGAAGACGCGAGTGTCCGTCCCCGTGACCTACGCCGACGTGTGGGAATTCTGGCTGCGCAATCGCGACCTCTATGCCGCGGTCGATTTCGTCACCATTCATATCCTTCCGTACTGGGAGGACTTCCCCGTCGGTGCGACGGAGGCGGCGGCGCATGTCGAGACGATCCGCAAACAGGTTGCGGCCGCGTTTCCCGACAAGGAGATCCTGATCGGCGAGACCGGCTGGCCAAGCGCCGGCCGCATGCGTGAAAGCGCGCTGCCTTCCTTGTCCAACGAAGCGAAGGTGCTGCACGAGATCCTCGCCGTCGCCAAGCGCAACAACTATCGGGTCAACGTCATCGAGGCGTTCGACCAGCCGTGGAAGCGGCAGTTGGAGGGAACGGTCGGCGGCCATTGGGGCCTGTTCGACGCCGACAAGCGGGAACGGAAATTCGTCTGGGGGGAGGCGGTCTCCGATCATCCGCATTGGCGCATCCAGGCGATGCTGGGTGTCGGTGCAGCGGCGCTGATTTTCCTCGGCGCGTGGTTCGCTGCGAAGAAGGAGCCTGAGATCGCGCGCAGACCGTGGCTCTGGGTCGCGGGCATGGCCCTCATCGGCGGCATCTTCTTCGGATGGAGCGCGGAGAAAGCGTGGCTCGAAGGATTGGGCCTCGGCGGCAACATCCGGTCGTGGGCGATGTGCGCGATGGCGCTCCTCGCGCCCGCCGTCGCGGCTGCGGCGATGGTGCGGCGTCTGCCGATCCCGCGCTTCGCCTCCGTCCTGGGCAGTACGGATGGAACGCTCACGCCGCTCTCCCGCGCCGTCGGTCTTGGGCTTGTCGTCGTCTGCGTGCTCGCGCTGCAGAGCGCGTTCAGCCTCGTCTTCGATCCGCGCTACCGGGATTTTCCGTTCGCGTTCCTGACGGCGGCGGCGCTGCCGTACTTGGCGCTGGCGCTGTGCGTTCGCTCGATTGAAATCACCGGCATGGCCGAGAAGATCGCCGCGAGCGTCCTGGCGCTCTGCGTGCTCTATTTCGTCCCGAACGAGAGCTTCGCCAACTGGCAGGCGCTGTGGGTCGCCGCGATGCTTCTTGTCCTCGTTATCGTGCTGCTCCGGCCCACGGCCGCGCGAAGCTGAGGATGAGGAGCGCTGCGGCGATCGACGACAAGCCGATATTGTAGAGCACGATCCCGAGCGCGCAGAACGCCAGCGCGATGGCGAACAGCAAAAGCGACGGGCGGATGAAATTGAGCGCCGCCAGCGCCAGCGCGGCCCACCCGAAGACGCCGTTGTTGAACAGCAGGGTCATCGTCTTGCGCGACGCGCAAAGCCACGTCGTCAAGCCCGCGTCGCAGGCGAGCCCAACGCTCGATTGCTCGATCACGAGGTAACGGAAATAAAGGGCGTAACCGAGGGCGAGGAAGCCGACGATCAGCAGCAGGTTGATCTGGCGCGGGCCGGGCATGAAAAGGGTGCGGTTCATGCCCTCGTTTTAGCCTGCCCGACAGCGAAGCGGAATGCCGCATGCCGCGATCATCGAGAACCGTCCGAAAGCCGGCGTCGCCTGGACGCTTAATTGGCGATGAGACGCTGACCGTCGAAGGGAACCGGGCGGCAGGCGGCCAGTGTTTCGGCGAGCGCCGCGCACCAACGCGCCGCCGCCGCCGCGCTCGGCAGCGGTCCGGCGACCAGCCGGAACTCGACTTCGCCGGACTTGGAGCCTTCGCGTACCGCCATGATCGGCTGCAGGCCGTCGAAATAGCGGCCTTGCTTTGCCTTGATGGTGGTCCAGCGGGCGCGCAGAGCGTCCGGCGTACGCTCGCCGCCGATGTCGATGCCGAACCCGGCCTTGACCTCCGTCGTGGCCGGCGCGGCGCTCTGTGTCGCGGTGCTGCCGGTCACGTCGCCACGGTGTTCGATCGCTTCGAGCCGCGCCACCAGCCGGTCGCGGTCGGCGGCAAGGCTCTGCACCGCCTCGGTGAGTTGCCGGGTCTGCGCGTCGACGGACGGCGCGGCCTCGGCGGCGCGTGGTCCCTTCGGGGCGCCCAAGAGGGACAGGACCGATCGCGAGAGCTGCGGAATCTGTGCGGTCGTCTCGGCGACGCGCTTGGCGCCGGTCTCCGTCTGTGCGGCGAAGACCGCCCCCGCAACCGAAAGTCCTGCGGCGACGATCCAGACGCTCGCCCGCACGGCCCCCCGCACATTCATTTCATCGTCCTCGAACGGTCCGGCGACCGAATCTCGGCGGCGAGCCATGGCCCCACGCTCCCGCAGCGAATCAACAACGGTAAGATAGCAAAGTCGGCAGCGACTTAACCGACGCCCTCGTTTCAAAACACATCAATGTCGGATATCTAACCGCGCGAACGCGTCCGCCATGGCGGACGAAGCCAGAGGTGGAACGCCGTGAGCCGAACCTGTTTGACGATCGTGCTGGCCGCCGGCGAGGGAACGCGCATGCGCTCCAGTCTCCCGAAGGTGCTGCACCGGGTCGGCGGGCGAACGCTGATCGGCCACGTCCTCGCGAGCATTGCCGGAGCGGGATCGACCGCGACCGCCGTGGTGATCGGGCCGGATCATGGCGCTGTCGCGGCCGAAGTCCAAAGAGGCGCCCCGAA
>JAFKKS010000491.1 GCA_017304555.1 Hyphomicrobiales bacterium
CCGGCGGCAGGGTCGGTCACTTTCGCAAGGTTCGATTCCTCGAGCAGGATGAACTGCGTGTTGCGTGCGATGCGCCGCGCAAAACGGTCCGGCAAGCCAAGCGCCGCCGTGAACGGCAGCACGCTCACCGCATCGGCTCCGCCGACACCGGCCGCAAACGTCGCAATCGTCGCGCGCAGCATGTTCACCCACGGATCGCGCTGCGTCATCATTCGCCATGCCGTCTCCGCCGTGATGAAGACGGGCGCCGGCGTGAGGCCGCATGCAGTTTCAACGCGCGCCCAAAGCTTGCGCAGCGCGCGCAGCTTCGCGATGCCGAGGAATTCATCGGCATCGACGGCGAGGCGGAAGAAAATCATCCGGCGCGCCGCATCGAGTGGCGTGCCGCCCGCCTCAAGCGCGCGTAGATAACTGACCGCGCTGGCGAGAGCGAAAGCGAGTTCCTGCGCTTCCGAACCGCCTGCGGCGTGGATGACGCGCGCGTCGGCCACCGCGAACGGACCTTTGAAGCCTTTGGCCGCCAGCGTCGCAATCGCCGCGGAAAATTTTGGCGCGTCGGGCGCCCAGTCGAGCGACGCGGAACCGGATGCGAAGGCGCCAAGCGGATCGAAGCCGAAGCGTATATCGAGCGACGCCGGCGCGAGGCCGCGCGCTTGCGTCAGCGCGGCGAGGTGTTCCGCGACACCGGGGGCGTCGGCGCCGACGTCACATTCGAGCGCAACGCCGGCATCGAGATAGACATTGTCGAGCGCGCGGGTGAGGTTCTGCGCGGTTGCCTCAAGGCCGAAGCCGTCGGCTGACGGTGCGTTGCTCGACACCAGCGTGAGGCCGGTGGCGCCGTTTTCGAGGTCGTGCAGCGCTTCGGCGTTTGCCGTTCCCGCGTCGGGGTGGTCGACACGCTGTAGCACTTGCCAGGGCGTGACCGGCGCGCGGCCGGCGACGGTCTGCGCCTGCTTGTCGCCCGGATAAAGCGGCTCGATCGGAAGTGCGTCGTAGGTCTTGCTGCGCAGCCGCTCGGCCGGCGCGCCTTTGAGCGCCCCTTCGACCAGCTTCAGCCACGTCTCGCGGTTCGCCGGGGCGAATTCGGAGGCAAGGGCAAGGGTTTCTGTGTCGGTCCCGGTCATAAGCACCCACATTTTGTCGGGGCACTATTGGGACGAAATGGCGCGTATCTCAAGCCCGCGGTGGCAGCCGTTCGATCCCGGATCGGTCGACATGCGCCAGCGCGTCGGTGATCCTGACCCCGTTTACCGTGAACTCCGGTCGAATTTCCGCAAGCGGGATGAGGACAAAGGCGCGTTCGAGCAAGCGCGGGTGAGGGAGGATGAGGTCCGGCTCGCGCAGCGTGACGCCTTCGTAAGCGAGGATGTCGACGTCGAGGGTGCGCGGTCCCCAGCGCTCGCCGCTCGCGCGGTCGCGGCCAAAGGCCCGTTCCGTCGCGAGGGCCCGCTGCAGGAGCGCGCGGGGGGGCAGCGTGGTTTCGACAGCGATGCAGCAATTGACGAAGGCCGGCTGGTCGGTACGGCCCCATGGAGGCGTGCGATAATCCGCCGAACGCGCCAGCAGCCGCACCGCGTCGTTCGTGCAAAGCCGTTCGATGGCGCGCTCGAGCGTCTCTCTGACATCGCCGAGGTTGCCGCCGAGGCCGAGGAGCGCCTCAGCCATGCCGTTTGCGCGTGAGGGTCACGCCGACATCGGCGAAGACGGCGGCGATGGGAGCGTGCGGCTTGTGAACCGTGATGCGAATCTTGTCGATCTGCGGAAAGCGGGCGAGCAGAGCCTCCACGACCGCGCCGGCCGCGGACTCGACCAGACGGTGGCGCTTGGCGCGGAAAGCGTTGCTCGCCACCTCGATGAGGTCAGCATAGGAGATCGTGTCGACGAGCTTGTCCGACTTCGCCGCCGCTTCGAGGCTCATCGAGATGACGAGGTCGACGTGGAACTGCTGGCCGATACGCCCTTCGTCGTCGCCGACGCCATGATTGGCGTGCACGACGAGGCCTTCGACGAAAATCTTATCGCTCACCGGATGCCTCGATTGCCTGGGCGACGCGCAACGCCTGCACGGTCGCCGCGACATCATGCACGCGGATGATCCGCGCGCCAGCCTTTGCCGCGATGAGAGCCGCGGCGATGGATCCGCCGATACGCTCCTGTGGCTCCGACGGCGAGACCGACGCGATGAAGCGCTTGCGGGATGCGCCGACGAGGAGCGGCGGGCCGAAGCTGCGAAGCCGGTCCAACTGGCCGAGCACGGCGATGCTTTGCGCTTGCGTCTTGCCGAACCCGATGCCGGGGTCAAGGACGATGCGCTCGCGCGCGATACCGGCGCGGTCGGCGATATCGAGCGTGCGGCGGAAGAAACTCTCGATGTCGGCCATGATATCGACCGCGTCCGCCTTTTCGCGGTTATGCATCGCGACAAGGCCGCAGTCGTGATCGGCGACCACTCTCGCCATGTCCGTGTCGTGCTGCAGGCCCCAGACGTCGTTGACGATCGTCACGCCACGCGCCAACGCCTGCTTCGCGACGGCAGCTTTCATCGTGTCGACCGACACCGGTTTCCCGAACGCAACGAGCGGCGCCAGCAAATCCCCGATGCGTGCCCACTCATCCTCGGCGGAAACCGGCGCTGCGCCGCCATAGGGGCGCGTCGACTCGCCGCCGATGTCGAGGATGTCGGCGCCTTCCGCGACCATCGCCCGCGCGTGATCCAGAGCGGCGGTGGGATCGCGGAAGCGTCCGCCGTCGGAAAAGGAATCCGGCGTGACGTTGAGAATGCCCATCACGAGCGGCCGCGGCGTCGCCAGAAGCTGTGCGAACGGATTCATCGCCGTCGGGAGCGATTGAAGGGGGCGGCTAGGCGCGGATTGTCGACGGCGAAAAGGAAGCGCGCGATCAATACGTGATTTTGAGCGGCAGCTTCTTGGCCTGTTCGATCCATTTGCCGACAGCCTTCTCGGAGGGAAGGAAACGCACGACCTTGCGCCGCTCGTTGGCCTCCTTCATGGCAAGAGCGAGCTTTGAGGCGTTGCGATATTTGAGTTCGCGTACTGTGTCGACGCCGACCACGCGCAACAGAACCGCATATTCCCCGCCGATCCCCTTGATGCGCATGCGGTCGGCCATATTGGCCCACTGTAGCAGCTTCTTTTCGCTGATCCCCGTCTTCTCCGCCAATAGCTTGCGGCCTTTCGCATTCTTTGCGGCCTCCAGAAGTTTGGCCGTCGTGCGGATACCCGCCGACTTCAAGACGAGGGCCCGCTCGTCATCTAAGCCGTCGAGTTCAAGGATAGGATGGGACACCCGAAACGCCTCCAAATTCACTACAAACGCAACGTTCATCCGGCCGCGCCGCATCGCGCGCCCGGATGGACTTCAGACGAATTGGCTCAAACCGGGGACAGCGCCAACGATCTCGCCGACGGCATCTTCGCCGGCCTTCTCGCGCGCATAGGCGACGACTTCACGCGTAACGGATTGAACCTGGCCCATGCTGAGGCCAGCCGCCATCAAGCGGTTGGCCGCACCCATGATGCCGCCCATCCCACCGGCCACGCTTTCGCTTTGTGCCGCAGCCAACAGAGCGTCGGCGCCGGGCATCGCCGCGATGAGCGGTTCGATCTTCTCGCGCGGTGCTTCCTTCGAAAGAAAATCGAGGATGATCCCGATCGCTTTTTCAGCAACGGGACCTTCAACGCCGGTCGTTGAGACCAAGCGTTGAACCAATTCATTCATCTGAAGCCCCCTCGCGGTCTTTCGCCACTTTCATTTGATCTTGGACAACCCGTCCCGCCGTGACAAGGCGCGGGCGCCCGACTCAGGACGGAAGCTGCGGACCGTGGCCGAAAGGCAACGCTGCAATTATTCCTGTTGCGTTACCCACATGGAAACGCGGACCGTGCGCGCCTATAACGCCAGTGGGCGTGCGCAGACTCCACTGCGCACCCGCATTGCAAATGGCCGGCGCATTGCCGGCGCATGATTGCGACGGAGTTTCGAATGACCGCCTCGGCCGAAGTGCTCTCCAAAGTGCTCGACAAGATCGACGCCGATCTCGAGCAAAATCTGCAGCGCCTGTTTTCCTTCCTGCGGATCGCGTCGATCTCGACCGATCCGACTTACAAGGACAACTGTCGCGCGGCGGCGGAGCATCTGGCGAAAGACCTCACGTCCATCGGCTTCACGTCGGACGTGCGGCCGACTGCCGGTCATCCGGTGGTGGTCGCGAAGGGTGGTGACGCGGGCCCCAAGCTCTTGTTTTACGGTCACTACGACGTACAGCCGGTAGACCCGCTCGAACTTTGGCAGACGCCTCCGTTCGAGCCGCGCGTGGCGACGCTCGACGGTGGACGCAAGGTGATCCTCGGGCGCGGCGCCTGCGACGACAAAGGCCAACTCATGACTTTCGTCGAGGCATGCCGCGCCTGGAAGGCGGTCACCGGCAAGCTCCCGGCGACGATCACAATGATGGTCGAGGGCGAGGAGGAGTGCGGTTCGGGCAACCTGTTCCCGTTCGTCCGCGAGAACGCCGACGAGCTGCGCGGCGACCTTGCGCTCGTGTGCGACACCGGCATGTGGAACATCGACACGCCGGCGATCACCACCTCGCTGCGCGGCATGGTCTACGAAGAGGTGATCGTGCGTTGCGCCAACCGCGATCTCCATTCCGGCATCTACGGCGGCGGAGCGCAAAACCCGATCCGGGTGCTGAGCAAGATCATTGCCGCGCTGCACGACGACAATGGCCGCGTGACGCTGCCCGGCTTCTATGACGGCGT
>JAFKKS010000167.1 GCA_017304555.1 Hyphomicrobiales bacterium
GATGGATGATCTCCGGCGGCAGCGCGGAGGCGAGCGCGTCATGCAGTTCAGCGCGGTGCATACACAGATACGGCGCGCCGTAGAGCGCATCCGGCATCGGCAGCTCGCGTTTCAGTTCGCCGGTATAGCCGTCGCGGTTGAGATGCGAATAGGGCTGGAACGCCACGGCGCGCAGACGGTCCTCGACGCCGATGCCACGCAGAACCTTCATCGAATTCGGCATCATCTGGATGCCGGCGCCGATGCGGCCGAACCGCTGCGTCTGCTCGTAGACCTGCGGCTCGAAACCCGCGCGGCGCAGCGTCGCCGCGACGGCAAGGCCGCCCATGCCGGCGCCGACGATAGCGATGGAAGGTTTTCTGGACATCGTCTGAGCCATGGCATGTTCCTGATCGCGACGGCGCAAGACTAGCAGCGTCGCCGCGCCACGGGCATCCGCAAATTTGCAGGTCTGTCCGCCTGATGCGTAGAAATTTTCGCAATCCGAAGGTTGCGCCGCCGCGCGGGAATGCCGCCTATGAGGAAGAGGACGGCCAGCGGCTTTCCGCCAATCTCGATCTTCCGCTTGTCCAAGACGATGAGCACATGGAGCGGCTGCAACTGCAGATGCTCAACCGCTCGCGGCGCGAGATCCGGCACAAGGTGCCGCTGCCGCCGTCATGCTTCGGCCTGGAGGCCGGCGACATCGTCGCATGGACAAGCTCGCGCAACGGCTACACGGCGAAGCTCTTCGAGGTCGACAGCAACGAGCTCTTCTACAATCTCAATTCAGCGCCGGCACTGATCGAGGTCGATCCGAGCGATCACGATTGGGACAAGGGGACCGACTACGTCGCGCAGCCCGCGGTTTCACTCACCGTCGACCGGCCGGCGCCGAAGGTCATTACCGGCTTCGACGTCGAGGCGATCAAGGTCACGGGCGATAATGGCGTCGAGAAGCCGGGCCTGCGCATCAGCTGGGACGCGCCCGAGGATGGCGACGTCAATGCGGTGCAGTGGCAGTATCGCCGCACGAGCGCGCCGGACGATGTCGCGGAGGGCAAGACCAACGACGTCGCGGCACTCCAGGTGCTTCTCGTTGGCGGCTTCAGTTCGCTCACCAGCTACGACACGCGCGCGCGCCTGGAAAGCTTCAACGGCTATGCGGCCGACTGGTCACTGTGGGCGACGGTCACGACGCCTCAATGCGGCGAGACAAATCTCTCCGTCTTGACGACCGAGGTTAACGACCTCATCGCCGGTGGTCAGAAGCGGCTCCAGGACGCGCTGCAGGAGGCGCAGCAACTCATTGCCTCGCTCGCGACCGGACAGGACGCGGCGAACCACCTCGAAGCGGTAGAGACGCGGCGGCTTCTAAGCGTTGAGCGCGACGACCGGAAAGCCTCGGTCGAAGAGGTGATGACGGTCGCGGTTGGCGTGGATACGGCGCTCGCCGCCTACGAAGTAACGGTCAACGCGCATTTAGGAGCACTGGACTCGTCGGTTTCGACGAACGCTGGCGCGATCACGACGCTTGATAGCGCATTTTCGTCCTACCAAACGACGGTCAATGCTCACCTCGGAACGCTGGACTCGTCGGTTAGCACGAACGCCAGCGCCATCGCCGACATCAATGGCAACCTCGCGGCGAAGTATGCGCTAACCGTCGACGCTAACGGCAACATCGCGGCCATGGAATTGATCGCCGGAGGAAGCGGGAGCGCGGTCCGGTTTCGATCCGATATTTTTGAGATCGCGATCAATGGCTCGCCGACCGGATACGCGGTCTTCACGGTCGCGAACGTCAGCGGGACTCCCACGGTCACGATCAGGGGCTCGGTTATCGCCGATGAGTTTCTCGTCAAGCGGATGATCGGCGACGACCAGGTCGACTACGACAAGCTGGAGACTGGCGCCGCAGCCGCTCTTGCCGATGCAGCGCATTCGACTATCAACGTTCTGTCGGCATGGACCTCGGGCCTTCCCGCCGACTGGCGCGATGTCGTCTCAACAACGATCACCACCGTCACCGGCGACATCGAGATTTTCTACTACGCCAACCATTTCACGTACCTTCGGAACACGACCACAGGTCAAAGGATCGTCGTGCAGGTCCGCGTCCTGGTCGACGGCGTTGCGGCGGAAACCTTCGATCTCGTGACTGATGAGATCGCGAGCGGCAAATACTACTTCGACAAACCGATCTTCCTTCCTTCCTTCAAAACCGGGCTGTCGGCCGGCTCACACACCATCACGATTCAATCGCAGCGCGGGTTCGGGACATGGGGGACGGCGGATGCCGACAATGAATTCAGCGCCGGCAGAGTGCGCGTCAACGAACTGCGAAAGGCGGCGTGATGACATCGAAGCGCGAGGATTGGTGCATCGAGATTCGCGATGACAATCGCGACGGCACGCCGGAGATCACGGCCAAGTCGGAATATGTCATCCGCGGCCGCAATGGCGCGCGCCACGTCGACCAGGGGCTTCCGCCGCTCAAGACGGCGCTAGCTAACCTCGACGATATTCCGGCGACCTTGCGCGACGGGACGGTGACGACTCTCGGTGCATGCGTCCAGAGCCTCCGCGACGCCGTCCGCGATGCAATTGATCAACTTGAGGTCGACATCGAAGCTGACCAGAAAGCCGACGCCCAGGACGCCGCCGAGCTGGCGCGTCGCTTCGGCGAGTTGGAGCGGCTCGACGCCGCGATCCGTCGCGCCGTCGCGCCGACGCAACAGCAACAGGACGCGGCGATGGCGAACTCCAAGGCGATCGGCGAGCTGCGCGATCGGCAAGACGCGCGGGCGCGCCGACGGCACTGCTTGGCCGACAAGTTGCGCCGCTGTCAGCAACAGAAGGAAAAGGAGAAGAAGCAATGACCGTCTACTTCGTAGAGAACCCGACCGGAATCACAACGGCTCTTGGCCGATCGTGCTTTGGCCCACATGAGGGCAAGGGCGCGCGCGACAAGGCGCTCGACATCGCCAAGAAGCTGGCGCGCGCGCCGGGCACGACGGTCCGCGTATTCGGTACGGATGGCGAGATTGTCACCGTTCAGGCGCCGGCCGCGGCTGCGATCAGCAGCAACAAGTAAGGCGGGGCTTAGACGATGGGGCTCGGGTTCAAAGAAACGGGGACGATCAGCGTCACGGCCGGTAGCGCGACCGTCACCGGCACGGGCGTCGCTTGGTCCGACATCAATGAGTACGACGTGCTGGCCGCCGGCGGCTCGGTCGCGTTCATTGACAGCGTAACCGATACGGGGAGCTACAACGAGCTTACGGTAAAGGGGGCGTGGCGCGGCCCGACGCTGACCAATCAACCGTATCTGATCGTCAAATTCCCGAAGGATTGGACGCGCACGCAGCAGGAACTGCGCGACCTTCTCAATCGGTTGAAAACCTACGGCGTTCCCTATTGTCTCGGTGCCGGAGAGGACCCAGATAATTCGGTCGGAGAGGACGGGCAGTTCGCGTTCAGACCATCCGACTGGACGCTCTGGCTAAAGGTCGACGGCGTTTGGGTCGAGCAGCCTGCCCCCAACGCCGGCCCGGTCGGCCCTGCCGGGGGCGGCCTCACGCTGGACATGCTGGTCGACTATTCAAGCACAACTGATGCTGATCCCGGCCAAGGCAAAATCCGCGGCAACGTAGCCAACAACCTCGCCGGCTCGAGCGTGCTCTACGTGGACAAGGCGAACGTCTATAACAACAGCATCGTGGGGTTCTTGTCCGATCTCCGTTTGGCCAGTTCCGCGATTAAGGGATATCTCCGCATATCCGCGAAGTCGAACCGACTTCGCTTTGCTTACCATCGCGTCACAAGCGTCGACGACGCGACCGGATACGTGAAGATCAACGTTCAGAACCTCGCTGGCGCGCAGAATTTTGCGGATGGCGATGCGGTCGATCTCTTCATCACGATCAAGGGCGACAAGGGCGACACGACGACTCCAGCCTTTGGCGGAACCTCCGCCACCAGCCTCGCGATAGGCACCGGCGCCAAGACCTTCACAACGCAGTCCGGTCTCGCGTGGCAAGTGGGCGCGCGCGTCCGGCTCGCGAATACGGCCGATCCGACCAAGTGGATGGAAGGCATCGTCACCGCTTATTCCGGCACGTCGATGACGTTGGCGGTCGACGCGGCCAACAGCACCGGCACCCTCGCGTCCTGGAATTTGAATCCGGCTGGGGAGAAAGGCGCAACGGGAGGCGGTGCGCTCGCGGTGCGCGGCGGCCGGCTTTCGCTGGTTTCTGGAGATCCCGTTCCCGAAGCCGACGTCGTCGGCGCGACAACGGTGTACCTCGTGCCGGCGACTTCGAATACGAGCGAGGTGTGGGACGGAGCGGCATGGCAGACGCATCTGTTCAGCGAGTTGCCGTTGACGCTGGTGAGCGCTCATACGGCCGCGAACAACTTCGACGTCTTCGACTTCGTTAATGCCGGCGTGCTTGCGATCGGGACAGGGCCTGCGTGGAGCGCGGGCGCGGTGGCAGGCGGTCCCCGCGCGCGCGGACAAGGAGCGGGATCGACCGAGCTAGAGCTGTATCAAGGAAGGCTGGTCAACAAGAACGCCATCACGCTTCGGAACGGCTCCACGACGTACAGCGTCGCTGCGCGGAAAGCGACATTGCGCGGAACGATCCGCACAACAGCGAACGGGGAGACGGAGGATAGCGCGGCGAAGCGGTTCGTGAGCAATGCGGTCAATGCTGAGCTTCGCCCGCTCGTGAAGGTCGATACGACGACGGCATGGACTTATTCGACGCCGGCGTGGCGGCAGGCTCGCGGCTCGGCAGCCAACCAGTTCGAGTATGTGCAATGTGTCGCGGGGCGACGCTTAAAAGCCGACGTCAATGGCATCGCCTATAATTCGACGGACACCCCGAAGAACGTGAGCGTGGGCGTCGGCATCGACTCTGCGACGGTCGACGCCTCGCAGCGAAGAACGGGTGGTGTGCTCAAAGCGCTCATCGACCAAACGCACGCATTTTATGCAGGCTTCCCCGGCGTCGGATATCACGAGATCAAGTGGCTTGAGTACGCCGCGGGAGCGGGCGACACGCAGACTTGGTGCGGCATCTTTTCGGCCCCGAACGCAGTGTACTTTCAAGCCGGCATCCAGGGCGAGACGCTGCTATGATGGGGACAGCGTCGCCGCTCAACCGGCTGTGGGTTGATAATCCAGCGAAATATGTAGCCCCACACGGCGCCGTATTCTTCCCCAACTTCGACAACCTGCAAGGCAAGACACAGGTGTCGCGTCGCCTGGTCGACGGACAGAGCACCGCCGTGATCGTTACGCTTGGCCAGTCGAATTCGGCCAATTATCTCGGTTACGGGGAGACGCCTTACGTCGCATCACCGCTCGTTCACAATTTCAATTATCTGAACGGCGGGATGTATCTGGCGGCCGACCCGCTGCTCGGATGCCCTGGAGAATACGGCAATTATGGTGCGCGCCTTGGCGACTTACTGATATCGCGCGGTCGGTTCCAGCGCGTGATCATCGCCCCGATCGCCATCAACGCTTCATTGGCGGAGCATTGGAAGGACGGCGGTATCTTCAATCAAAATCTGCGCGTCGTGTTGCGGCGGCTCCTGGCGGCAGGCTTGACGCCGACCTTCATCTGCTACCAGCAGGGTGAGAGTGATAACCGCATCGGAACGAGTTCGGCGTCGATCACAGCCTCGCTTCGGAGCATGGTGACGACGATCCGTGCCGAAGGTGTCAATGCCCCGGTCTTCATCGCCCTCACGGCGCTTTGGCCAGGTTATTCGAACGACGCGCAGATTCGCGCGGGGCAAGCCGCGGCTGTCGATCATAGCCTTGGCATTTATCAAGGGCCGGACACCGACACGCTTGACGCCGCGACCTATCGCACGGGCGGCGTTCATTTCAACGCGGCGGGAGCGCAGGCTTTCGCCGACCTCACTGAGCAGGTTTTAGCGGCGTATTTAGCGGGCTAGATCGAGCGTTCGAGATGCAGCCACTCCCGCAGCTCTTTGGATATCTCTCGATATTCCCACGAGCCATCGGGAAGCCGACGCCGCTCGCAATTGTCCCAGAACCACAGTCGAACGCGCTTCAGCGGGTCGGCGCGCGTCGGGACCCACACGAAGGGGAACGGCGGATGGGAGAGGTGCCACGTCGCTTTGTCGAGCATCGAAGAACCGTAGCGCAGAAGGAGACCGGACACAAAAGGAAGGACGAGGGCCGGATGACTCCGGCCGCGGGGCCAGCCTGGACAGCATCAACCCCGCTCGACGCACAATCGCTCTACGTCGACCCGCCGCGGCCCGAAGGCCGCGGGCAGAGGGTCGATGCATGTGGGGCAGATGGCAATATGAAATCGAAAATGCGCACAGTTTCGCCTGTGCGGCCGCTGGCGGGCTACGTGGGCGGCAAGAAGGTGTTAGCGCGGCATGTCATCGCGGCGATCGAGCGCGAGCCGCACGACCGCTATGCCGAGGCGTTCGTCGGCATGGGCGGCATATTCCTGCGCCGGCGATCGGCGGCCAAGGTCGAGGTCATCAACGACCGGAGCCGCGACGTCGCGACGTTCTTCCGCGTGCTGCAGCGTCATTATCAGGCGCTGATGGACATGCTGAAATGGCAAGTGACATCGCGAGCGGAGTTCGAGCGCCTCGCCGGGCAAGACCCGGAGCGGCTCACCGACCTGGAGCGCTCGGTGCGCTTCCTCTATCTCCAGCGGCTCGCCTTTGGCGGGAAGGTCGCCGGCCGCAGCTTCGGCATCGACACCAACGGGCCTGCGCGCTTCGACATCACAAAGCTCGGTGCGATGCTAGAGGCCGCGCACGAGCGGCTCGCCGGCGTCTGGATCGAGTGCTTGCCGTGGCAGGAGTTCCTGAAGCGCTGGGATCGGCCGGGAACGCTCTTCTATCTCGATCCGCCATATTACGGGTCGGAGCATCATTATGGCCGCGGCATGTTCGAGCGGGCCGAATTCGAGGCTCTCAACGAGGCGTTGAAAGGTCTTCAAGGGCGCTTTGTAATGACGCTTAACGACGTTCCAGAGGTGCGTCGGATCTTCGGCTGGGCCAAGATGCGAGGCGTGCCGGTGACCTATACGCTGCCCGGCATGGCCGGCCGGCAGGCGGCGAAGGAGTTGATCATCACCGGCAAGCGAGGATGATGACATGACCAGGGATGAAGCGACGGCGTGGGCTATCAACACGGCCTCGGAGATCGCGAGGCGCGAGGGCGGACAGCTGGCCCTATCCTCTCGGGAACTCAACTTCCAGGCCGTCGAGGCCGACAGCACGTTGTTGGGGGCAGCGATCGCGCGGGCTCTTATCGAGGCTTTTGACAGGGGCGTCGCGTCCGGCCAGAGGCCGCGGGCTTCAAAGTGACACGACGATTCCGGCTGCTACAAAATCAAGTGTCCCGGAATCTAAAATCAAGTGTCCGGCTACAGCGGACTCGCGTCTTCCTGACAAATCGCGAAAATCGTTGACAACACTGTCAATGTGATTATATTCCCATTCATCCCGCCCCATCCGAGGGGCGTTCGCGAGCGTCACGCGCGCGGGGCGGGGAGCGGTGGCCGGGCGGCGCGTTCGTTGACGCGGACGCCTTCCCGGCGGGCCCAAGTCGTGTGGTCCCGGCGCGCCTGCTGTCGCGTCGACTTTGGGGCGCTCGGCGGCTTTGGTTTGCGGGCGGCGCCGACTGCCCGGAACGTAAAGGCCGCGCCCCGCCATCGGTGGATAGGCTCCGCACCCCCGCAAAGGGAGGAGCCTGAAAGGGTCAGTCCACCGGGGGCCACACGGAGCAAGCCCAAGCACACCGCGCGCGGAACGCCGGGGTTTCCGGCGCACCGTGGTGACTAAGCCTGTGCACTCGTTCCTTCAAAAACGTGTGCAGGGCTGCGGGGCGTCTGGCGCCCCGGCGTTCCGCGCGCCCTCGGACTTTTCCGTGGGCAGGACGGCCGCACACCCCGGGCGCGTTCGCGCCGCGGGACGGATTTGGCGTGTTTGCATCCCTCCCCGGAGGGGAGGGTGGCTCCAAATGAGCGAAGCGAATGAGGAGACGGGTGGGGACAATCGCAGTCTCATCCGAATCGCGAGGAGCCGTCCCCACCCGGCCGGCGCAAGCGCCGTCCACCCTCCCCTCCGGGGAGGGAGAGGAGGGAAGACGCCGCGCGGCATCGCGGCTGCCACAATTTCGGCCCGGGCGTGCTATTGCTTGCCGGCGCTTTCCCTGTTCGCCGCGCGCGCGGCCCCTCCCCGCGCCGCTCCAGCCCCGAGGTCCCCGCATGATCGCGCGCATCCGTGCCGCCGCCGCCGTCTCCGTCGCGCTCACCCTCCCCCTGCTCGGCGCGGCCGTCACACCCGCTTCCGCCGCGCAATGCGGCGGCAGTTTCCAGAATTTCATCGGCGCGTTCTCGCGCGAAGCAGCAGCGCAGGGCATCTCGCAAGGCGTCATCCAGCAGGCGCTCGGCGGCGTTACCGAGGATCCGAAGGTGCTTGCCTTCGACCGCCGCCAGCGCGGCACCTTCCGCAAGAGCTTCGAGGACTATGCGCGCACCCGCGTCGGCCCCGCGCGCATCAAGCGCGCCAAGGCGCTGATGGCGCGGCACGCTGCAACGCTCTCGCGCGTCGAGGCGCGCTTCGGCGTGCCGCGCGAGCTCATCATGGCGATCTGGACGATGGAGACCGACAACGGTGCCGACATGGGCAAGCTGCCGGTGGTGCGCACGCTGGCGACGCTCGCGCATGACTGCCGCCGCACCGACCTGTTCCAGACCGAGCTGATGGCGGCGCTGAAGATCGTGCAGCGCCAGGACCTGCCGCTGCGCGACATGCTCGGCGCTTACGCCGGCGAGATCGGGCAGACGCAGTTCCTGCCGTCGTCGTACATCAAGTACGGCGTCGACTTCGACGGTAACGGGCACGTCGACCTTCGCCACAGCATCCCGGACGTGCTCGCCTCCACCGCGAACCTGCTCAAGGTCAACGGCTGGAAGAAGGGACAGCCGTTCGGCCTCGGCACCGCGAATTTCGAGGTGATGCGCGAGTGGAACCGCTCCGAGGTCTACCGGCAGACGCTGCACTATTTCGCGGGGAAGATCGCGCAGTAGCGCGTCCCTCCCCGGAGGGGAGGGTGGACAGCGCGAAGCGCTGGCCGGGTGGGGACAGGTCGTAAAGATTGACCCCACCCGCCTCCTCACGCGCTCCGCTCGCTCGGAGCCACCCTCCCCTGCGGGGAGGGATGAGCCTCACATCTCTTTCTTGATGTAGGCGACGAGCTGGTCGAGGCAGGTGCCCCAGCCCTGCTCGAAGCCCATGTCCTCATGCGTCTTGCGGTCGGCTTCGGTCCGGTGCAGCGCGCGCGCGACGTAGCGCGTGCCTTTTCCTTCCGGTTCGAAGGTGAGGATCGCGGTCATCATCCCACACTCGCCGTCACCCAGCGGCCCGCCGCGCGCCGGCCGATAGCCGGGGCCGAGCATGTCGGTCCAGATCAGGCGCTTGTTCTCGACGATGTCGAGATAGCAGCCGAGGTTCGGATAATCCTGCCCCTCGGGCGAGCGCATCACGGTGCGGAAGATGCCGCCGGGGCGCAGATCGATCTCGCAGTCGACCGTCGTCCACGGCTTCGGGCAGAACCACGGCAGCAGATGCTTCGGCGTCGTCCACGCCTTCCACATCAGTTGCGGCGGCACGTCGACGGTGCGCACCATTTCGAGGTCGAGCTTCGGATCGAATACATCCGGCGGCGTGGTCATGCGTCGGTCTCCTTGTCCTTGAGTTCCATGAGGTAGGCGTCGAGTTGATCGAGCCGCTTGGTCCAGAAGTCGCGCTGGCGCTCGAGCCAACGTTCGGCCGCCGTCAGCGATTGCGGCCGCAGTTCACAGGTGCGCACACGCCCGGTTTTGCGTGAGCGGATGAGGCCGCTTTCCTCCAGCACCTTGAGGTGCTGCAGAAACGTCGGCAGCGCCATGTCGAACGGCTGCGCCAGTTCGCTGACGGACGCCGACCCGCGCCGGCCGAGTCGCTCCAGCACCGCGCGTCGCGTCGGATCCGCGAGAGCGTGGAAGGTGTCGTCGAGGTGCGGTTGATAGTTAGTCATTTACCTAACTATCAACGCAGCGCTTCGCGATGTCAACCCCGCATCTCAAGAAGGGGAAATCAGGCGTCGGACTTCATCAGTCCGGCAGCGCGCAACGCCTTGGCAATGACCGCGCCGACATCGAAGCCGCGCGGCGGTGGCGGCGCGGATGACAGCATCGCGGATTTCGTTTGCACGGCCTTCGCCGATGCCGCGGACACCGCTTCGGTGAGGCCGAAGAATTTCGCGATGAGGTACGATGACGAGATGCCCGCCTCGAGAAGAAACGGGCCCGCTACGCCGTAAGCAATGTCAGAGTCCGGCCTCACGGCCTTGGTCGACAGCGGCACGCCGTGCGCCATATCCGTGATCGTATAGGACTCGATCACACGCTCGCCGGCGGCATCGCGCCAGACCTCATGCGGAAACCCGTCGACCATGTCGGTGTGCCCATTCGCTGGATCCAGGCCGTGCACGTTCGCCCACTGCTTGACGATCTCATGCGCGTTCGACGGCACCACGGTCGCGTCGGCGCTGCCGTGCCACACGGAGACGCGCGGCCACCGTCCGCGATACGGAAAGACGGCGCGCACATGGTCGCCCCATTCCGCCGCCGTGTGCGTGCGGCCTTGGAACATCGCCTCGAACGCCTGCTGCACATTGCCCGCTGCGCCGTACGGCAGGCCGGCGATGATGGCGCCCGCGGTGAACACGTCCGGATAGGTCGCAAGCATCACCGATGTCATGGCGCCGCCTGCGGAGAGGCCGGTAATGAACACCCGCTTCCGATCGATTCCGTATGTGACGATCGCGTGCTCGACCATCGCGCGGATCGAGGCCGCCTCGCCGCGGCCGCGCGTCGTGTCGCCCGGCAAGAACCAGTTGAAGCAAGCCTTGGGGTTGTTCACCGCCCGCTGCTGCGGCGCCAGCACGACAAAGCCGTAACGGTCGGCGAGCGCCGACCATCCGGTGCCGAAATCATAGCCTGCGGCGGTCTGTGCGCAGCCGTGCAGGATGACGACCAGCGCGGGAGAAGAAGGCAAGTGCGCAGGCGCGTGGACGAACATCTGCAATCCACCCGGGTTGGCACCGAAGTCCGTCACTTCCGTCAGGCGTCCAGCGTCACGGAAAACGCCGAGCCGGGCCTCGCCGAGAGCATCGGCCAGTCCGGCAGGGGTCGGAAAAGCCGAAATATCGCGCATCAGTTCGCGCCAACGGCGGCGCTGGGCGGCAAGGCTGTGGAGGGTCGGTCCGAGACGGGGCATGTCTTTTCCTCGTTATTGATCGCCGGCTCGGGCGGCACATGGGACATTTGGTGCCCACCCTAACGTCGCCACGAGCGATAGGTTGCTGCGCGCGCACAAATTTTGTTGCAACGCAGCATTCCGACAACGGTATCCTGGGTAGACCCCGGCGAGGGAAGCCACCCAGCGACGGTATCCGGCTGATGCTTATTAGAACTGCCGCTTGAAGCTGGCGCCGAAGCGGCGGTCGAGGCTGCCGTCATCACCACCGCTGACCGCGGCGTTGAACTCGACCCCGCCGAAAAGCTTCTGGGCGGCGCTAAGGGTGGCGGTCGACGTCGCGCCGGAGGCGAGCGTCGTTCCGGCGGAGAATGTCGTCTCGGTCGGCAGCACCAGGCTCACCGCACCGCCGCTGCTGACGCTTTCGCCAGACGCCGCGCCGGGCGCGGCGCTTTGCGTGACGCCGTAGCTGTTCTCGATCTTCAGCGTGACGCCATGCGCCAGTGGCACGGCGCGCCCGAAGGTCGTGGCAAGTGTGCGTTCCCGCGCCAGCGGATCAACGCGCGCGTCGAGCGCGCCCTTCTCCCATAGGGGCAGGAGCGACGACGGCAGCTTCAGCCGCGCCCAGGCGGCGCCGCCACCCGCTTCCTGCATACCGGGCACATAGGGGTTGTCGCCAACGCACGAGAAGTCGGCCCCGACCTTCGCTTCCCATTGGGTCGGCAGCGCATAGGAGAGATTGTACGAGGCGGAACCGTCGATGTTCTCAGTGCGGGAAATCTGTTTCGGCGCACTCTGTTCGGCGTGCGCGGATATGGCCGTCCCAAGAATCAGGCCCACGACCAGCAGAGGAGATTTCGGCATTCCACCTCGAAGACGGTTCGCAACGACATTGGCGTCACGATGATCGAGGCCGCAAGTTAAGCGATTCTTGCCGCACCGCAATATCCAATAACAAATTGATGATAATGGTATAATAACGCCACAGACGCACCGTGCTGCGCACCTTCTTGCGCCGCAGCAAGAGCGCCGCGCAGGGACAGCAAGGAGTTCAGGCGCCCCCGCGCTCCACCGCCAACGCCCGCTGCACGGCCGGACGCTCGTGCATGCGCGCACGGTGCGCGCTCACCAGCGGCACGCTGGCGGGGTCGATGCCATCCGCCTCCAGCCACTGCGCCAGCGTGAAGAGGTAAGGATCGCAGACCGTATAGCGCTCGCCCATCACCCACGGGCCGGCGAACATGTGGCGCTCGATCAGCGCATACCCCTCGCCCACCGACTGCGGAACCTTGCGCTGCATGGACGCGATCGCGGCCGGATCGTCCGCCCAACGAGAGCCGCGCATGCGGTGCGCGTGCGCGACATGAAGCGACGAGCACAGGAAACTGTTGAACGCCTGCACCTGCGCGAACGCGAACGGATCATCGAGCGGCATCAGTTGGGCGGCCGGAACGCTCTGCGCGATGAAGGCAAGCATCGCCGGCGTTTCGGTCAGTATGCCGCGCTCCGTCACCAGCGCGGGCACGCGCCCTTTCGGATTGATCGCAAGATAGTCTGGCTGGCGCTGTTCCTCCTTGGCAAAGCTGAGGCGGACGGGGCGATAAGGCACGCCTGCCTCCTCCATCGTGATCATGGTGGCGAGCGAGCAGGTGCCTGGGGCGAAATAGAACGTGATCATGTGCAGAGCTTATCCCGCGCCGCGCATAGCGGCGATGAATTGTTTGCGTGCATCAATGACGGGTAATGATGAGAGGCGCCTAAAGGCGATCGAAGAGAAAAGGAGAGACGGATGGACGTTCGCATGGATGGCCGCGTGGCCGTGATCACAGGCGCGAGCAAAGGGCTTGGCTTCGCCATGGCCAAAGAGTTCGCGGCATCGGGCGCGTCGGTCGCGATGCTGGCGCGCAGCCCGGATACGCTGGCCGTGGCGAAGGCTGAGGTTGCGAAGCTGGCCGGAAAGGGCGCCAAGATCGAGGGCTACTCTTGCGACGTCGCCAAGGCGCAGCCGATCGCCGACACTTTCGCGACGATCATCCGCGATTTCGGCAAGGTGGACATCGTCGTCAACAATGCCGGCATCAGCCACGCCAAGTCGTTCGAGACGGTGACCGACGAAGACTGGCAGGGCGATCTCGACCTCAAGCTGTTCGCCGCGATCCGCATGATCCGACTCGCCCTGCCCGGCATGCGCGAACGTCGCTGGGGCCGCATCGTCAACGTCCTCAACATCGGCTCCAAAGCACCCGCCGCCAATTCGACGCCGACGAGCGTCAGCCGCGCCGCCGGCCTGGCACTCACCAAAGCCTTGTCGAAGGAACACGCGAAGGACAACATCCTCGTCAACGCCATGCTGGTCGGGCTGATCGAGAGCGACCAGTGGCAGCGCCGTCACAAGACGCATGGCGACAATCAAAGCTACGCGCAGTTTCTCGAAGGCATGGCGAAGGATCGCAATATCCCGCTCGGCCGCATGGGCAGGGCGGAAGAGTTCGCGCGCATGGCGTGCTTCCTCTGCTCCGACGCCGCCTCGTTCATCAGCGGCGTCGCCATCAATGTCGACGGCGGCGCGAGCCCGGTCGTGTGATCGATGATGCGCGTGACGCGCCGCGTCAGGGCCTTATTCAACTGCGTTAAATCAGACTCGCCGCTCTTCTTATTGTTAGGGCATGATCTTTTCCGAAAACCGGTTCCATCCTCGGATCGCGTCCGAGGACATGCTTTTCGGGATCATGCGCTAATGCGGCGCGGGGCCGAGGGGTGGCGGCATGCGGTGCAGAAAGGTGATTGTCGCGAAAGCGCCAAGCCAAGAGCCCGCTGCTGCGAAAACGACGTAGACCCAATTGTTGGTGTAGCTGATCACCGCGAACGACGAGAGCAGATACCAGAGGCTGCTCCAGTTCGCCGCCGGGATGCGCTTGCGGGCGACGACGGCGGCCGTGAACATGACATAAGCGGCGTCCGTCGTCGCGGTGGCGAGGAGAACGCCGACCGCGATCAGCGGATCGATCTGCAGAAATCCCATGGAGTCTGGTCCTTTGGCGACGGGCCGCGGCGCGGCTGTTCCCGCCGCTCAGCGTACCAGCGCGAGATGCGGGGCGTCTTGCGTCTCCGGCAAACGCTCGCCGATGACGGCATTGCGGCCAGCGGCCTTCGCCGCATATAGACGCTCGTCCGCCACCGCGAACAGGCCGTTGTAGTCGGACGCGTCCTCCGCGCAGCTTGCGACGCCGATGCTCACGGTGACACGCGGCGCCTCGCCCACGGCGGCGCCCGCAACTTCGCGACGAATACGCTCACCGAGCGCCACCGCCGCGGCGCCCGCCATGCCGTCACAGATCACGACGAACTCCTCGCCACCGAAACGAAAGACGAGATCGCTCGCGCGCACCTGCGCCATCACGTTCGCAGCAATGCGCTTGAGCACCGCGTCGCCGGCGGCGTGGCCGTAGCGATCGTTGAAACTCTTGAAGTTGTCGATGTCGACAAGCAGCACGCTTACCGGGCGGCCCGCAAGCGCCGCCGCATCCACCACCGCGCGCCCTTGCGACTCAAGGCGGCCACGGTCGAGCGCGCCGGTCAGCGCATCGCGCCCCGACCGCGCCAACAGGTCCTCATAGCGTTCGCGGTAGGTGAGGAGATCGAATACATCGGCGAGCCTGCGCATCGGCTTCGCATTCTTGCGCGGCTCGAGGTGGCGCAAATAGAAGCTTACCAACGGGGCGTAGAGCGCGACCGCCGCCATCTTCGCGACCCAGCCGCCGACAAGCACCGAGTACGGCGCGCCGGTGAGCAGCCGCAACCCACCGAAGAACATCACCTGGTCAAAGGTCATGATGGCCGCGCCGCAAAGGAGAAGCCGCGGCAGCAAGTGTCCGCCAAAGAGACGTCGAACCTGCTCATAAGCCAGGATCATCAGGATGCAGTCGACGAAGAGCACCGCGGTGCCCCACACCATCAGCCAGCCCATCTGGTCGACGAGGCCGAAATCGGCTTCGCGCCCCGGCGACAGCGGCAACGCAACGTGATTGCGGATCACAAGCGCCAGCGCGAGTAGCAACACATTGCCGAGAAGGAGGCCGTAAATCGGCTGACGCACCACAACCGCGTCGTCGCGGATGTAGACCATCAGCATCAGCATCAGCTTGCCGGTGAACAGAACGACCGAGCCGGGCGAGGCGATGATGCCGAACGGCAGTTCGACGTAAAGGATGGCCGCGAGATAGGTCTCGAGGAAGTGCATCACCCCGAGCGCACAGAAGAACGCGCCGATGCCGATGCGCGCACGGGCGCGGAATAGAACGGCCAGCACGCCGAAGTAGACGACCGCCTCGACGGCGAAGAGGGCCGCATTCAACAACTGCGACGACGTAACAAGCGAAATGAGCGTCCGCGAAAAGGGGGAGCGGTCGCTCCTGGCGACGAGCGCGATCCCTATGGGACGTTCGTATGCGCGTCAGGGTTAACAAATCGGTTGTCGCGCGACCGCGGGGGCGCCGCAGGGTTTCCGCTGCGTTAACGCCCTTGCAGAAATTGCGTAGACCGATGCCACCGGCGCAAGACGCAAAAAGGGGCAGAGCCTTGCGGCCCTGCCCTCAGCAATTTGACAGAGACCTCAAGCCGGCTGGCGCTGCGTGCCCGTCACCTCGCCATGCGGCTCCTCGCTCAGCCAGCGATACAGCACGCCGCCGACAACGCCGCCAACGAGGGGCGCCACCCAGAACATCCACAACTGCGCCAACGCCCAGCCGCCGACGAACAGTGCCGGACCCGTGCTGCGCGCAGGATTGACCGACGTGTTGGTGATCGGAATGCTGACAAGGTGGATCATCACCAGCGCAAGCCCGATCGCGAGCGGCGCGAAGCCCGCCGGTGCCTTGCCGTGGGTCGAGCCCATGATCACGAACAGGAACATTGCGGTGAGCACGACCTCGGCGACGAAGCCGGACAGCATGCTGTATTTGCCGGGCGAGTGATCGCCGTAGCCGTTGGCGGCAAAGCCCTTCGCCAGACTGAAATCAGCCGTTCCGCTCGCGATCAGATAGAGGATCGCCGAGGCAATCACTGCGCCGATGACCTGCGCTACGATGTACGGCAGGATCTGGTTCGTGGGAAAGCGGCCGCCGGCGGCAAGCCCGACCGTCACCGCTGGGTTGAGGTGGCATCCGGAGATGTGGCCGATCGCATAGGCCATCGTCACGACGGAGAGGCCGAAGGTCAACGCTACGCCAAGCAACCCGATACCAACCTGCGGGAACCCCGCTGCAATGACGGCGCTGCCGCAACCAGCGAAGGTCAGCCAGAACGTGCCGATCGCTTCGGCGAAATATTTTCGCGTAGACATGGTTTTTCTCCCATTGTGGCGAATCGAATCACCGCAGAACGCTTCCGAGCCGGGTCAATATGTTACCTTTTCCATTGAACAGGAAGGTGACAGTCTCGACTCAGCCATGCATGCTGAGAAACGGGGAAAGGATCCGCGATGTCTTTTCTGAAAAAGCTATTCGGCTTAGGAGCGCCGGCGGCCGACGAGAGCGGCAAGCCTGCTGCATCGGAGGCGATCGAGTACAACGGCTTCACGATCCGCGCCGAGCCTTACAAAGACGGCGGGCAGTATCAGACGGCTGGCGTCATCGCGCAGGAGATCGATGGCGTGATGAAGGAGCACCGCTTCGTGCGTGCCGACCGCTACGCTTCGCTCGAAGACGCGGTGACTTTCACGCATACGAAAGGCAAGCAGATCGTCGACGAGGCGACGCGGCTTGGCGGGACGAGGAAGTTGTTCGACTAGGAGAATTGTCATCCCTAAGTGAAGCGAGCCGGAATGCCCTCCTAAGGCAAAACCTCACGTCTTCAGGCGATAGCCGGTCTTGAATATCCAAGCGATGATCGCGAGGCAGATCCCGAGACAAGCGAAGATCGCCGCGATGCTGATCTCCACACTCACGTCGCCTTTGCCGAAAAAGCTCCAGCGAAAGCCGCTGACGAGGTAGAGGACCGGATTGAGCAGCGAAATCTTCTGCCAAAGCGGCGGCAGCATATCGATGGAATAGAAGCTGCCGCCGAGAAACGTCAGCGGCGTGATCACCAGCAGCGGAATGATCTGCAATCGCTCGAAACTGTCCGCCCAGATGCCAATGATGAAGCCGAACAGGCTGAAGGTCACCGCCGTGAGGATCAGGAAGGTGAGCATCCAGAACGGGTGCTGAATGTGCAGCGGGACGAACAGCGCCGCCGTTGCGAGGATGATAAGGCCGAGAATGATCGACTTCGTCGCGGCGGCGCCGACATAACTGACGACGATCTCGACATAGGACACCGGCGCCGAGAGTAACTCGAAGATCGTGCCGACGAAGCGTGGAAAATAGATGCCGAAGGACGCGTTGGCGATGCTCTGCGTCAGCAGCGAGAGCATGATCAGGCCCGGCACGATGAAGGCGCCGTAGCTCACGCCGTCGATCTCGGTGATGCGCGAGCCGATCGCCGAGCCGAAGACGACGAAGTAGAGCGAGGTGGAGATCACCGGCGAGACGATGCTCTGCATCAGCGTGCGCCAGGTGCGCGCCATCTCGAACAGATAGATCGCGCGGATCGCGTAGATGTTCATCGGCGGTCGCTCACGAGGCTGACGAAGATTTCCTCCAGCGAGCTCTGCGTCGTCTGCAGATCGCGGAAGCGGATGCCGGCGTCGGCAAGCCCAGCGAGAAGGCGGGTGATGCCGGTGCGCTCGCCGCGCGTGTCGTAGGTGTAGACGAGCGCATTGCCGGCGTCGGCGAGTTCGAGCGCGAAGCCCTCGAGCCCCGCCGGCACGGCCGTGAGCGGCGACTGCAGCAGCAACGTGAGCTGCTTCTTGCCGAGCTTGCGCATCAACTCAGCCTTCTCCTCGACGAGGATGATCTCGCCCTTGTTGATGACGCCGACGCGGTCCGCCATCTCCTCGGCCTCTTCGATGTAATGCGTCGTCAGGATCACGGTGACGCCGGAGGCACGCAATTCGCGCACCAGCGCCCACATGTCGCGGCGCAATTCGACGTCGACGCCGGCGGTCGGCTCATCGAGAAAAAGGATTTGCGGCTCGTGCGCGAGCGCCTTAGCGATCAGCACGCGGCGCTTCATGCCGCCCGAGAGCGTGATGATCTTGTTGTCCTTCTTCTCCCACAAAGAGAGTGAGCGCAGCACCTTCTCGACATGCGCGGGGTTTGCCGGCTTGCCGAACAGGCCGCGGCTGAAATTCGTCGTCGCCCACACGGTCTCGAACGCGTCGGTGGTGAGCTCCTGCGGCACGAGGCCGATCTTGGAGCGCGCCGCGCGGTAGTCCGTGACGATGTCGTGGCCGTCGGCGAGGACGCGCCCGGTCGAGGGATTGACGATGCCGCAGACGATGCTGATGAGCGTCGTCTTGCCGGCGCCGTTGGGGCCGAGCAGCGCGAAGATCTCGCCGCGCCGGATCTCCAGATTGATGCTTTTCAGCGCCTGGAAGCCGCCGGCGTAGGTCTTCGACAGATTCTCAATCGAGATGACGGATTGGGACATGAAAAAACTTGCCGTGCCGAAGTGGCAGAGTTGTGAAACGACGAAATCGCGGCGAATCGGTCGGGGCGCGCGTCTTACGCGCCTTGCAGGCAGATGGCGAGATGCTTACGACCCGTGCCGGACGCAAGGGCTCCTGACGCCAGCGGACGCAACTGTTGCATTCACACCACGACCGTCAGCCGCTTCGCGGCGCGGGTGATGCCGGTGTAAAGCCAGCGGTCACGGCTGTCGGGGAACGCAAAGCTTTCGTCGAACAGGACGACGTCGTCCCATTGCGAGCCCTGCGCCTTGTGCACCGTAAGCACATAGCCATAGTCGAATTCGTCGTAGGGCTTGCGACGCTGCCATTCGAACTCCTCGATGCCGCCGGTGAAGCATTCCGAGCGCACCGACACCTTGACCGGGCGGCCGCTACCCTCGTCGTCGGGCACGAGGCGCATGCTGATCAGCGAGCCGCGGCCGGCGTTGCGCTCCTTCACCGTCCAAAGGCCGCCGTTGAACAGCGCCTTCTTGCGGTTGTTGCGCAGGCAGACAAGCTTATCGCCGGCGACCGGGAGCTTTCCTTCAAGACCCCGCCGCTCGCGCATGCGCGCATTGTAGGCGCGGCGCGTGTTGTTGCGGCCGACGAGGACCTGATCGGCGGCGATGACGCGATCGGGATCGAGCGCACTTTTGCGCACGACCTGCGTCTCGCCATAGACGCCCGGCTCCAGCGCGCGGCCTTCGCGGACATCCATCGAGAGGCGAACGATCGGATCGTCCTGCGCCTGCCGATGCACTTCGGTGAGCATCGCATCCGGCTCTTGGTCGGTGAAGAAGCCGCCGGCATTGGCGCCGCTCTGGATCGGCGGAAGCTGCGCCGGATCGCCGAGAACGAGCAGCGGCACGTCGAACGAGATGAGGTCACGGCCGAGCTCGGCGTCGACCATCGAGCATTCGTCGATGATGATGAGCTTCGCTTTCGAGGCGGGCGCGTCGTCCCATAATTCGAAATTCGGCGTCTCCTCCCCGCTTTCGCGCGCGCGATAGATCAGGCTGTGGATAGTCGAAGCACCGATGCAGCCACGGCTACGCATCACCTGTGCCGCCTTGCCGGTGAAGGCCGCGAACAGCACCTTGCCGTCAACGCCGTCGGCGATGTGGCGCGCCAGCATGGTCTTGCCAGTGCCGGCATAGCCGAACAGGCGGAAGATTTGCGGTACCCCGCCTTTCCCTGGCTTGGTTTTCAGCCAAGCCGAGACGGCGGAGAGTGCGGCATCCTGATGCGGGGTGAAACTGGGCAAGCGCGGACCTCGTCGATCCACGCAGAGAGAACAAAAATGGAACGATCGTCAAGCCCGAAAGGTGAGCTTGAAGCCTAGGCCCAGAAATGGACGGCCATGAGCCGTCATGCCCGCACTTGTTGCGGGCATCCACGTCTTTCTTGATTTGTTGCAAGCAAGACGTGGATGGCCGGGACAAGAGGGCGTTCACGCCCGTCTTCGACGGGCTATGCCCGGCCATGACGAGAAACGTTGGCGTCAGGCCGGCGGGAGGCCGTGTTCGAAGCAGTAGTAGAGTGTCGGGAAGCTATGGCGCAGCGCCACCGCGTCGTTGCGCACATCCTCCGGCTTCTCACCGCGCACGATGACGCGTGCGATCATCTCGGCGATCGCCTCCATCTCGCGCTCCTTCATGCCGAAACGCGTGACCTCGATGGTGCCGATGCGCAAGCCCCCGGGGAAATCCCAGTCCTCCTTACGGTCGCTCGGCAGCAGGTTCTTGTTGACGATGAGGTTGGCGCGTTCGAGCGTCTGCGCCGCTTTGAGTCCGCGCCCATATTTACGCACGTCGGCGATCGCCTGATGCGTCGTGGTGAAGCCCTTGTGGGCGCCGAGCATGGGGATGCCACGCTCCTGCAGCGCCTTCGCGAGCGCCTGCGCATTCTTCACGATCTGCGCCTGCAGCGCGTCGCCGAACGCGATCGCCTCCGCCGTCGCGAGCGCCAGCGCGGCGACGCGGTTGACCTGATGCGTCGCCGCCCAAACCGGGAAGACGGCCGTGGTGACCGGCTCGGTGATGTCGGGATCATCCCAGACGATGATGCCGGACTGCGGGCCGGAGAAGGTCTTGCCGGCGGAGCCGGTCATGATGTCGGCGCCTTCCGCCAGCGGGTCTTGGAACTGGCGGCCGCCGACGAGGCCGAGTTGATGCGCGGCGTCGAAGAACAGGCGTCCGCCCCATTCGCTGATCACCTTCTTCATCTCCGCGACCGGCTGCGGAAACAGCGTCATGGAGAGGCCGAGCGCGACGAGCTTCGGCGCGACGAGCGGCGCACTGCGGCGGAACAGATCTATATCGACGACCAGTTCTTCCGGGTCGAAGGGGATGTCGACGATCTTGCGCCCCATGGCGCCGGCGGGGCCGTCGAGACGATTCGACGAATGCCCGCCGATCGGCTGCGCTGCGGTCATCACCACGTCGCCCGGCTGCGTCAGTGCGGTGTAGACGACGGCGTTGCCGACCATCGACGCGCACATGCGATGGTCCGCATAGGCGCAACGGAAATGCTGCTTGAGAAGCTCGACGCAGAGCGCCTCGACCTCGTCGATATGGCGGGTGCCGGCAAACCAGCGATTGACCGGGCCGATGTGCCCTTCCGCTGCGCGGGTGCCGATCTCGGCGGCGAGAAGCGCGCGCACGCCGGGGCTGGTTGGCGCTTCCGGCGCGAGGAGATTGATGCAGTCGGCGCCGCGCCACTGCGCGTTACGGGCGACCGCGGCGGTGACCGCTTCGCCCATCGCCTTGGCGTCGGCGCAGGCGTCGAGCACGGCGCGCGCCGTCGCCAGCGCATCACGATCATGGACTTCGATGCGGTTGGGGCGGACGACTTCGTTCATGGCGGCTCTCCCTGCGATTGAGGTCTTCAGTGTATGACGAAATCCACGTGAAGAAATTTCGAATTGCCTTTTCATCCTTTCCAAGATGGAATGCCGAAATCGGCCTTTGAGGAAATCCGTGAAAAGCCAGGCCAATAAACCGCCACCGCGTAAATCCGCCGCCGTCGCACTCGATTCGTTGGACCGACGCATCCTCACGGTGCTGCAAGAGGACAACCAGATCACCAATCTCGCGCTCGCTGAGCGGGTCGGCCTGTCGCCTCCCGCTTGCCTCAAGCGGGTGCGACGGCTGCGCGACGAGAAGGTGATCGTGAAGGACGTCGCGCTGGTCGATCCGGACCGCGTCGGGCAAGGCATCGTCGCCTTCGTCGGCGTCGAACTCGACCGCCAACGCGAAGACGTACTCGCCTCCTTCGAGCGCAAGATCGCCGCTGAAAGCGACGTGCAGCAATGCTACTTCGTCTCCGGCGAGATCGACTATCTTCTGATCGTGACCTGCCGCGACATGGATGCCTACAACGCGTTCGCGCGGCGCGTGCTCGCCAACGAGCACAACATCAGGCGCTTCCGCACGAGCTTCAATCTCTCGCGCGTGAAGTACGAAACCAAGGTGCCGCTGCCGGACTGACCGGCTCCGAACTGACCGACTTATATGGGATGAACAATGTCCGCACCGCAGAAACCTGAGGTCAAGAAGAAGCCGCCGACCGTCTCCGTCGGCGGCGAACCGCGCGGAGAACTAACCGTGCGCACCATCGCGATGTCCGCCGACACGAATGCGAACGGCGACATCTTCGGCGGCTGGGTGATGTCGCGCATGGATCAGGCGGGCGGCATCGCCGGCGTCGAGCGGGCGCAAGGCCGCGTCGTCACTATCGCGGTCGAGGGGATGACCTTCATCCGCCCCGTAGCAGTCGGCGACGTGTTGTGCGTCTACACGGAAGTGGAGAGCGTCGGACGCACGTCGATGCGCATCCATATCGAAGCCTGGGCGCGGCGCTTCCAAAAGAATTTCCGCGAGAAGGTGACCGACGCCACATTCACGTTCGTCGCCATCGACGACGAGGGAAAGCCGCGGCCGATCCCGCCGCTCGAGACCAGCAGCGCCCCGTCCTAGGGGACCGCAGCGAAATGTTGCCACCGTTCATTGAATTGTCACGATTGGCGCCTATATGGACCATTGTCAGTCGCCCGACGCTTCGACTGCAGCTTTACCACGGATGTACTGGGAGGCGCGGTTAGGTCGGGTGGCAGGCACGGATGCCCGCCCAGGGATGCCCCTCGGCGGGTTTCTTTTTGGCCTCTGGAAACTCTCAGCGCCGCTGCGGCCGCTTCCGAAATCCAATGCTCCCCGGATTGCAGCCTTTCCGAAACCTTAAGAACTGAGGTGGGAACGCCGATTACGGCATTTTTTAAAGTGCCGAACGCGGCATTAACGGAATGGTGGAGACCCGTGCATTAAAAAAGCATCCGTAAAACCTCTGACTGGCCAGTCCAAGAACTGAGAACGGCCGTCGAGGGCGGAGGCTTCAGTTGGACGGGCACCTTCAAACGCATGGCCACGGGCAGACAAGGGAACCACTAGGGCGGGTTCTCTCCGTCAATGGTTCGCAGGCAAGCATCGGCCTTCTTGCCCCACACGGCGACACCCTCGAAGAGGCCCGTGCGACCGTCGGCCAGTTTCTCGTCGTCCGTAGCGGCACATCGCTTCTCGTCGGCGTCATCACCGACGTTTCGATCCAAACTCTCGATGTCGCCCGCGAGCAGGGCTACTACGCCACCGCCCGCCTCGACTTGATGGGAGAGATCAAGGACGTCGAAGGCGGCGCTGCCAAGTTCCAGCGCGGCGTGACCGACTATCCGGTGATCGGCGACCCGGCCGCGATCATCACCAGCCGCGAACTGCGCCTGATCTACGAGATCGCGAGCAAGGATACGATCGACATCGGGCATATCCTGCAGGACGAGTCGATCCGGGCTTACATCAGCCTGAAGGATATGCTGACCAAGCATTTCGCGATTCTCGGCACGACGGGCGTCGGCAAGTCGAGCGGCGTCGCGCTCATCCTCCAGCAAATCCTCGCCGCGCGTTCGGATCTGCGCGTCTTCCTGATCGACGCGCATAACGAGTACGGCCGCTGCTTCGGCGACCGCGCGCAGGTGCTCAATCCGCGCAATCTGAAGCTTCCCTTCTGGCTGTTCAATTTCGAAGAGGTCGTCGACGTGTTCTTCGGCGGCCGCCCCGGCGTCGACGAAGAGGTCGAAATCCTGTCGGAAGTGATCCCGCTCGCCAAGAGCGCCTATACGCAATATCACAGCGGCGGCGCCGACCGGGTGACGATCAAGAAACACGACACGCGCACCAGCGGCTTCACCATCGACACGCCCGTGCCCTATCGGCTGGCGGACCTCGTCGCGTTGATCGACGAGCGCATGGGCAAGCTCGAGAACCGCTCATCGCGAATGAAATACAACCGGCTGATCACGCGCATCGAAACCGTGCGTAACGATCCGCGCTACAGCTTCATGTTCGAGAACGCCAATGTCGGCGGCGACACGATGGGCGAGGTGCTGAGCACGCTGTTCCGCCTGCCGCCGAACGGTAAGCCGATGACAATCATGCAGCTCGCCGGCTTCCCGGCGGAAGTCGTCGACTCCGTCGTGTCGGTGCTCTGCCGCATGGCGTTCGACTTCGGGCTGTGGAGTGACGGCGCCGTTCCACTCCTTTTCGTTTGCGAGGAAGCGCACCGCTATGCCTCGGCCGATCGCTCGATCGGGTTCGGCCCGACACGGCGCGCGGTCTCGCGCATCGCCAAGGAAGGGCGCAAGTACGGCGTCTATCTCGGCCTTGTCACCCAACGCCCCGCCGAGCTCGACGCCACGATCCTGTCTCAGTGCAGCACGCTCTTCACCATGCGTCTGGCGAACGATCGCGACCAAGCGATCGTGCGCGCGGCGGTGTCGGATGCGGCGGCAAACCTGTTGGCGTTCCTGCCGTCGCTCGGAACGCGCGAAGTGTTCGCTTTCGGTGAAGGCGTAGCGCTTCCCACGCGGCTCAAGTTCGCCGAACTGGCCGGCGGCCTCATTCCGTCGAGCGAGGCGGTGAACAACGCACGCATGGATTCGGGCCGCGGCGTGCACGAGGATTTCATCGCTTCAGTTGTCGAGCGCTGGCGCGGTTCGACGATGAGCAACAAGGCCAAGTCCGACGACTGGGGCCACGATCTCGACGGCGGCGCCGTGGACGAGCCCGTCGCTTCGCCGCCGCTTACCGGTCTCGATCCCGATCGCTTCACGCTGCTGAAGAAGCGCTCATCCCTGACGCTCGATCCGGCGCCGCGCGTCACGACCGAGCCGCGTTCTCCGTTGCTGCGGCGCTGATTTTCGCGCCCGCATTCAACGTCGCGGAGACGTTGAGCCGTCGCCGCGAATCTTAGCATCAAGAAGCATGACGAGAGCTAACCGGGGGCCGTGCCGGCCTTCACGAAAGTGACACCGACCTCACCATCGCGTCGCCAGATCACCTGGCAGAAGCGTGGCTCGCCGCCTGCCTCGAAGACCAGTTCAAAGGTATTCGGAAGGCCAACCTGGGAATCGACGATCAGTTTGGCGCCCTTGGACGAGAGATTGCGCACCGTGCAACTCATGACCGAGGAGCGGTGATTGAAGATCAACCGTGCGGCCTTCAGCGCCCGTGGGCGCAGTTCGCTACGACGTTCGGGGGTTCTGCTATCGGCCATGGCACGCCTCCCAGCGTGCGTCGATCGGATTTATGTTAAACGCGATCCGTTGCTTCCGGCTTAAGCCAATCGCCTAAAGACCATGAGATCTTGTTTAAATTCGGCGGCCCCGCATATGTTTCCTCCGTATTCTGGTAGGGTCGACGGCAATAGCCGACGAAATTGCAAGCCGGCCTACGAAAAGGTCACGCTCACGCGCATTTAAGGAGCCGCCCCATGTCCACGACCGCCCTGATCGTTCTCGGCGTCATTGTCGTCATCGTTCTGTGGGTTATCTTCATCTACAACGGCCTCGTGGCCATGCGGCAACGCGTGAACCAGGCGTTCGCCGACATCGACGTGCAGCTCAAGCAGCGGCACGACCTCATTCCGAACCTCGTCGAGACGGTGAAGGGCTACGCCGCGCACGAGCGTGGCACCCTCGAAGCGGTGATCCAGGCGCGCAACGCCGCCATCACCGCGCAAGGCCCCGCGCAGGTCTCGGCGGCAGAAAACCAACTGACCGGCGCGCTTCGCCAACTGTTCGCGCTGTCCGAATCCTATCCAGACCTCAAGGCGAACCAGAACTTCCAGCAGTTGCAGAGCGAGATCAGCGACATCGAGAACAAGATCGCGGCGTCGCGGCGGTTCTTCAACAACGCCGTGCAGGAGTACAACACCGGGATCGAGCAATTTCCCGCCGCGATGTTCGCCGCATCGCTCGGCTTCTCGCGCCGCGAATTCTTCGATCTCGGAGAGACGCGCACGACGATGGAGCAGCCGCCGCAAGTCAAATTCTGACGCGGCATTCGCATGCGCGCCAACCTTTCTTCCCTCTCCCGGCAAGGGCGAAGGTGAAAGAGGGATAGGCCATGGAACAGGCCTACGGGCTTTACACGCATATCCGCGCCAACCGCGTGCGGTCGGCGTTTCTTATCGTCGGCCTGTTCTTCCTCGTCTATGTGATGGTGTTTGCCGGCGCGCTGCTGGCGCGTGCGCTGACGATCGACGCTTCGGTCAATTGGCTTGTACGGCAGGCCCTGCACGACACGATCGTCGCCGCACCGCTCGCGACGATCGGCACGGTGATCTGGATCGCCATCGCTTACAGGTTTCATCAGGCCCTCATCGACCTGGTGACCAGCAGTCACGAAGTGACACGCAAGGAAGAGCCGCGCCTCTATAATTTGCTCGAAAATCTCTGCATCTCGCGCGGCATTCCGATGCCGAGGTTGAAGGTCGCGGACGATCCCGCTCTCAATGCCTTCGCTTCCGGCATGAACCCCAAGCAGTACGCCATCACGGTGACCAGCGGGCTGCTGGAGAAACTCGACGATGCGGAGATCGAGGCCGTGCTCGGGCACGAGCTCACGCATATCCGCAACGGCGACGTGCGCCTGCTGGTGATCGCCGTGATCATCGCCGGCGTGATCGGATTCGTTGCGGAAATGGTCTTCCGCATCATGTTCAACGCCGGCGGCTCGGCGCGTCCGAGCGGATGGTCGCGCCGCTCGCGCAGTAGCGATGGCGACGGCAAAGGCTCCGGCGGCGCATTTATTGCTATCATCATCGCTTTGGCGCTGATTGCTCTCGCCTGGATGCTCTCTCTCGTGATCCGCTTCGCGCTGTCGCGTTCGCGCGAATATCTCGCCGACGCCGGCGCGGTCGAGCTAACGAAAAATCCCGACGCGATGATCATGGCGCTGCGCAAGATCGAAGGGCGCGGAGAACTGCAATCCGCGCCTTCCGCCGTGATGGAAATGTGCGTCGACAATCCGCGCTCCGGTTTCGTCGATCTCTTCGCGACACATCCGTCGATCCAGCGCCGCGTCGACGCGCTCGTTCGCTTTGCCGGTGGGCATGATCCCGGCGTGCTGGCACTGCCGGAACCAGCACCGGAGCCGGACGCATCCGAGAACGCGCCGCCAGCGTCTCCGGCCGAAGGTCCGCAACCAGACGGCGCTTTCTTACCGAGCCAATCGCCGCTCGCGACCGGCGGACAGCCGGGCCCCTGGGGACCGCACTCACCGATTGGACCAGCGCCCCCTCCATCGCCGTGGGGACCGCGGCGCGACGGTTAGGAGTTCCGGCGTCGTCCCCGCGAAGGCGAGAGCACGATCGTCAACGCCAGTCGCCGAGCACGGTCTGCACCAGTGCCAGAGCGGCAACGGCTGCCGTGTCCGCCCGCAAAATCCGCGGGCCGAGCGCCAGGCGGACGACCCGCGGCAATTGCAGCAATGCGTCGCGCTCCTCCGGCGAAAAACCGCCCTCCGGTCCGATCAATATCGCGAGTGGGGACGGACCGGCACTCCGGGCGGCGGCCAGCGCCGCCACGGGATCGGCAACGTCGGCCCGTTCGTCGCAGAAGATCAGCACGCGATCCGGCGCGAACGTGGCCAAGGCTGCCGACAATGGCGCGGGCTCGCCGACCTCCGGCACGACGAGCACACCGCACTGCTCGGCCGCCTCGATCGCGTTAGCGCGCATGCGTTCCAAATTGACGCGCGTTACTTGCGTATGGCGAGTCAAAACCGGCTGCAGCCGCGATGCGCCCATTTCGACCGCCTTCTGCACCATGTAGTCGAGGCGGGCGTGTTTGAGCGGCGCAAAGAGATAATGCAGGTCGTTCGGCCGCGGCTGAGGGCGGGTTTGCGCGACAGCCGTCAGCGCCGCGGCCTTCTTGCCCGCCGGTTCGAGCCGGGCGCGCCATTCGCCGTCCCGCCCGTTGAACACGAGCAGTTCGGCCCCGGGCTGCAAGCGCATCACCTGCAGCAGGTAGTGGCTTTGCGCCTTCCCGAGCGGAATCGTTGCGCCGCCCGCCAGCGCCTCCTCGACGAAGAGGCGGGTCCCGGTGAAATCATAGGCAGGCATGGCGCCCCCGGGCGAAAAGCGCCGGCGTCAGCATTTCGGAAACCATCGCGTGTGCATGATCCTGAACAACGGCGAACCGATTTCGGTAAAAGTGGCCGCACCGGCGTAAGCGCGCGCCGCTTTGCCGCGTTGTCGCCGAAATCCCCAGGTGTTGTATAGAGAAGCTGCATCGCATGATTGTTCCCAGCGGGAGATTCTTAACCTCCATGCCGCGCCTCCTTATGTCTCGCGTCCCGGTTGCGGCAGCGCTCGCGCTCGCGGCCGCCACGTGGACGGCCCTGCCCGCTCATGCCCAGGTTCCGTGCATGAACGAGGTCAATGCCGCTCGCGCCCCGGTCGAAACGACCGGCAAAGCCGTCAAGGCGGCCATCGACGCGAAGAAGGGGCCGGACGAAATCTGCAGCCGGCTCAAGACCTTCACGGCCGCCGAGGCGAAATTCATCAAATATCTTGAGGACAACGCCTCGTGGTGCGGCTTCCCGCCGGACGCGCTCACCCAGGTGAAGCAGAGTCACGCCCATAGCCTGAAGCTGCGTGGGCAAGCCTGCAAGGTCGCCGCGGCACCGCGCGCGCTGCCCACCGGCCCCGGACTTGCCGACGCACTTGGCACCAACCGCCCCGTCGCCGCCCCTGGCGGTTCCAAACCCAGTGGCATCTTCGGCACGCTGAGCGGTAATTCGCTGCAGCAATGAGCACGACGGCCGGCCAGGTCGCTGATTCCACCGGCAACTGGGTCGACCATCTGGCGCCCGCGCCGTCGCGGCCGTACCTGCGCCTTGCCCGCGCCGACCGGCCGATCGGCTTCTGGCTGCTCGTCATCCCGTGCTGGTGGTCGGCGGCACTTGCCGCCGTCTATGGCCACTCGCCGTTACCAAATTTCTGGCACGTCGCGCTTTTCGCCATCGGCGCCCTAGCGATGCGCGGGGCCGGATGCACCTGGAACGATCTCGTCGATCGCAATCTCGATGGGCTCGTCGAGCGCACGCGCTCGCGGCCAATCCCGTCCGGGCAAGTCACGCCGAAAGCCGCCGCCGTCTTCCTCGTGTTGCAGGCGCTGGTTGGGTTCGCAGTCCTCTTGACTTTCAACCGCTTCGCCATCGGCGTCGGCGTCGCTTCGCTCGCCTTGATCGCGATCTACCCGTTCATGAAGCGGATCACCTGGTGGCCGCAGATCACGCTCGGCCTCACCTTCTCCTGGGGCGCGCTGATGGGCTGGGCCGCCGCTTTCGGCAGCCTCGATATGCCAGCGTTACTGCTTTACGCCGGCTCGATCATGTGGGTGATCGGCTACGATACGATCTACGCGCACCAGGACCGCGAGGACGACGCCCTGATCGGCGTGAAATCGACGGCGCGGCTCTTCGCCGAACGCACCAAGCCGATGCTCGTGATCTTCTATGCTGCGACCATCGTGCTGTTCGCCGCCGCTTTTGCAACGGCGAATGCCGGCGTCATCGCATACGTCGGACTGGTCCTCTTCGCGGCGCATCTCGCCTGGCAGATCGCACGGCTCAATATTGACGATCCGGCCCAGTGCCTCGTCGTCTTTAAGTCGAATCGCGACGCCGGGTTGATTCTCTTCGCGGCCCTTATCTGCGATTCCGCCGCCCGCGCGTGGCTGGCGTGATCAGTTCCGCGCGATGATCTCGCGCTCGCCGCGGATCACGGGCATCTCCTGTCGCGGGCACGCCTGCCGGCGCAGCACCATGGTCGAACGCCGCCGCTTGATGGCGTTGCGCCGCCGCCGCCGCTGACCGACGGCGCCAACGCGCACGCCGCCCATACGCGGGAACGGCTCACGCAGCGCACCATCCTCGGCAACCAGCAGCGGCAGGCCAAGCACACGCGCCCATAGCTGCCACTCGGCCTCGATGTCGCAATTCTCAGGCGCCTCGAACACCGTCGTCGAGAGCGCCGGATCGCGATGCTCCAGGCAGATGGACACGGCTTCGCCGTGCCCCTCGCCCTCGGCGACGCGACGCACCACCACGCCGAGAAAATTGGCGACCGGAACGTTGACGCTGATGGTCATGCCGCGCACCGAACGGCGCACGCGCATCCTGGCATGATCGAGTTCGACGTGGCGCACTTGCCCGTCCGCGACGGCGTCTTGCGCCGTGAAGCGGACGGGCAGTGCGAGCGGATCGAGCCGCGCGTGGCAGCCCGACCCAGCGGGGACTTCCCCGCCGAGCACCGTTTGACGCCTCAATTTAAACTCCCTGCCCAGACTTTTCGCCGGGTTATGGGAGGAGCATGCCAGAGAGCCTTTCGGATCGGCTTAATTTCTTCGGTTAACCGCTTGTATCAGCCGCTTCCTCGCCTCGCATGCTTGACGAGAGCTTTCGGAGTTTGCGTAATTTTTCGTTGCCTTCGCGGTATCGCGGTGCGCGGATGTGGCCTTGTCAGGGGAACGGGCACAGCCTAAACGAAGGGCGTGACGGCCACGATTTCCCTTCTCGACCAATCAAAACTGACGGCGCTTGCGGAGCGTCTCGTCGATGCGGCGCGCCGCGCCGGCGCGGATGCCGCCGACGCCGTGGCGGTGCGCTCCAGCGCACTCTCCGTCGAGGTCCGTGACGGTGTCGTCGAGGAGACCGAAAGCTCCGAAAGCGACGACCTCGGCCTGCGTGTCCTGGTCGGAAAGCGGCAGGCCGTAATCTCGACGAATGATCTCTCGCCCGCGGCCATCCCTGCGCTGGCGGAACGGGCGGTCGCCATGGCCCGCGTCGCGCCGGAGAACGAATTCGCCGGGCTTGCGGACGCAAACCTTCTGGCCAAACAGATCGCCGACCTCGACCTGCTCGATCCCGAGATGCCGTCCGTCGCGCAACTCGAAGCGCGGGCACGCGAGGCCGAGCAAGCCGGCCTTGCCGTCACCGGCGTGTCGAAATCCGGCGGCGCTTCTGCCGGCGCCGGCATCGGCGGCATGGTGCTGGTGACAAGCCACGGCTTCCACGGCGCTTATCTCGGATCCAGCCATTCGCTCAGCATGATGGCGATCGCCGGCGAAGGCACCGGCATGGAGCGCGACTACGATTACGCCTCGGCCCCGCATGCGAGCGATTTGCGCGACCCGCAGAGCATCGGGCGCACGGCGGGCGAGCGCGCGGTGGCGCGGGTCAACCCGCGCAAGGTGAAAACCCACCGCATCCCGGTCGTGTTCGATTCGCGCCTCGCCGGCTCGCTCGTCGGGCATCTCGCCAGTGCGGCTAACGGCGCCGCTATCGCACGGCGCACAAGTTTCCTGCAGGACAAGCGCGGTGAGCGCATCTTTGCGCCGGGCATCAGCATCATCGACGACCCGCTGCGCCCGCGCGGACTGCGCTCGCGTCCGTTCGATGGCGAAGGCGTTGCCGGCAAGCGTCTCGCGCTGGTCGAGGATGGCGTGCTGCAATCGTGGATCCTCGACTGTGCGACCGGGCGCGAACTCGGCCTGCAAACGACGGGACACGCGCAGCGCGGCGTCTCCTCCGCGCCGTCGCCCGGCGCCAGCAACCTGCACCTCGCTCCCGGCAGCAAGACGCGCGACCAGCTGATCGGCGAGATCGCGCAAGGCCTCTACGTCACCGACCTGATCGGCATGGGCGTCAACATCGTCACCGGCGACTACAGCCGCGGCATCGCCGGCTTTTGGATCGAGAACGGCGTGATCACCTATCCGGTGAGCGAGGTGACCGTCGCCGGGCATCTCAACGATATCTTCCGCAGCCTCGAGCCGGCCGACGACCTGCAGTTCCGCTATGGTACCAACGCCCCAACGGTGCGCGTGGAAGGACTGACCATTGCCGGCAACTGAGTGCGCGATCGACGCGGCGGCCATGATGGCCACCCTCGAAGCCGCCGCGCGCGAAGCGGGCGCCCTGGCGCTGCAGAAATTCCGTTCGACATTCAAGATATGGACCAAGGGCGGCGATTCGCCGGTTAGCGAAGTCGACATCGCCGTCGACAAGATGCTGCGTGCGCGACTATCCAAACTGGCACCCGCCGTCGGCTGGCTTTCGGAGGAAAGCGTCGACGACCCGGTCCGCCTGGAGCACTCGGCCGTCTGGATCGTCGACCCGATCGACGGCACGCGCGCCTTCATCGCGGAAAAGACCGACTGGGCCGTTTCCATCGCATTGATCGAGGGCGGGCGGCCGACGGCGGCGGTTCTGTTCGCGCCGGCTGAGGACAATCTCTTTCTAGCGACTGCCGGAGGCGGCGCGACGCTCAACGGCCGGCCGCTCCGGGCGAACGGCGAAAGCCTCAAGGGCGCCCGCACGGCCGGGCCGAAGACCCGGCTCGACGCGCTGGCCGCGTTCGGCATCACGCCGCTGCCCAAGGTGCATTCGCTGGCGCTACGGATCGCACGCGTCGCGCAGGGCTCGGTCGATGTCGGAATCGCAGGGCCCAACAGCCATGACTGGGACCTCGCCGCCGCCGACCTCATCGTCCATGAATCCGGCGGCCGCCTGACCTCGTTCGACGGCGCCGCGCCGACCTACAATCGCCCTAATCCGGTGCACGGTGCGCTCGTGGCGGCGTCGAACGCCCGCCACGCTATGCTCATGCGGCTTGTGCAGGACCGGCGCGTCGACTTGCAGTGATCCCTTGCCGGGGACTCACTGTCGGTTATTCACTGTGGCGGCTTTCCGCCGTGATCCTGTAATCCGCAACCAAACGAGATACGATGTCATCCGCCCCCGCAAAGCAGCTCCTGCACCTGGTGTTCGGCGGCGAATTGAGCGGCCTCGACGAGGTCAATTTCCGCGACCTCGACAAGCTCGACATCGTCGGCGTTTTTCCGAATTACGCGACCGCCTACAGTGCGTGGAAGGCGAAGGCGCAGCAGACGGTCGACAACGCCCACATGCGCTATTTCATCGTGCACCTTCACCGGCTGCTCGATCCCGACGCCACGCCGCAAAGCGGCTCGCAGACCCGTTCGGACCCGTGATTCATGCCGCTCAAGCGACTTCGGGACGCCGGCTGGTTCCAACAAACGGTGGGCTTCGGCATGGCGCTGTATCTGCGCGCCGTGTGGAAGACGAGCCGTTTCGTGTTGGAGCCCGCGGACCTGCACGAACGGCTGGCGCCGGACCTGCCGGTGATCATCACCCTGTGGCACGGACAGCATTTCATGGGGCCGTTCATGCGGCGCCCGGACTATCGCGCGAAAGCGCTGATCTCGTCGCATCGCGACGGCACGCTCAATGCCATCGCCGCCGAACATCTCGGCATGGGGACGATTCGCGGATCGGGCGATCATGACGGCCGCTACGACCGCAAAGGCGGCGTGCGCGCCTTCGTCGCGATGCGTGACGCGCTCGCAGATGGATGGAACGTGGTCACGACGGCTGACGTGCCGAAAGTGGCGCGCGTCGCCGGGCGCGGGATCGTGCTCCTGGCACGCAGTTCCGGGCGCGCGATTTATCCCGTGGGGATCGCGACCAGCCGGCGTTACACTCTCGACAATTGGGATCGTTCGGTTGTGAATCTTCCCTTCAGCCGCGGCGCGATCGTGCTTGGTGAACCGATTCGCGTTCCGCAAGATGCCGACGATGCGGCGCTGGAACTCTGCCGCCAGGCGGTGGAGGCATCGCTCAACGCGGCGACGGCGCGGGCCTATGTTTTGGCCGACGCCAAAAAGGGAGAGGCGGCGAGTGCCTGAGCGGCCGACATTCGCCTTGCGGACTTATCGGCGCTTCACACGCGCTG